>CAIYVA010000204.1 GCA_903929455.1 uncultured Pseudomonadota bacterium | reverse complement strand
TTCAAAGCGGCGCGACTCTTTGAGGCAATAATCGCGGCAAAAGCCATTGCCTCGCCAAGCAAAGCCTCACGTGACACCAATTTCTCAACCGCACCTAAGCGATACGCCTCAGCGGCGGACACCCGACCACCCGTAAAGAAAGTCGCGCGCACCTTATGCAATGGCAATAGTCGCGATAAGTGCGCCGCCCCACCCATGGCGCCGCGGTCGATCTCAGGCAATGAGAAATACGCATCCTCAGCAGCGATCACCACGTCACTTGCACCACAGATACCAATACCACCGCCGATCACAAAATTATGCACCGCACTCACGACCGGTACCTCGGCGGCACGAATCGCTTTGAAGGTCAGGTAATTGCCACGGTTTAACTCGACAATACGCTCGGGGTGCGCCTGCATCTCTTTGATATCAACCCCACCACAAAATCCCTTACCCTCTGCCCGGATCAGCAGCACCCGCACATCCGGATGACGGCCGTGTTCTGCAATGATCTGCGCCAACTCACTCCAACCTTGCGTACCCAGCGCATTAACTGGCGGATGATCGAGGATGATTTCGCCGATGTGGTCTTTGATGGCAGTACGAATTGGCATAGCGTCAGTCCTGTCGTAATCAATACTTAAGCGCTTGCCCCAAGCGCCACCAGCCGCGCTCGGGCATCGCGCATGATCTGCTCCATTAGCTCAGCACAACTCGGCAAACTATCCAGACGACCCGCCACTAAGCCGGTGGCCAATAGCCCTTGCTGCGGACGTCCCTGCTCCATGGAGCGTCGAAACAAAGCAGGCGCAATGCCTGCGTATAAGGACTGACTAAAGCTCAGTCCGCCACTGTGATGCATCTGTCGCGCCATCGATAACAATTCCAACCAGCTAGCGCCCGTCTCACGCTTAAGCTCAAGGGCACTCCCCAAGGCGCGCACCAGCTTGGATAGCCCACCGGCGCGCTCGATCCGATCGAGCACTTCATTACGAATCATGCGCTGAGGAATCCCATCGACTCGCTCGGTCACTAAAATATCGCCGGTACCCGCTTTGACGTAACGCTGCTTGGTGACATCAGGCACCGGGCAATCGCGCGTCATCAGGAATCGTGTGCCCATGGCAATGCCTTGCGCGCCATACGCCAGTGCGGCGACTAAACCACGACCATCGGCGAATCCGCCCGCCGCGACCACAGGCAAGGTCACGGCATCTAGCACCTGCGGCAACAAGATGGTGCTGGGCACAGAACCCGTGTGGCCGCCACCCTCACCACCTTGTACCACCACCGCATCGACGCCAAGCTCTGCCATTTTCTGCGCATGCTTGACCGCACCGATGGTTGGAATACAACGAATGCCTGCATCCCGAAACTGCGCGATCATTTTCTTATCCGGGCCGCGACCAAAGCTCACCGCTTTGACACGCTTCTCAATGATGGTTTTAACAATGCGATCAGCACCTGGCTGAAACATATGGAAGTTCACACCAAACGGTGCTGTCGTGAGCGAACGCACCTGATCAATCGCAGGTCCCACTTCATCAGGCGACATCACTGCACAGGCAAGAAAACCAAAGCCGCCAGCGTTACCGGTGGCCGCCACCAACTCGGGACGCGCTACCCAACCCATCGCTGTCTGAATGACCGGGTATCGACAGTCCAATAAGTCACAAAGTGGGGTGTGTAAGGGGTCCTTCATTGCTTAGGTCCGGCGATCGCCCGGCGGATTTCCTTTGAACACCCCATCGCGTAGCCGCTGCGGATCAAGCATCGCAATGATGGCTAACTGTTCAGGCGTGGGCGCCGCCGTCAGAGGAATCGCGGCAGGTACTTCTAACTCAAAACCGGTCGCTGCCTGCACCTGCTCAAGCGTTATGCCCGGATGCAAGGAGCGCACGCGGATGGCGTGGTCCTTACCTTCAAAATCAAGCACCGCCAAGTCCGTGACGATCAAGCGCAGATCAAGACCGCGGGGTTTGACGCCCGATGGCCAGCGCGCTGGGTTGTAACCAATACCACCCACCATGTCGACTTCGCCTTTCACCAGCGAACGCGTGCTGTGGATGGGAAAGAAATAGCTATTGGCATGATGAATACTGTTGCCCGGTAGACCACGCACACCTAAGAGCGCAGCGGCGGGCTTGGTGTAATCACCGATCACGCTCAGGTTGCTTTGCCCGAAGCGATCAACCTGTGTGGGACCAATCATCGCGTGACGACGACCGCCCCATAACAAATCGAAGGTACGCGCATAGGGCATCCATCCCTCCACCACCGGGACGTAAGCACCGCGTTTACCAACAGGCACCGGCTCAGCCACCAGATAGGCTTCTGAGTCCGTCATCATCAAGTCAGGGCTAAACGTTAACTTCGCTAGACTGGCCCCTAGGCGTGGAATCAAGGTGATACCACTGGCCAATACCTCACCATTATTGCGCCAGGCTTCCGCCGCCGCGCAGATGCAAAGGTCTGCTAGCGAGTAGCTGTGATCGGTCATTGAGTCTCACTCCACCAAAGACATTAAAAGACGGGCAAGGCAACCGATGCGAGCTGCGCAGCACCGCCCGCCGCCGCCACATAGGCGTCGTGATTAGGCACATCGACAAAGCGCGCGCGGTACTCAGCCCAAGCCTCTGCAGACGTTGCCGCCCCATAGGCCGTGAGATGGGCCACATCAATGCCATAGTCTGGACCGTTCGCCGTGGGGTGCGCCCCAAAGGGCACCTCCGCCACACCGGTCACCACCGAGCGCTCAAACGGGTTATAGCGCGCACGCTCCGTCGTACAGATGGCTGCAGTGGGTACCAATCGCTCACAGGTCACAAAGGTGCGATCAGCCGCACGACCAAACAAATCATCAAAAAACGGATCTGGACTTAAGATCACGGTGTTACCCACCTGATCGGCTTCATTGACATGCAAGAGCGCCGCATCAAGACGCAACGCCGGCATGGCCACGAACTCCTCACCATCATCGTAAGGCGAGCGAATCATTTTAAGACCGGCGGCACGACGAACGATGTCAGAGGCCAAGCCCACGCGAGTCGGCAGAAACGGCAAGCCAGCAGCAGCTGCTCGAAGCCCCCATTGCACCATGCCTTCGTCCACTTCCCATACCTCAAAGCTGCCCGCTTGACGTGCGGCCTTAAAGTGCGGCTCGAGTGGAATTAAATCCATCGACACAAAACCAAAGACGAGCTTTTTAATCTTGCCCGCCGTTAGCAGCATGCCGACATCCGGCCCGCCATAAGAGACGACCGTCAAATCTTTCAAAGGCGAACGCAAAATGGCGCGTATCAACGCCATCGGCTTACGCCGTGCGCCCCACCCACCAATACCGATGGTCATCCCATCGCGCAATTGCGCCACCATATCTTCTAGTGGCATACGTTTGTCTAACATCTTCTCTCTCACCGTGTAATCAAGGCGCAGGCGGGGGTGACCAGCGATGGCCCCATAAGTCAGGCACTAAGCTGGTGGTGGGCACCCACGTGCTCCAGTCCACTTCTAGCCCGTCGTAACCAAACTCCAAATCAAAGCCACCCGGTGTCTGCGCATAGAAGGACACCATAAAGTCGTTGGAGTGCTTACCCAGCGATGAACTGATGTGCACACCCTTGGCCATGCAACGCTCGAGCGCATAACCCACGTCGTCAATGGTGTAGGCCTCTAGCATGATGTGCACGCAACCGGATGGAACCGGTGCACCCATCAACGCTAGGCTGTGATGGCGCGGGTTATTGGCATGCATGAAGTAGATACCGAGCTTGGGATCAGCCGGATTAGGACTCATGGCGAGCCACATTTGATCCGAGTCACCAAAACCTAAATGCTGCTGATAAAACGCACGCGTTTCCTCAAGCTTCGGCGCAGGCAACACGACATGCCCCATGCCCTGCTCATCCGCGACAAAACCGGTCACACCGTGCGGTGATGCAAAGGGCAGATAGTCGACATGACGACCGACGTACATCTCGACCGAATTTCCGGATGGATCCTGGCAGCGATACAAGGTACGCACTTCTCGTGCTTGCGCCTCAGCGGCGGATCCTTTCGTGACCGTGACACCCGCGACTTGCAGACCATTCACACAGGCACTCAGTGCCGCATCGTCCACAAACTCCCACCCGGCGGTCACAAATCGATCGGCCTTACCCGGCAGTACAGCGATGCGAAAGGGACGGTGGTCGATGCGCAAACGCAAACTGCCATCTGGACCGGGCGCACCCTCCATTAATCCGATGGTATCGACGCCGAAACTACGCCACTTGCCGACATCGGTTGATTCGACGATCACGTAGCCCAATGAATTAACGGTCATAGCTCTCGCTCCCCTATGTTTTCGATCCTGCGGCCACGCTCGCTAGCCACACTCTTTATATAGTGTCAGCCGGCCGCGCCGCCGTCACCTCGAGTGGTGCTTTTTTAGCTCGCAATATTAAAACATGAATTGCGGAATGAAAGTCATTTTACGCAAAAAGAAAGCGTAATTTTTACGCATAATACGAGTAGAAACTGACTGAGCCGATACCCGCCCCGCCTGACGAGCCGTTAAAACCCAGCGCTTACCACTTGAAGCGACGCGCCACACCCCGGCGCCTAGCCGCGATCTGCAAGGCGCGCGCCTCAGGCGTGATGCGCGCAACACCCGCCGGCAAGGCCCGCGCCAGATCGGCTCGTTTCATCTGTTGGCACTGAGGAATCGGACAGGTCTCCGCCAGCATCCACCGCACCGTCAGATAGCCCTCGCTGTGCCCAGACGGGTCGAGCCAGTTGGGCACACCCGGATCCTCGTGCGACACCACGATGATGAGCTCTCCGTTGGGCTCGAGCCTCGCGTAATGGCAGTTGGTATTCGCCAAGCGAAAACGGTAATCCATGGTTTCCCACCAGTAATTACCAAATTCCACCGCCCAGTATTTAGCCGTAGGGGGCGGTACCACCCGAACGATCAGCACCTCATCAGGCGGCAGCTGCCAATACGCAATGAGCGGCTCACCGCCCGGCGTCGCGTCGATCTTATGATCATCTAACTGGCGATACGACAGAAAGTGGTTGGGACGCCGCTTCCACTTCTCGATCATATCGGCCCAATAGGTCAATGAGATCTTAAGCCAAGCCGCCGCATCGGCTAACCCACTGGCCACGTGAGCCGCGCTTAACTGCGGCGCACCCCCATCGCCTGTTACGCGCTCAATGTGCGCCTCCATCGGCTCTTCATGCTCCCAATCTGCAAAGAACTGCCGAACGGTAACCCGAAAGGTGTTGGGCGTGGTCTTGATCCAATGCCCAGGCTGCTCCTGCGGCGAAAACACCAGCGAAAAGCGACCGTCGCTGTCGGTCTCTATGTCCTCACCAAACACGGTCGCTGCGACACCACCCCCATAGGGCGTAGGACCCGTCTCTACGACCGTGATGGCAAAATAACGCGCACTGCCCAGACGACCAACCAAACGATAGGTGTCTACCCCATTCATGGGCGCACCGACATACAGTGCATCGCTGTTATCTCCGCCCTGCTTACGGAACGGATCAAAGTAATGCATCAGCATGGGATAGGCGGGATCCGCGTTCTCAAGCTTAAAAGCGAGCGCCAAAGCGATATTCCGAGACAATAGCCGGATCGCTCCGGCGCGATCCACCTCACCGGTGGGCGCCTGTGGTCTAAACGCAATGTCCCCGGCACTTTTTAACTCATCACAGAAGCTCTCCCATGCCAAACGCAGGGTGCGATCGACCTCTACGCTCATTCGGAGCCTCCTTCGCTTTGCACTGAAAAATACTGCTGATAGCGCTCAAAATAAGCCCGCACCTCGTTGGACTCCTCTGTTTTATACAGATGGGCACCAAACTTTCCTTTCGGCTTACTCTGCAGATGGCGCTCTGCCGCGTGCCGAGCCTGCGTCGACCACTCAATCCCTAAGCGATCATACAAAGCCTGCACCGAACCCTTAGGATCTGTCATCAGATCGCTATAGTGCATATCAATCAACTGCTGCCTCGGCAGGACACCCTGCTCGATCCAATCAATCATTTGATTGAGCCGTTGTGCGGTAAAGCGAGGATCCAACAAACTCTCAAAACCGGCCGCATCGAAACGGCGATCACTGCGCATCCAATACAGGGTGCCGATCATATTGGTGGCGGAGGCTTGCGCACGCAGTGGGTCGCGATGCGTCAGGACGACCTGCGCATCCGGAAAGACATTAAACAGTGTGGGCAAATAAGGCTGGTGATCGGGTGATTTTAATAACCAACGCATGCGTGGATTACGCCACTGCAGTAACTGCAAAATGCGCCGGTAGTAACGATACGCCGGGGTGAGATCCGCCGCGAATAGCCAATTCGCATAAGTGGGTATGTAGGACAGTCCAGCCGTGTGACCTGACCGAAACGCTATCTTAAAAGCCACAGCGCATTCGTTCGGCACCCAAGCACCCATCTCATGCATCGCCGCAAAGGTCGGCGCGACCCGCGCATACTGGGTAAACAGATGATGCGCACGCTCGATCCGAGGATCCGAACGATACGACGCCGCCTCTGGCGGTGGCGCCGGGTACAACAACTCCCAACTGCTCGGCGCCATCAAGCGCTCATCTTGCGCCAGAATCTCATGCAGTATCGAGGTGCCTGAACGCGGCAGGCCAACAATAATAATTGGCCTATCAATCACTTCGTCATTAATCTCCGGATGCGCCGTGAAGGCCGCCTCAATCTGCAGACGCTGCTCTAAGCCATTCAGCAACTCAGTGCGCGTCATCAGTCGGCCCCACAGATGCAGATCGGCTTCCTCCTTAAGCGATCGAGTCAATAAAGCAAAGGGTTCGCGCCAGTCGTCAGGCCCGAAGTCAGTCAGGCCGGTGTGGCGCACGGCGGTGGCAATTAACTCATCCGCATCGAGTGAGACCATCGATGGCACATCCATCGAACGGGACTCTGCCAAAAACGCAGAGAGCCACTCCGGTCGTGGCGGTGGCGTCCACTCAACCGACATGACACACCATCCGCACAGACGCCCGCGCAAGCCACATGGACTTCCCCTTCTCGAATATTGCGCGTCTAACCACCAGACCTCCTATGCGTACTTGTATGTATAACAGCAAAATAAATCGGTAAACAGCCTTTTGCGAACCGGCCAACCGGCCTCACCAACCGGCCTCCACACCCATCCACATCTAGCGCGCGAGGGCTGAACCTGATAGTTTTGGACGGTCGCCCTAGAGCCCTCGGAGATGAGCCGACTGGTGAGGCCAAGCCCCCAGGCGCGTGACTCCAGCGCTCACCGGATGCGACAGCGGGAACGACTGTTTATAACAAGCCCTGGCACAGCCAGAAGTGAACACCATGGCACGCACTGCAGACTACAACCTCGGCGAATACGTTTTCCCACGCGGTTGGTTCATGATCGCGGAAGCATCCGAAGTCACGGACAAGCCCAAAGCGGTCCGTTTCTTTGGACAAGACTTCGCGTTGTATCGTGGCAAGAGTGGCCGCGTTGTCCTACTCGATGCCTATTGCCCACACATGGGCACCCACATCGCACGTAACAACAGCTCCTACGTCGTTCATGACGGCCAAGTCGAGGGCGACTCCATTCGCTGTCCGTACCACGCTTGGCGCTTTGGCCCAGATGGCAAGTGCAATGATATTCCCTACAACAAGGGGCCGATCCCAAAAGCGGCCAACATCAAGTCATGGCCGGTCGTTGAAAGCATCGGCGCCATTTTTGTTTGGTTCGACCCAGAAGGACTAGAGCCTGAGTGGGAAGCGCCATCTCTACCCGAATGGGATAACCCTCAGTGGATTCGATGGAAGTTTGATCACTTGGGCACGCTGGCCTGCCATCCGCAAGAGGTGATCGACAACATCGCCGACTACTCGCACCTAGCGCCCGTGCACGGATCCACCGTGCAATACTTCCGCAATGAATTCAAAGAGCACCTCGCGGTGCAATACCAAGGTGGCGGACATCGCACCTTGGTGGGCGAAAATGGCGTGAGCCCCATCCTCACCACCGATACCACCTATCACGGCCCAGGATTTTTACTGTCCAAGATGTTTGGTATGGGTGAATCGATTATTTTCATCGGCCACACCTCGGTTGAAGAAGGCGTGATTCAGGTTTGGCACGCCCTACTCGTCAAAGCACCTCAATCACCACCAACCGAGCAAGACATCGCTGGCGCACGCGCCTATCAAGAGGCCGATCGCGTGGCGTTCGCGCAGGACTTCGATGTCTGGGGAAGCAAGCGGCCCGCCGTCAATATTCTGCAAGTGCCGTGCGACGGCCCTTTTCATAAAGCGCGCATCTGGTACAAGCAGTTTTACAACCCGCGCGCACGACGCCAAGAGTTCTTAAAGCAAGTGGATGCGCCTGAGTACACCATCCCAGGACTGCCCTCTAGACTGCCAGGCACCTAAGCGCATGGACGCTACGCGTCAGGACAGCAGTGCGCTTTCCGCATTGGCGGAGCGCTTAGATCGCTTAGAAAGCCTAGATGAAATCCGCCAACTGGCTGCCAAGTACTCGCTGGCACTGGACATGCGTGACTCAACCGCGTGGGCAGGCCTTTTCCCAGAGGACATCCGCGTTGGGGACGGCAAAACAGGCCGAGCCGCGCTACGTGCTTGGTTTGAAAGCACCATGCGCAACACCTTCACCGGTACGGCGCATCACATTGGTGGGCACATCATTGAACTGATCGATCAGAACACCGCGCAGGGCGTGGTGTACTCCAAGAATGAGCACGAGACCAACACCCAATGGGTGATCATGCAAATGATGTATTTCGATCGCTATGAGCGCATCGATGGTCGTTGGTATTTCCGCCGCCGCTTACCGCTTTACTGGTACGCGACGGATCTTAATCAGCCGCCGCTTGGCGACAATAAGATGCGCTGGCCTGAGGTCACACCCTACGAAGGCAGCTTCCATGATCTCTTTCCGTCATGGAAAGAGTTTTGGGACCGCGCTCCGTTAGATGACAGCACCCCAGTCGCCACGCCGGCTCCATTCGGTGAGTTTATCAACACCATGCGCCGCGGCAAGGCCCTACCCAAGGTACGCGTCGCCTAAGCGCTCTTCGCAGGGCGGCTACTTAGAATGCCGCCAGTTCGATGTGATTTTGGCGACGCGATGGTCGTACTTCAGCGTCTTGACGGCAATGGATGTTTCCACATGTCGCACACCGGGTAACGCCAGGATTCGATTGTTAGCAATCTGTGCGATCTCTTCTAATGACTCAAATAGGCCAATGGCCAATAGGTCATAGCGACCCAGCATGCGAATGACGCAGCGAATCTCTGGCATCGCCGCCAACTTCTGACATAGCGCCTTTATCTCTGCATGATTAGCCTCAATGCCAATCAGTACCGGCCGCAACGAATGCGCCAAATGGGTGCTGGTCACCGCGGTCATGCGGATCGCATTGGTCTCTTCTAGGCGCTTGATGCGTCCGCGGATCGTGCCTTCCGTCACGCCCAACTGCAGCGCGATGCGACGATTACTGACGCGTGCGTCTTTGGAGAGCACATTAATGATCTTGTGATCGAGCGGATCTAATTTGCGAACGTTGTCTGCGCTCATGCGATCGGCGCCATGTCGAAATTGAACTTAACAATATCAACCGCAATACCGGCCGTCATGCGACGAATGCCTTTGACCTTAACGATATCCCGCTCCATAAACACCTTGAGAGCCGCCAAGTCTTGCACGGCAACCAGCGCCTCAATGTCACGCGCACCAGTCACTAGGTGTACGCCAAACACTTCTGGAAAATGGGCCAGATCAGCACCAACATCCTCAGCGGGCCGACCCTCCACCTCAATGCCTACCGCCAACAAGACATTCAGATCCAAGGCCGAAAAGTCACTGACCGCGACCACTCTCAGTGCGCGGGCACGCTCCAGACGGCGGATGCGCGCACTGACCGTGGTAGCGCCAATTTTTAAGACCCGGGCGATATCCTGATTGGTCGCTCGACCATCCGCCTTCAGCAGCGTGATGATCTTTTGATCCGTGTCATCAAGCGTAATCTCGTCAATTTTGATAGGCGCTGCCACATCACCCTCCCCGGCCGTGCGATAGCTCGTAGCTAAAGTTTGCGCCTATTACGCAATGCACGGTAGAATTTAATGCACGGCCGCCATTTTAACCCGTCTACCGGCTCCCGCCGTGAGGCGGCAGCCGGGCCCTGTAGCCCATAGATAGCCCAGACAGAATAGCTAAGGAACCCATGCCGAAGATCAACGTCGCCCTGATAGGCTCTGGCAACATCGGCACTGATCTGCTGATTAAGGCCTTACGCAGCACCTGCATCCATCCCGTCTGGATGGTCGGTGTGGACCCCGAATCCGATGGCCTGAAGCGCGCAAAAGCGCTGGGCTTAAAAACCACATCCGACGGCCTAGATGGCCTCCTTCCACACCTAGTGGCCGATCAGATTCAGATCGCCTTTGATGCGACCTCCGCCTACGTGCACGCCGAGCATGCGCCGAAGCTGCGCGCTCATGGTGTGGTCGCGATTGATCTCACTCCGGCAGCCATTGGCCCCTTTTGTGTACCCCCAGTGAATCTCGCAGAGCACGTGGGCAAGGGCGAGATGAACGTCAACATGGTCACCTGCGGTGGCCAGGCGACGATTCCGATCGTAGCGGCCGTTAGCCGGGTGCAAGCAGTCGATTATGCCGAGATCGTTGCCACCGTCGCATCGCGCTCCGCCGGTCCCGGCACACGCAAGAATATTGATGAGTTCACACGCACCACTGCAAATGGCATCGAACAGGTGGGCGGAGCGAAAAAGGGTAAGGCCATCATCATCCTAAACCCAGCCGAACCGCCGCTGATCATGCGCGATACGATCCACTGCCTAACCAACACCACGCCCGATCAGGCAAAAATCACGGCATCCATCATGACCATGATTAAAGAGGTACAAAAATACGTGCCAGGCTATCGACTGAAGCACGGCCCGATTTTTGATGGCAACCGCGTGTCGGTTTCATTCGAGGTCGAGGGACTCGGTGACTACCTGCCTAACTACGCTGGCAATCTCGACATCATGACGGCGGCGGCACTGCGCACTGCCGAAATGATCGCGGAAGAGATGCTGACCGGCAAATTCAACCCTATTCGCTCTGCCTGAGGATACAGTCATGGATCTACGCGGCAAAAAAGTCATTCTGCACGACAACAGTCTGCGCGATGGCATGCACCCCAAGCGCCACCAAATCACCCTGCAGCAAATGATCGACGTCGCCAAGGGACTCGATGCCGCCGGCGTGCCACTGATCGAAGTCACCCACGGCGACGGCCTAGGTGGCGCATCGGTTAACTATGGCTTCCCCCTACATTCGGATGAGGAATATCTTCGCGGCGTCATCCCGCACTTAAAAAACGCAAAAGTGTCTGCCCTGCTGCTGCCTGGCATGGGCACTGTTGAACACCTACACATGGCGGCCGATTGCGGCGTCAGCACGATTCGCATCGCCACTCACTGCACCGAGGCGGATGTCTCGGAGCAGCACATCCGTGAAGCCCGAAAGCTCGGCATGGATACCGTCACCTTCCTGATGATGGCGCATATGACTGAGCCTGCCGCTCTTGCCGAGCAAGCCCGTCTGATGGAAAGCTATGGCGCTCAGTGCATTTATTGCACTGACTCCGCCGGCTATTTGCTACCCGATGATGTCACGGCTCGCATTCGCTCGATGCGCGAAACGCTGCATCCAGACACGCAGATTGGCTTTCATGGCCATCACAATCTCGCGATGGGTGTCGCCAATTCACTGGCAGCCATTGAAGCCGGCGCTGTGCGTATCGATGGATCTGCGGCCGGACTCGGTGCGGGCGCTGGCAATACGCCACTTGAGGTACTGGCGGCGGTACTCGAGCGCATGGGTGTGCACACCGGCATTGATGTTTTTAAGCTGATTGATGTCGCTGAGGATCTGATCGTGCCGATGCTAGATCAGCAGATTCGTGTTGATCGGGACTCCCTCACGCTAGGCTATGCGGGCGTGTACTCCTCCTTCTTGCTGTTCGCACAACGCGCAGGCAAGAAGTACCACGTATCCCCCGTGGATATTCTGATCGAAATGGGCCGCCTCAAAGCAGTCGGCGGCCAAGAGGACTTGATTGAGGAAGTTGCGCAAAACCTGGCGGACAAAAAAGCAAAACGCTCGGCAGTGGCCTAGCGATTGATCGATCGCCCACTAGGACTCATCCGATGGACCTTGAGAATAGCCCACACCCAGCACAGCGTGCCGCCGCACTGTCTGCACGCTACGCGTCGGAGCGACGCAAAGCAGAATGGCTTGCGCTGTATGCCGATGATGCCATTGTCGAGGACCCCGTCGGCGTGTCGCCATTAGATCCCACAGGCCACGGTCATCGCGGCCGCAAAGGCTTAGAGGCCTTCTGGGATATGGCCATTGGACCCGGCAACATGACCTATCAAATCCATCAGTCAACCGCCTGTGGCGATGAGTGCGCTAACGTCTGGTCTGTCAGCAATCGCATGCCGGACGGGTTTTTGCTCACCGTCGATGTCATCAGCATCTACAAAGTCAATGCCAGCGGCAAACTGATGGCCATGCGCGCTTTCTGGAACTTCAGCGACATCGAAGAAAAGCTCAAAGCCTCACTCAAGGCTTAAGCCTAGCGCGAAGGTTCGACGTTTAAGACGCCGCCCCCTGCGCATTCAGTTCAGCACTCCCCGGTTCACCCAACACGCACGACGTACCACCGGGTGTGTACATCATAGAAATACAGCGATTGCACGAGGTGCACTCAGAGGCCTGCGTTCGGCCTGAACCAAACGCGGCCACCAAATCAGCCCCATGAATCAATGCTCGGCCAAGCGCCACCGCTTCAAAACCCTCTTGCATGGCCTGCTCAACATTG
>CAIYVA010000203.1 GCA_903929455.1 uncultured Pseudomonadota bacterium | reverse complement strand
GCAGGTACCTAAAAAGACTCCTAATGTCTCGTATGAAAAGTTCCTGAAATACTGGCGTTGTGTCGGCTACAGCGTTTTGGCCCATACTAGAAGCAACAATCAAGCGGTGCTTTTTATCATCACAGAACCGAACGAGCTTATCTAGCTGCCAGTTCGCGACGCGCACAGCGTGCGGTATCTCTTCGCACCACTTTTTTTGCCACGCGGAGTCGAATTTTCCCTCCGGATAGTCGTTAGGGAATACAGTTGGCCAATAGCGATGCATGCTCGAAGCAAGATGATTGGTGAAGAAAAAGCTAATGTCAGGGAGACTTCTGTGTAGTTGCTTTTGGTATAAGTCGAATGCAATCTCTATTTGGGATGTGCGACGTCGCACGACTTTAGTGTCGTCGACTCTCTCAGCTATTAGTTGATGCGCCAATTTTGCAGCTGTGCGCCATGTCAGTCCCATTTTTCGGGCGCCAATAAGAAACTTAGCGACGTCACGTCGAGAGATGGACATGCTGACATTGCGTCCGTTAGACCTAACCATGCTTAGATTGAAAGTCTGGAAACGCGTTAGTACATCGGGGAAGCACTCATCGTTGGCCGCGAAGGTGTCTGGTACGTAGAAGGCGTAGTTTTCTGTAGTTTGTGGCAGTGGGTAGCTTTGTAGGCAGCCAAACACACCTACGGTTCGGCCGGCGCGCGCGAGCAGATCCCAAATGGGGGGATATTGTTTATTCACATGTGTAAGATCCTGGCCTATATCGCTAATGCAATGTTCAGAGTTGGAGACGCCTCGGTGCATGGTTGGCCATGTGATCCAAGGCGATAGGCGACCCGAATCGGCTGTGAGCGTTTCGTACAGTTTCGCGCGTTGCTTTAGCTTCGAGAAAGCGCTTTTTGGGAACGCCGCCGCATAGAAATCAAAGAGTCTTTTTGGAACTTCATTTAATTCATAAATTATAGTTTTCATTGGCATTCCATGCTTTTGGTGCGTCGCCACGCGGCGAATGATGCGAGCGTTTATTCTTCGTTTCTAGGTGATCCGATAACGTCCTGGCGGGTAAGGTCAAAGCCAATTGAATATCCCATTTTTTTGAGTGCTGCACTTGGTTATAACGCGATTTGTTTTGGCGCTTTTCATTATGGACTAGTTATCGTTGACTCTCGCCGTTTGCTAAAGAGTGGTCTATGGGAGGGGTAATGGCTTCTTCATTAGTCTCGTTTCAAAAGCGAGGATAACCCTGTCTACCACATAGCGCGCCAAGTGTTTTAAAGTAGGCGCGCGCAGTAGTTCTGCGACCGGCACGCTCGCCAGTCGGTCGCTGGGCTCGGCGCGATTTATGTAGTTATTGGGTAGATGGTGTATCAGGCAGCGGGGGTCTATCTGATCCTGAGATTCGTCATAGGGGATCACCATGCGCGAGCGAAATCCCTTGGGAAATTTAAAATAGGTCAGGCCTTGAGTGGCTTTCTCTGGCATTCCCCACTGGCCGAAGTTGGGGTGACTGGAATGGTTGTTTAGGTGCACCTGCATGAGTTCGCGGTCTAGTAGGTAGGTGCCCTGATACGGGGTAGGTAAGTTGACATACATTACATTTTTATCGCCGCGCACGTGTGGGAGACAGCGGGCGACATGCGGCATCAGGCAATCAGAGGAGTACCAAATGCCAGTGGTTGCTTGCTGCTCGACTCTGAGGAAGCCCGGCAGCAGTCCGTGGTGTCTTAAATGAGGCAGGCTTTCTAACCAGTATGTGATGTTCTCTGCCGTGATTAAGATATCGTCCTCGACATACATAAAGTGCGTCACGGACTCGTCCTGGATGAGCTTTCTGAATACGTAAAAGTGACTCCACGGCAGTAGCCAGGGATGACCAAGGCCTATGGGTGTGAATATGTCGTACGCAAAGCCGCGTCCTGCGATGGTTTTTTCGATGATGGCGCGCTCCCCGGCGTCATCGGTATTGGTCACGATCGTTACAATAACCTGATCCGCTAAGCTCGCGAAGTGGTTAGCAAGCGTGTCTAGGTAGACTAAGCGGTGCTCGCGATAGAAAAAAATAACCGTAATCGCGAGTTTGGGAATTCTGGTGATCGGTGGTGTGCTCATAACATGGCTCATGACTGGGGCTATTCGAAGTGAGCGGCCGAATCAAACGGTGATGCGGCAGCATCCTTTCCATTTAACGTGGGTGGTGTCTGTACCGGCCACGCGATGGATAGGTTCTGATCGTTCCAGAGCAGACTTCTCTCGAACTCAGGATGCCAGTAGTCGGTTGTTTTGTAGAGAAACTCAGCGGAGTCGCTGGTAACTAAAAAGCCATGGGCGAAGCCGGGCGGTATCCACAGTTGTCGTTTGTTCTCGGCGGATAGAGTGACGCCCATCCACCGACCAAAGTGTGGCGAACTTTTGCGCATATCGACTGCAACATCAAATACCTCGCCTTCTGTGACGCGCACCAGCTTTCCTTGCGGATGTTGGATCTGATAGTGCAGGCCGCGCAGCACGCCTTTGGCGGAGCGACTGTGATTGTCTTGCACGAAATGTGCGCCGATGCCGGTGCTTTGCTTAAATTCGCGTTCGTTAAAGCTCTCGTAAAAGAAGCCGCGCTCATCCCCAAATACCTTGGGTTCGAGGAGCAGGACCTCAGGCAGGCTGGTTTCAATGACATTCAATGGCATGGGTCGCGGGTCTCTTTGGAGTTTTTCGTTGCTTATTTATTGGCATGGCGCGAGGTGACTTGGAAGTGCCAGGTGCTTTCGCACATGTCCTCTAGCGTGCGCTTGGCAGTCCAGCCGAGCTCTGCTTTTGCTTTAGCGACATCGGCATAATAAGCGGGCAAGTCGCCCGGTCGACGCGCCGCTAGGATGTGAGGGACGGTCTGGCCACTGGCTCGCTGGAAGGCGTCGACCAGTTGCAAAACGCTGATACCGATACCAGTACCTAAATTGGTGTAGCGGATCGGGCTGTCGCCCTTAGACAGCGAGATAAGCGCAGCCAAGTGCCCCTCCGCTAGATCCATCACATGCACATAGTCCCTGACACCGGTGCCGTCCGGTGTGTCGTAGTCGCTGCCAAAAATGGTGAGTTGTGGCAGTGCCTTGGAGGCGACCCGCGCGACATAGGGCATTAGGTTGTTGGGTATACCCGAAGGGTCCTCGCCGATCAGGCCGCTGTCATGTGCGCCCACTGGATTGAAGTAGCGTAGGCAGGCGATGCGCCAACCGGCGTCGGCGTGTGCTAAGTCTGAGAGCAGTTCCTCGACGTGAAGTTTGCTGCGTCCATACGGGTTTATGGCGCCGGTGGGATGCTTCTCATCGTAGGGTAGGTAGTGCGGTACGCCGTACACCGTGGCGCTACTGCTGAATACCAAGGTTTTAATCCCGACGGCTTTCATCGCCTGTAATAGACTGATGGTGCCACCGACATTATTGTCAAAGTAGGTGACGGGGTCTTTGACCGAGTCACCGACCGCTTTAAGGCCGGCAAAATGAATCACGGCTTCGATCTGATGGGTCGTGAGCGTCTTGCTCAGCAAGGCAGTATCTCTGATGTCACCGACCACTAAAGGCAATGCGTGACCTGTGATGGTCTGTAGGCGGTCAGCGACACTGGCCTGACTGTTGCAAAGGTTGTCATACAAGATCACGCGATGACCGGCCGCGACGAGGGTCGCTGCGGTGTGACTGCCGATATAGCCGGTACCACCTGTCAGTAGGATATTCATAAATTGGCTAGGTGTTTGTGAGTAGACGATTGAGATACTGACCGTAACCATTTTTGGCGAGGGGTGCGGCCAGTTTGGCGACTTGCTTTGCATCGATCCAGCGTTGGGCGAAGGCGATTTCTTCAGGGCACGCCACCATCAGTCCTTGTCTTTTTTGTAAGGTGGCGATAAAGCTCGCTGCATCTAGCAGGCTGTCGTGCGTCCCCGTATCGAGCCACGCATAGCCTCGACCCATGATCTCAACTGACAGCTCGCCTTGGTTTAGGTACTGGCGATTGACATCGGTGATTTCGAGTTCGCCGCGGGCGGATGGTTTGATGCTCGCTGCGATATCGCACACTTGTTGGTCGTAAAAATAAAGACCAGTGACCGCGTAATTGCTTCTAGGTGTGCTCGGCTTTTCTTCAATGGTGATGGCTCGTTGTTGGGCATCAAACTCAACCACGCCATAGCGCTCGGGATCTTGCACATGGTAGGCGAATACGGAAGCGCCATGCCCACGCTGATCGGCGGCTTTTAGCTGTTTGACCAGATCATGGCCGTAGAAAATGTTATCGCCCAACACCAAAGCGCTGGGGCTATGAGCCACGAAGTCTCTTCCAATGACAAATGCTTGCGCCAGGCCATCGGGTGAAGGCTGCACGGCATACTGAATAGTCATTCCCCACTGGCTGCCATCGCCTAGCAATTCAGAGAATCGTGGTGTGTCATGTGGTGTGGAGATGATTAATACCTCGCGAATGCCCGCTAGCATCAGCGTGCTTAAGGGGTAATAAATCATCGGCTTGTCATAGACCGGCATGAGTTGTTTGGAGACTGCTTGAGTCACCGGATACAGTCTAGTGCCGGAGCCGCCCGCTAAAATGATGCCTTTACGCATAGCCATTATTTCCAGAGAGAGTGCAAGACGTCACGCACGCCATCTTGCCAGGGTGGGGGCATAAGCCCAAAAGTAGAGGTGAAGTGCTCGGTTGCCAATCGTGAGTTGGCCGGCCGCTTAGCGGGTGTGGGGTAGTCTGCTGTACTGATCGGGAGGATCGCTTGTGGTGTTGCTTTTAATGGGTGTCCAGCCTGAATGGCTTCATTCACGACGAAACGGGCGTAGTCACACCAGTTGGTGGATCCCGATGCAGTCAAATGATAAGTCCCCATCTGAAAGTGACTGTGCTTAGCGGCATACTGAGTGATCAGTTGTGCGGTGTAATCGGCCAGCAAGGCTGCTGAGGTGGGAGCGCCCCATTGATCAGACACGACGTTAAGCTGCTCGCGTTCGGCGGCTAACCTCAACATTGTTTTCGCAAAATTATGGCCGTGTGCGCCGACTACCCAGCTGGTTCGTAGAATTAAATGCTTTGGTGTGGCTTGCTTGAGTGCTTGCTCGCCTTGCCACTTGCTGTTGCCATAGACGCTTTGTGGATTGGGGGTATCCGCTTCGGTATACGGCGTGGGTTTAAGGCCATCGAACACATAGTCCGTCGAATAGTGAATCACCAAGGCATCTAATCGGGCCGCTTCTTGACCCATGATGGCGGGCGCCGTCTGATTGATCGCGACAGCCTGTGCATGCTCAGATTCGGCTTTGTCGACTGCGGTGTAAGCGGCCGGGTTTACGATCACATCGGGCTTTGTTTGCTTAATCAGCGCGCGAAGTGACGCGTGATCGGCTAAATCGCAGGTGGTGCGATCGATGCCGATCAGCTGCCCTAAGGGTTTTAAGGCGTGCAGCAGCTCAAAGCCGACTTGGCCCGTGGTGCCAGTGATTAGGATGCGCATAACAGCGTCACGTGAAGCGCCTCAAGACCGGTGTCCGTAGTGCTTGTCGACCCACTCGCGATACGCGCCGCTGGTGACGGTATCTACCCAAGCCGTGTTATCCAAATACCAGCGGACCGTCTTGCGGATGCCAGACTCAAAAGTCTCAGCGGGTTTCCAGCCAAGCTCACGTTCTAGTTTGCTGGCGTCAATGGCATAGCGACGATCATGGCCGGGTCGGTCGGTCACGAAGGTGATTTGGGTGCGATAAGAGTGACCATCGGTGCGTGGCGAGAGCTCGTCCAAGATGTCACATAGGGTGTGCACGACGTCCAGATTGGGTTTCTCGTTCCAGCCACCGATGTTATAGACCTCACCGAGTGCACCTTTCTCAAGAACGCGTCGAATCGCACTGCAATGATCCTTGACGTACAACCAGTCCCTGATCTGCTGGCCATCGCCATAGATCGGTAATGCTTTGCCAGCCAGCGCATTTAAAATGCACAGTGGAATGAGTTTTTCTGGAAAGTGATATGGGCCGTAGTTATTAGAGCAATTGGTAGTCAGGACCGGTAAGCCATAGGTGTGGTGATAGGCGCGCACCAGATGATCGCTGGCTGCTTTGCTGGCTGAGTAGGGGCTGTTAGGCTCATATCGCTTGTCTTCAGTAAAGGCAGGGTCGGTCTTGCTTAACGAGCCATAGACTTCATCGGTAGACACATGCAGAAAACGAAAGGCCTTGGCTGCATCCGAACTTAAGTTTTTGTGGTGCGCTCTGACGGCCTCGAGCAACCTGAAGGTACCGACAATGTTGGTCTGAATAAAATCTTCTGGGCCAAGGATAGAGCGATCGACGTGCGATTCGGCCGCGAAGTTCACCACAGCTCGGATGGCGTTCGCGTCTAGTAACTGGCCGACTAGCGTGCTGTCAGCGATGTCGCCTTTGACAAACTGGTATCTTGATCCCGCGCTTTGGGCCTGCTGCAAATTATGCAAATTACCCGCATAGGTCAGCTTATCGAGATTGATGATCGGCTCGTCACTGGCCGCGAGCCAGTCGAGCACGAAGTTGCTACCAATAAAGCCTGCGCCGCCGGTGATTAGAATCAAGGCTTGGATCTCAACAAAAGGGGATAAATCAGCGGGTTATTCTAAGCGTCGGGGGCTTTGAGCAAACAGCGACTCGGTCGCAGTTGTACCGGCTTTTAGGCTCTAGAGCAGGCTGGGTACCCGCCAGGCTGCGTGTTTTACGCGTCCTTGTTGGGCTCTGTCTTGGGCAGGGGGTTTGTGTTGGTCTGGGCTCTAAGCGCTGAGTGGCTATCAGGCGCCCGCTGGGGTGCGAAGCGGTCGAAGTGTTCCTGTGCTAGGTTGGCGACAGCCGTCACGGGATCTAGACCCACCATCGAGCGCATGCGTTCACGGATCTGGTTTTGCTGCGCGCTAAACAATTTGAGACTTTGCTCAAGGTAATCACCAGCCAAATGCTGCATAGCGCCGCCGTAGGCGCGGATCAACTGGCTTAAGAAATCCTGACTCATTAAAGGGTTCGCGCTGTGTTCTTGCTCGGCGATGACCTGTAGCAAAATGGTGCGCGTGATGTCTTGGCCGGTTTTTTTATCGATCACCACAAATGGGAGTTGCTGAGTGACCAGTGAGCGAATGTCGCTTAAAGTGATATAGCGGCTTTCCACCGTGTCATACAGACGGCGGTTTGGGTATTTCTTGATGATGCGAGCGTCGCCCACTGAACATCCTCGGCGACCTAGGTCGCGTGCCCCCTAATAAGCGACATCATACGCATGTTTTGGTGCGCGGCAACATGGGTCGTCAGCGGCTAACGATTGAGCGATGGTGCCCTGACGCCCATCTAGCCCGTATTCGGTGGGTTGTCGCGTGTCAGGTGTCGCTCGGGTTCGATCAGGGCTGTTGAGTGGGCAGTGCGGGATCGGTAGATAAATAGCAGTCTGTTTGGCGGGGCAAGCGCTCGATACGCCAGGCCTCAATCGCCCACTGTAATTGCGCATGTACGGGAGCGTCTGCTAAGTCAGTGGGTGGCGCGTGTCCGAGTAGACGTAACACGTGGCTCAGTAGTGCGGGGCTCTGGGTCGGGTCTAAAGCCAATGCCTGGCGTGACTTCGATAGCTTCTCGCCCGTCTTCTCAACCAGCACAGGTAGGTGCAGGGTGGTTGGTGACGGCCATCGCAAAGCATTTTGTAGCAGGCGTTGTCTTGGTGTGTTGTCGAATAAGTCAGCGCCGCGCACCACATCCGTGATGCCCTGAAAGGCATCATCAACCACGACCGCTAATTGATAGGTGAATTCGCCGTCACGGCGCCTAATAACAAAATCACCGACCGTCTGATGGACGTGTTGCGTGAGACTTCCTTGTAGTCGATCGTGCAGGGTGATGGCGTCGAAAGATTCCGTGTCAAAGCGCCAGGCCGAAGTGATCGCGGATGAGGCGATCGGTGACAGGGTCGTGCGTCGGTCTGGCTTACAGACCTGGGTGTAGCGTCCGTTGGCCGTGGTCGTGGCTGCGACCCGTGCGCGTGAGCAGTGGCACGGGTAGAGATGTCCCTCTTGAGCGAGCCGATCGAAGGCCTCTTGATAGGCATCGAGGCGGGTGTGTTGGTATAAGACCTCGCCGTCCCAATACAAACCAAAGCACTCTAAAGTCTTAAGGATCTGGCCAGCGTAGGCTGGCTTGGATCGGGTGTGATCGATGTCTTCGATGCGCACTAGCCACTCGGCTTTTTGATGCTTGGCGTCTAAATAGCTGCCAACGGCCGTGAGCAGCGAACCTAAATGCAGGGGGCCAGAGGGCGAGGGCGCGAAGCGACCTCGCCTAGTCGGCTCAGCGGTAGCGATCATCCCGGTCGCCGTATTGTTTCTCGCGACGTTCGCGACGTTCCTGTGCTTCGATCGACAGCGTGGCCACTGGTCTCGCTTCTAAACGCTTGATACCGATTTCTTCACCGGTTTCCAGGCAGTAGCCATACGAGCCATCATCCACTCGAGCAATGGCTTCATCGATCTTACGAATCAGTTTGCGTTCCCGATCGCGCGTGCGCAGTTCTAAGCTGAACTCCGACTCTAGGGTGGCGCGGTCGTTGGGATCGGGTGGATTGGCTGCCTCATCTTTCATGTGGATCATGGTGCGATCCACTTCTTCCATGAGATCGCGCTTCCAGCTGCTTAGGATGGTCCTAAAGTGCTGGATCTGCGTTTTGCCCATGTACACCTCGCCTTTTTTGGCGTGGTAAGGCGTGACGTTACGCGGGCCAGCCAGCAGGTTCCTCGGCATATCGCCGTCGTCGTCGTCCATGGGCGGGCGAATAATGCCACGCCGTACCGTGGTGACGATCGGGCCCACAGGCGCCTTTTTGGCTCCTTTGACAGGCTTGGCGGCGGGTGTTGCAACCGCCTTCTCAGGGGCTGCTTTAGGCGCTGCTTTCGCGGCTACGGGCGCTGCTTTGACTGGGATGGCTTTGCTGGTGGGCTTGGAGGCCGCTTTGGCCGGCGCTTTGGCGGCGACTTTGATCGGTGCTTTGGGTGCGGCTTTTACCGACGCTTTGCTCGCTGTTTTGGCTGGCGCGGGCGTGGTTTTTTTCTGGACAGGCTTCGAAATGGGTTTCACCGTGGACTTGGTGCCGGCGGCCGTTTTGCTGGCCGCAGGCTTTGATTTGGCCTTCACCGGCGGTGGGGCTTGTTTGGATTTGGGAGCAGGGACGGGCTTTTTGGCCGCGGGGGCTTTGCTGCTTTTTGCCTTAATCGGGGCTTTCGCCGCCGTTTTTGTGTTCTTGACCGGCTTTTTCGCTGCCATCGCTGACTCCCTGACCCTAACTAACCGTGTGGAGGGTAACGTTTAAGTATATCCCGACCCGATGACGCTTTCAGATACTCTCGTCGCCCGGCAAAATCACTGGCACAGCCGGTGTGAAATCGGCGGCCCGATGCTCTGCCACGATGGAGGTGTAAACGCCACCTCGAACATTAAAAACACCGGTTAAACGCATGAATTTAGGCTCAGTTGCCTGCGCCAGCAGGTCCAAAATTTCGTTGGTGACCGCTTCATGGAAGCAGCCGCGATCTCGAAAAGACCAGATGTAGAGTTTTAAAGACTTGAGCTCGACGCAGCGCGGACCCGGGATGTATTCGAGCAGTAGCTCGGCAAAATCGGGCTGGCCGGTTTTGGGACACAAACACGTGAATTCCGGCAATTTCATGCGGATGGTGAAGTCTCTGTCCGGCGAGGGGTTTGGAAAGGTCTCGACAAACGTCTGTGGGGAGGTCGGTGCGGCGGCCATGCGGGATCCTATCAAGCGGGTCGTGTTCGACGGCGGCGTACTCTACACTAGGCGCTTGTCTGGAACCACGCATGGGCATGGCATTTTGGGCCTGTGGGCCCTTTCGGCTGCGCCCCACCACCTTAGGTTTTTTTGAATGCGTTTATCGAAATTAAAGTTGGCCGGTTTTAAGTCCTTTGTGGATCCGACCACTGTCTTGTTGCCGACTAACCTCACCGGTGTGGTCGGTCCGAACGGTTGCGGTAAGTCCAACATCATCGATGCCGTGCGCTGGGTGATGGGTGAGATCTCTGCGAAGCATCTGCGTGGCAATGACATGACCGATGTCATCTTCAATGGCTCAGGTGGTCGCAAACCCGTCGGCACCGCCTCCGTTGAATTGATTTTTGATAATGCCGATGGCGGTCTCTCAGGGCCCTACGCCAGTTATGCGGAAGTGTCATTAAAGCGGCAAGTGTCGCGCGATGGTCAGTCGACCTATTTCATTAATGGTGCGCGGTGTCGGCGCAAGGACATCACGCAATTGTTCTTGGGCACGGGCCTTGGCAGTCGCAGCTATGCCATCATTGAGCAAGGCATGATCTCGCGCCTCATTGAGGCGAAGCCTGATGATCTGCGCGCCTTCTTGGAAGAGGCTGCGGGCATCTCTAAATACAAAGAGCGGCGTCGCGAAACGGAAAACCGAATTGCCCACACCCGTGAGAACTTAGATCGTCTAAACGATATCCGTGAAGAGCTCGATAAGCAGATCACGCGCTTGCAGCGTCAGGCCGCAACCGCGCGTCGTTATCAGGTCTTGAAGGAAGAAGAACGTAAGCTGAAAGCGGAGTTGTTGGCGCTGCGGTTACAAGATCTCGAGGTGGAGTCGGTGTCGCGCGCGCAAGCAGCGCGCGAGCGCGAGGTCGCGCTGGAAGCTGCGATTGCTGCCCTGCGTGCGGCTGAGGCGGCGATCGAGAAGGCGCGCAATCACCACGCCCAGGAAGCGGAGACCCTAGCAGCCGTGCAGGCGAAAGTGTTCCAGAAGGGGGCGGAAGCTACCCGTCTTGAGCAGGCGATTTTGCATGCGCGTGAACTGCGCGCGAGACAGCGCGCGGATCTTGAGCAGTCAGAAGTCAGTCATGCGGAGGCCGCCAGTTTGCTGTCTCGCGATGAGGCAGAGCTCGTGTCTCTGACCGATGCGCTGGCTGCCTTAGAGCCGCAACTGGATGCCGCTAAAGTTCGGGAAAGTGAAGCGGCCAGCGCGCTGTCGGTCGCTGAGGCGGCGATGCAAACGTGGCAAAGCCAGTGGGAAGCATTCACCCGTGAGGGCAATGAGGCCAGTCAGAAAGCGATGGTGGAGCGTGCGCGTATTGAGCAGCTCGATACGCGACTAAGACAAAGCCTACAAGCCAAGGAGCGGGTAGAGACGGAGCTTGAGGCATTGCAGGTGATTGACAATGAAGCGAAGCTCGCGCAGTTGTCCGCGGCGGTCGCTGATGCGCTGGCGCAGGAGGCCTCCTCACAGACGCAACTGACGACCCTGCTAGAGGATTTGCGT
Organism: uncultured Pseudomonadota bacterium; assembly: GCA_903929455.1. Taxonomy (GTDB): domain Bacteria; phylum Pseudomonadota; class Gammaproteobacteria; order Steroidobacterales; family Steroidobacteraceae; genus CAIKZZ01. The sequence goes on along the minus strand of CAIYVA010000203.1, from coordinate 305 downwards.
GGCACCCGAGCCACTGAGCAGACATTGCAGAGTGGTGTCGATGCGGCACGATCTGAGCTCAGTCGGGCGCGTGGCCAAGTGGTGTCCTTGGAGGCCTTGCAGCAAGCGGCACTGGGTCAGGTGAAAGGCCAGGTGGTGGATTGGTTGGCTGGACATTCCTTGGGTGGACGGCCGCGTTTAGGTCAGGCGCTTAAAGTAGATGCCGGTTGGAGTCGCGCAGTAGAGACGGTGCTCGGTGGTTATTTAGAAGCCGTGTGCGTGGATGGTCTTGATGCGATCACCTCTTTCGTCGATAGCCTGACCGT
>CAIYVA010000202.1 GCA_903929455.1 uncultured Pseudomonadota bacterium | reverse complement strand
CCTAACGAGCCTGCGCCGACGATGGCGATGGGCTCTCGTGGATCAAGCGGTACACGCCGCAGGCCATGCAAGGCGACCGCCAAGGGTTCCACCAGACAGGCATTGCTGGTGGGTACCCCATCCGGTAAGCGGACGAGACAACGTGAGGGCACGATGATCTCATCGGCCATGCCGCCATCGTGGCTGACGCCATAGATCATGCCCGCACCGCGCCGACAGACGGAATACTCGCCACGGGTACAGCTGTCGCAATGGCCGCACGGTGCGATCGGCTCGATCGCCACACGCGTGCCGTCACTGAGTTCACCGGCCATCTCGTGACCTAGGGTGCTGGTAATGGGCCAACCCGCGGCGATCAGGTGTAGATCGGAACTGCAAATCCCAGCCGAGCGAATGCGAACGCGAATGCCATCACCTTGAGGCATTGGCACATCGACCACGTGGACCTGACCGGAGAGGGTTCTAACTGCGCGCATGGGGAGATGTCCCGAGTGAGAATGCGCCTTATGTTAGCGCAAACTCACCCAGCCGAGGTAAGGCTTGTGCGGCGACATCGTGAAGGCGTGGTGCGTTCCACGCCATCGCGTCCTTAGAGTGACGATGTTTCGCGTTGAATGGCCACCCAAGCCACAATGGTGCGACCCACTTTGATCGGTACAACGCGCCAGAACATGATGAAGGGAGTGCCGTCTTTCTTGTAGTTGATGGCTTTCCCTTCGAAGCGTCCGCCGGTTTTCAGTGCGCTGGCAAGTCGAGCGATGACTTTTTTGTCCGTCGCAGGACCTTGCAGGATGCGCGGGGTCTTGCCGACAACAGCCACTGGGTCAAAGCCGGTCAGTTTCTTGAATGCCGTGTTGGCGTAGATAATTTTTCCATCACGCGATGCATCGGTGATCAAAATGGAGTCGAAGCTGTTTTCAACTAAAGACTGTAGGAGTTGTAGTTCCGCATGTTCGCTCGTTAAGTGCAGTGACTTGGCCATGGCAAATTCTCCGTTTGGCGATGATGGGGAAGGCTTAGCGCGTTGGTCTGGCGCGCCGCATAGCCGAGTAATCAGTATAGCCTTGATGCGCAGGCTCGTTTGGCTCATGCGCAGACGCGCTGCGCTTGGGGGGCTTCGTTTTCATATTGCATAGCGACTTTGTCCTAGACAAATAACCGTTGCATGGCGCTGGGTTGCAGCCAGTGACAGGTCATTCCCCTCCGTCGGTCTGTTTCGGGTGAATCAGTCGCCTGGATGGGTGCCTGCGACCGTCATTACTCTTTAGACTATCGATGATCGATCTTTTCATCGGCAAAAGGGCTGTTGTGATGCGTGTACTTATTATCGGAGCGAGTCAGGGCATTGGCTTGGAGGCGACGCGTCAAGCGTTGGCTGCGGGGCATCAGGTGCGTGCCTTGTCACGCTCTGCATCACGCATGACGCTGTCTGATCCGAGGCTTGAGAAGGTGGCGGGCGATGCCTTAAGGCAGCAGGATGTGCAGTCGGCATTGGTCGGTGTCGATGCGGTGATTCAATGCCTTGGGGTCGGCTTTGGCGATTTATTCAGTCCGGTCACGCTGTTCTCGGAGGCGACTCGCGTGTTGCTAGCCGCGATGGCCGCGCAAGGGGTTAAGCGACTGCTGTGCGTGACTGGTTTTGGGGCAGGTGATAGCCGCGCCAGTATCCATTGTCTACAGCGCGTACCGTTTCAATTGGCGTTTGGTCGAGCTTACGGGGATAAAAGTATTCAGGAGCGGCTGATCAAGGACAGTGGGCTCGATTGGACGATCGTGCGACCGGGTGTTCTGATGAACGGGCAGGTGACGGGGCGTTATCAGGTGCTCGTTGAGCCCACAGCGTGGCGTAATGGATTGATCGCGCGCGCGGATGTCGCTGAGTTTTTGGTGGCTCAACTGGCGGAGTCCACTTACGTCCATCAATCCCCTGTGTTGGTTAACTGATGGTTGGCAGGGCAGTGCGCTCATGAACGCATCACCGACCGTGGCGGTTGTGTTTGGTGCTGGCGGCGGTATTGGCAGTGCGTTGCTGTCTGCATTGCAGGAACAAGGCCGATTCAATCAGGTCGTGGGATTTGGTCGGCGCACGCAGCCGGCGATCGATTTGTTGGATGAGGGGAGTCTTGAGCGGGCGGCGGCTTTCGCGGCGGGCTTCGGTGAGTTGCGACTGGTGATCGATGCCACCGGATTCTTGCATGATGAACGCCACAAACCCGAGAAGAGTTGGCGACAACTGGATGCGAGTCATCTATCGCGTGCGTTCGCGTTAAATGCCATTGGGCCTGCGCTACTGATGAAGCATGTGCTGCCACACCTACCGCGTACGGGGCGGGCGGTCTTTGTGACGCTCTCGGCGCGGGTGGGTAGCATTGGTGATAACCGCTTAGGTGGCTGGTATGCCTATCGAGCATCAAAAGCAGCGCTCAATCAACTGGTGCGTACGGCGGCGGTCGAGTTGGCGCGCCAATCACCTCACGCCCTGTGTGTTGCGATGCACCCAGGCACGGTTGCTACACCTCTGTCGGCACCTTTTGAGAAGACTGGCTTAGACGTGCACACGCCTGAGGTGGCTGCGCGTGACTTGCTGAAGGTGATTGACCAGCTGCCAGCCTCTGCGAGCGGCGGCTTCTATGATTGGCGTGGTGAGTCTGTGCCGTGGTGAGCAGTGAAAACCGTGGGTTGAGTGGGGCGCGCAGTCGGCGTTTGGCTGCGTAGTGGCGGGCGCTGGTTGACCAGCGCCCTGTCTGTTGCCAGTGCGTGCCGTCAGTGTGGCTTTGGTTTCGTTTTTGATGGTTCCGCCCGAGGCGGTGTGACGCCATCGCCGCCTGGCATCAGTACGCTGCTGCCCGTATAGAAGCGACTGGCGGGTGTGCTTTCCATGAAGGCGCTGACGGTCGTGCCTGCAGACACGGTCGGTGCTGCGGTCATAGGATCATAACGGAATGGCACCAGCGTACGAATCGCTTGCCAGGCTGCGGTGGGGCCTGCGCCAAACTCTCGAGTAGGATCTTCGAGCTTTCGAATATCCATCCAGTAGGTCGCGTTTAAAAGGTCTTGTCCTAAAATATCGCGTGACACATCGACCGCCTGCTTGAGGCGCATGAGTTTAAGCATGGGTACTGCATCAATGTCACCGACGCCCTTGTCGGCACTGACCCCATCCGGGGCGATGGGATTAGCCAGTGGCTTCAGTTCCTGCCACAGCGCATCCGCGATGCCGCCGCCACCCCCGCCGCCGGAGCCATTGATGCCGGTGGGGCCGGGGTGTGCTTTTAGGATCTCCCGTGCATCGCTAACGGTAAAAAACGTGTCTTCAAAGCGGTGCAGGCGCTGCACCACGACCACCATGAGATTGGTGAGTGCAATGGGCAGTGCCTCGACGTCATCAGCCAGTGGGTAGGGGTCCCAGTCAGAGTTCGACAGGATATAGCCGTGCTTACCATGGCTGTACTTGCCGCCTTTGACGTAGTACTTCATTAACTGTGGTGTACCGAGTTCCCACGAGTCCTCGGGTGCGATGTCGGGTCGAACCGTTGGATTGTGATCGGTCGAGTTCATTTGGATGAGCGTTGTATCGCGTAGACGCGACCAGGCTTGCCACGCACCACCGTCGCGCCACACCGTCGCGCGTAGGCTTTCTGGGTCTTGGATAATGCGAAAGTCGCCATTAAAGACGTAACTGCCTTTCAGCATATCGAGCGTGCGTGCTGCCGCAAAGTTTGCCCACGCAAACGGCCGGGTCGACTGTACTGGCATGGTCAAGGGGCCGATGCTGCCATTCATCGCATTGAGGTCCATCGCCCAAACGACATCATGCCATTCAAGAAAGTGACGAATGTCATTGACTAAAAGTCCCGCGAAGCCAGCCGTTAAAGCGCTGGTGGTTGCCAAATTGCCGTCCGCACCCTCAAAGCGAATGGGCTTAAGACCTGCTTGGCGAAGCGCTTCAGCAGCCGGTAGTCGGGTGCCGTGGTAATACGCAAAGCCGCGCCCACGAAGCACCGTTCCGGTCGGTACAAAATCAGCCTCACCGATGGCCCCACGCCATTGCACGGCTGGCGTGACCCCTGCGTTCAATAGATCCGCGATGCCTTGCACGAAGCCAGCGCTCGCCGCCAGATAGCGCATGTTATTGAGATCGACCGTCAGCATGGCGCGACCGACCTCCTCATCCGGGATGTCTTCGCCGAAGCCGATTTCAGAATAGCCGGGGCCTGTGTAGCGACGATCGAGTTCGGCCTTGTATTCAGCTGAGTCGGGGTCTCCTTTTAAAGATACCTGTTCCCGACCGGAGCCTGGTGAGCGATTAAATAAATAGACCGGCACCCCTTCCGCCTGTGCTTGGAGTACGAGCCCAAACGAGGCCTCTGCACCCTGAGTCAGTTCTGGGCTTAAACGTACTTTCGCGCCAAAACGCGCGATGGCGACCAGCTGATCAATGGAGAGGTCATGGCCTGTGAGCGTCACGGTTTGTGCCGCGAGGGTAGGGCTAATGACGCGGTAAGGTGTGGCCCCTAAGGCTGCAGAGGCGGGGAGTGCCACGCCCATGAGCAGTGCGGTCAAGAGAGGGGTTAATCGCCACCTGATGGAAGGATTCATTTTTAGCTCTCCTGTGTTTGGCCTGATTTCAGTCTGGCAGTTTGCCGGTAGGTCGGCAAGGTGCTATACCGGAGCGGCACTCCGTTTCCCGAATGGCTGACTTGTGTCCTGTTATTGCGCACAATGAGCGCGTGGGTGAGTGCTGTCGCCACGCGACTACCTAATCGTCTTGGAGGTCCTATGTTTGATTTTCACGTGTATGTGAGCGCCTTGCCGGTGATGGCATTATTAGCGGTCGCTGGTTGGCTCATCTCGCTCATTAAGAATAACGTCGATATTGTGGACAGTTGCTGGTCCTTGCTTTTTTTAGTGGCGACGGGTGCTTACCTATATCACAGCCCATTTCAGTCATCGCGCGGCCAACTGCTGTTGTGGTTGGTGCTCGTGTGGTCGCTGCGCTTAGCGGTTTTTTTGACGGCACGTAATTGGGGGCACGAGGAGGATCGTCGCTATCAAGCGATGCGTGCGCGCAACGAACCTAACTTTCGTTATAAGAGTATCTGGCGTGTGTTTGGCATTCAGGCTTTATTGGCTTGGATCATCTCGCTGCCTTTGCTGGGTGCCACAGGTAGTGCGGCTCCCTTAAGTGTGTTCGATTACGCCGGTGCGGTGTTGTGGTGTGTTGGTTTTATTTTTGAAGCAGGTGGGGACTGGCAGCTCACGCGTTTTAAGCGCAACCCAGCCAATGCCGGGCAGGTGATGGATAAAGGTTTGTGGAGTGTGACGCGTCACCCCAATTACTTTGGTGATTTTTGCATCTGGTGGGGCTTCTATTTGATCGCTCTGGGTGCCGGTGCGTGGTGGAGTGTGCTTGGGCCGTTACTCATGACGGGTTTGTTGTTGAAAGTGTCTGGGGTGGCGTTACTGGAGAAGGATATCGGCCAGCGGCGTCCCGCTTATGCGGATTACATACGACGTACGAATGCCTTCTTTCCAGGGCCACGCAAGGGCTGAGGTGGGCCTTCTGGCTGATGGGTCTTTGGCGGCTGTGAGATCGATGACGCGTGCTCACCTTTTGTTTTATGCTTTTAAGCGCAGAGACTGATTAACTAGACGGTGTTAGGTCTGCATGACAGACTGCGTGGTGTCGTTGGCGGTGCCTGCCAGAGGGCGGCAACTGACGGTGGCTGTGTTTCCGAGTGCGTTAATCGGCTGCGGTGGTAGTCCGCGCCTTCAAGTGTAAAGGGTTGTCAGCATGATGCGGATACAGATGGCGTCGATAGGTATGCGGCGTGCCAGTCATTGTGTGCAAAAGGCGGCCAGCATTCTGCTCGGCGTGACGATCGGTATATCGATCGCCGGATTGCCGATGCAGGATGCAGAAGCTCGGAAAGCGGATCAGGTGCATGCTCGTCGCAGTGATGCCGTCCCAGCGCAAGCGCCCGGTGTTGCGACGCTTGGAGAGGGCGCAGAGGAGAATTCTGGTGCGCACGTGACCGCCGCCGCCGCGGAGCAGGTGATCGAGCAGAATGGTATGAGTGCGAGTAGTGATTCGGCGGCACTCGGTGATGCGCCGGGTCGTACAGCATCGCGCTTCATTACGTTGCCTAAATTGCGCGTCAAAGATGTTGAGAACTTAATCGATGACATCTGCTCAAATTTACAGATTAGTCACGGTTTTTCGGCCAATCACAGTAGGGTCAGTGAGGTCGTTGCGCCGGTAGATGAGGCGGTCGTGTATCGCTCGGTTAAGATCGGTGCGGGCGATCATCCCAACGTGATTTACTTTGGTTATTTGCTGTTGCCGCGTCAAAGCCCCCAACTGTGGATCTTTTCATCGATTCACCAGAGTTTGCCATCGGGTCTTGATACCTCTGCGAGCGCCCCGCTAT
>CAIYVA010000201.1 GCA_903929455.1 uncultured Pseudomonadota bacterium | reverse complement strand
GACCAGAGGTCAGTCGGTCGAAAGTGATCGCGGTGGTCTCCGGTGACTCTTGGGCTTTATAAAACTGCAAGTAGCCACGCCATAGCGGTAACCAGTCGGTCTTATCCGCGGCCACTAAGGGATTACATAGATTCATGTGCATTCCTCATATTCCGGCACGTAAAATTGTACGCGGGTTGTGATCAAGCGCCCTGTGAGAACAGACGAGTGATGGGTTACTTTCCGATGCAAAAACTGGAGAAAATTTCACCCAACAAGTCATCACTGGTAAAGCGGCCCGTGATCTCAGACAAAGCGTCATGCGCCAACTTAAGCTCTTCGGCAACTAACTCACTGCTGGTGCCACTCAATAATCGATCTTGCGCAGTATCGAGCGCCTCTGCTGTCCGTGCCAACGCATCCAAATGACGTCGCCGCGCACTGATCACGCCTGAATCTGAAGACTGAAAACCGAGCGCCTCTTTTAGATGAGCGCGTAGCGCAGGCAAACCCAAACCGCTGGTGGCCGAGATCAGGTGCGCACCCTGCGGCGTGTGTGTTGACCGATCAGCCTTATTAAACACCAGTGTGATCGCTCCGCTGGTCTGTAGTGCCGCCGCCTCCTCGTGTGCAGCCGCCACGGCCTCCGCATCGCTCACATCCACCAAATACAAAATATGATCTGCCTGAGCAATTTCAGCGAGCGCCCGCTTAATCCCCTCCGCCTCGATGCGTTCAGGATCATGGCGCAGTCCTGCGGTATCGAGTAACAGGACCGGCAAACCATCCAAGTCGATTCGCTCACGCAACACATCGCGTGTAGTACCAGGAATATCGGTAACAATGGCTGTATCCGCTCCTACCAGCGCATTTAAAAGGCTCGATTTACCTGCATTGGGTCGACCCGCGAGCACCACGGTGCAGCCCTCTTGTAACAAGCGGCCTTGCCGCGCTCGCGTCTGCAGCTCAGACAGATCGTGGATTAAGGAGGTGAGACGAAGCGCTACTCCACCTTCTGCTAATAGCTCAATGTCTTCGTCTGCAAAATCAATGGACGCTTCGATATAGACTCGAAGGTCAACAATGGCATCAGACAGCGCGTGGACACGCGTAGAGAGTTCGCCCGCCAAAGAGCGAATCGCGGCGCGTGCAGCCGCAACGGAACCGGCGTCAATCAAATCGGCAACCGCCTCCGCTTGTGCCAAGTCCAATTTTTCATTGAGAAAGGCTCGCTCTGAAAACTCACCGGGCCTGGCGAGTCTTGCCCCTAAGCTCACCAGTCGCGCGACGATCCAGTCGAGTAATACGGGTCCACCGTGGGCATGTAACTCGAGCACATCCTCACCTGTAAAGGAGTGAGGCGCTGGAAACCAGATCGCTAGACCTTGGTCCATCGTGTCACCAGCGGCATCTAAGAATTTACGCCGTGTGGCCTGCCGCGGTAATGGCAACTGCCCTAGGACGGACGTGCCGATGGTGGCAGCCATGGCGCCTGATAGTCGGATCACCCCAATACCGCCACGCCCGGGGGGCGTGGCGATGGCGACAATCGTATCTAAGGGGACCACAAAGCCATCGTGTGCGCCGCTAGGCGCGTGAGGTCTGCGATTCTGCGTCCACCAACTTATTAATGCGCCACTGCTGCAAGATCGACAGCCCGGTGTTGGTGATCCAATACAGTACCAAGCCGGCCGGCAACGAGGCCATCATGACCGTCATCACGAGCGGCATGAAAGCGAACACTTTCGCTTGCATGGGATCAGGTGGTGCTGGGTTCATTTTATATTGACCGAACATCGCCACGCCCATGATGGCGGGCAAGATGTAGTACGGGTCTTTAGATGACATGTCATGTAACCAGAACAAGAAAGGCGCGTGGCGCATTTCAACGCTCTCTAACAGCACCCAATAAAATGAGATGAACACGGGCATTTGTAATAGCACCGGCAGGCAACCCGCCAAGGGGTTTACTTTCTCGCGCTTATACAACTCCATCATCTGCTTGCCTAACTGCTCGCGATCATCCTTGTATCGCTCTTGCAGCGCCTTCATGCGCGGCGCCAAAGTGCGCATCTTAGCCATGGACCGTCCACTGGCCTGGGCCAAAGGATAGAAAGCCAACTTAATCAGGATGGTCACAATAATGATCGTCAGGCCCCAGTTGCCCACGAAGCGCTGTATGAACGACAGCAACGAAAACAGTGGCTGGGCAATGATCGTTAAACGGCCGTAGTCCGCCGTGTACTCAAGCTTAGGTCCCGCGGCGGCAAGTTGGTTTTGTAGCTTAGGTCCAATGAACAGCGTTTCTTTAAAATCAGCGCCTTGACCGGGCGCGATCTGCGTCCAAGGCGACGAGGTGGTCAATTGAAAGTTTTTATCCTGTACTTTTAAGGCGTAGTCGGTGGCAACCTCCGCTGCCGGTACCATGGCCACCACGAAGTGATGCTGCATCACAGCAGCCCAACCGCCTGCCGTCGCTTGCTTTGGCAGTTGATCAGGATCTACCTTCTCTAAATCTAATTTTTGAACCTTATGACCGTTATAAACGGCCGGTCCTCTAAACGCATAGGTCGATGGATCAAACATCGATCGATCAGCTTTCTGCCAGTGATGGACGATCTGCGCATAGCTACGCAGTTTCCAAGACTCCGCGGTGTCATTCACCGCGTGATCGGCGAGCGCGATCGCATAGTGACCGCGAGTCAACGTAAAGGTACGCGTGACGCTGTGGCCTATGCCATCCGTCCAGGTAAGCGGGACCGTCAAGCTGTCTTGACCATCCAGCAATTGATACCGCTCAGCACTCGCAGTAAACAGGGCGCGTTGATTGGGCTCTGGTGCGCTACCACCCGCAGTCAGACCCCATTGGAAGTCAGCTGGTGCCGCGCTGTTGTCAGCGTCAATCAGACGCATTAAGTCCGTGGGCGCATCTTTGTGTACTGGGTACTTCAACAGGATCGCTTGACGGATTTCGGCGCCACGCGTGCTGATAGCGAGATCAAGCACGTCCGTGGTCACGTGAATCACGGCCGCAGGTGGTGTCGCTGGCTCTTCAGGTGCCGCTGGCCTGGGGTCGCTGTGGGTGCGGCGGCGACAACACTCGATGCTGGTTTGGGCGCATCAGGTAGCGCATCAAATAGAGGTGCGCTAGAACCGCTCGCCACCGGTGCGGCGGAGGCTAAGGGCGCTACGGGTGTCGGCGGGGCTGACGGGTAATCACGCTGCCAGGTTTGCAGGTTCCAGAAAAGCACTAAGGCCAAAAGGCCCCACAACAACATGCGCGGATTATTCATTCAGCGAGTCTCGCAATTAGGGTCGCGACAGGGCGCGACGGGTTCAGGCACAGGATCGTATCCGCCTACATGCCAAGGATGACAGCGCCCTACTCGACGCATGGCCAGCCACGCACCGCGAAACGCGCCGTGGCGCTCTAAAGCGTCCAGCGCGTATTGCGAGCAGCTCGGATAAAACCGACACCGTGACCCTAACAATGGGCTAATGATCAGGCGATACAATACCACCGGCAGGCGAAAGCATTGCGTCAAGCTGACGTGCCGTTTGATCCAAGAGAACAGATCGGACAGGGGCCTCATGCGCGGGGCCCAGGTGTCGTGGCTTTACGAGTGGCTTCAGCAAACAAGCGCTCAAGCGTGTTCAGTAAAAGAGCGTGATCCACGCCGCGCACGCCCGGTCGGCTAGTCACCACATAATCAAGGGCGGGCAAGCGAGCACGGGAGAGTCTGAAAAATTCGCGCACCAAGCGCCGCACGCGATTGCGTTTGACGGAGTTGCCAGCACTGCGGGTACTTACCGACATGCCTAAGCGCGCAAAGCCCAGTTCATTCGAGAAGGCGTTCACTGCAAATAAGCCATCGCCCGCACGCTTGCCACCGCGATAGACGCGTTCGAAATCCGCGGGTGTGCGTAGTTTATGGCAGGGTCTGAAATGAAGGAGATCGGTCACGGCGATGCCTCAGGCTACGCCGGAGGGGGCCCAGACTCAGGGGATCAGGCGCTTGCGGCCCTTGGCGCGACGACGTGCAAGCAGCTGCCGGCCTTTCTTAGTCGCCATGCGCGCACGGAAACCGTGGGTGCGATTGCGGTGAACGGTGCTCGGCTGGTAAGTGCGTTTCATGTCGAAATCGTCCAGAAAACAAATAATTGGCTGTTTACACAGAGCCGTGCAATTTACTGTGCCGTGTCTGGCTTGTCAACGCCCGACTGCGCCATTGCGCAGAATAGGCGTTCCTGCGACCCTCATCACAGGGTAGACTCCCTGCCCCCTTTGAATCACCTCGATGTGAGCAGACCCCGGATGTCCCTTGCGGAAACACTGTGGAGCCGATGCCTTGGCAGCCTCGAAAAAGAGCTGCCCGAGCAGCATTTTAACGTTTGGGTTCGGCCTTTGCAGGCGGTCGATGAGCCTGGCGTATTGCGGTTATTGGCGCCCAATCGCTTTGTGGTCGACTGGGTTAGGCAGAATTTGCTGGAACGCTTGGGTGAAATCATTCGAACCCACGCTGAACGAGACCCGCCCTTATTGGTGTTAGAGGTGGGCTCACGTGCCGCCCCCCTGCCCTTAGCGGATGCACCCGTGGTGTCGGCAGCACCCACGGTGAACGCCTTTGGTAAGCGAAATCAAGCCACGCCTGTGGTACTTGGCGGGCGGATTAATCCGGAATTCACCTTTGATACCTTTGTGGAAGGTAAAAGCAATCAACTGGCCAAGGCTGCCGCACGCCAAGTCGCGGATAACTTGGGACGCGCTTATAACCCCCTGTTTATTTATGGTGGGGTTGGTTTGGGCAAAACGCACTTGATGCATGCGGTGGCGAACGCCATCAAACTCCGAAAACCGGATGCGCGCGTAGCCTACGTGCACTCCGAACGCTTTGTGGGCGATATGGTGCGAGCACTGCAGCACAACACCATCGGGGATTTTAAGCAGGCTTATCGGTCGCTAGACGCCTTACTCATTGATGATATTCAGTTTTTTGCCGGTAAGGAGCACTCTCAGGAAGAGTTTTTCCATACCTTTAATCATCTGTTAGAGGGGCAGCAACAAGTTATTTTAAGCTGCGATCGGTATCCAAAAGAAGTGAATGGCTTAGAAGAGCGCCTAAAATCGAGGTTTGGTTGGGGTTTGACGGTTGCGGTAGAACCACCAGATCTGGAAACCTGTGTGGCTATTTTGATGAGTAAAGCCGAAAGCGCTCAGGTAGCCCTTCCCGAAGAGGTCGCTTTTTTCATCGCAAAACGCATTCGCTCCAACGTCCGAGAGCTTGAAGGTGCTTTACGGCGGGTCGCGGCCAATGCCGACTTCACAGGGCAGGCCATCACCCTGGAGTTCGCCAAAGATGCACTACGTGACTTACTGGCGCTGCAAGAAAAGCTGGTCACGGTCGACAACATCCAAAAGACGGTCGCCGAGTACTACAAAATTCGTGTTGCCGAATTGCTCTCGAAACGGCGCAGCCGATCCATTGCTAGACCGCGCCAGGTTGCGATGGCTTTAGCCAAAGAATTGACCACCCACTCTTTGCCGGAGATTGGCGATGCCTTTGGTGGGCGCGATCACACGACGGTATTGCATGCGTGTAAGCGCATTAAGGAACTGCGTGAAACGGAGCGCCGTGTTGGTGAAGATTTTGCAAACTTGTTAAGAACACTCACGGGGTGATGTGGATAACATGTGGATGCGCGCAAGAGCATAAAAACATGGCAAGATATCCACATCACACACACAGGCTATCGGCTAGTTTAAAGCCTCTTTTGCAGAGGGTTGCACTGCACGTAAGATGGTGTGAAGTGAAGGGTTTTTAGGGTTATCCAGTGATAATGGCAGCCCTTATTGTCATCATTGTTATCTAAGTTCCATCAAGATTTAGATTTAAGATACAAAGCACACCAGCCTGTTAAGGTACGGTTTGATACGGGAAAGGACCACTATGAAATTTAGCAGCGAACGTGAGCGGATCTTAGAACCATTACAAGCCGT
>CAIYVA010000200.1 GCA_903929455.1 uncultured Pseudomonadota bacterium | reverse complement strand
TCCCCGACCAACCGGTCATTCCGTTCATTGAGGGTGACGGCACAGGCCCAGACATCTGGCGCGCCAGTGTTCGCGTACTCGACGCCGCCGTGCAAAAGGCCTACGGCGGACGCCGAAAAATTCATTGGCTCGAAGTGCATGCCGGCGAGAAAGCGCACACCCTATTCAATAGCTGGCTACCCGAGGAAACCGTCGAGGCCTGCCGCGAGTATCTAGTATCGATCAAAGGTCCGCTCACCACGCCCATTGGGGGCGGCATCCGCTCGCTCAACGTAGCCCTCAGGCAAATGCTCGATTTGTACGTGTGTCTGCGTCCAGTACGTTGGTTCAAAGGCGTGCCCTCACCGGTGAAAACCCCTGAGAAAGTCGATATGGTGATTTTTCGTGAGAACACCGAAGACATCTACGCCGGCATTGAATTCGAAGCGGGCACAGCGGACAACAAAACCATCTTAGAGTTTTTGCGCACCACGTTTCCCAAACAATACGCCAAGATCCGCTTCCCACAGACCTCTGGCATCGGCATTAAGAACGTATCCCAAGAAGGAACCGAACGACTGTTTCGTGCCGCCGTTCAGTACGCCATTGCCAATAAGCGTAAGAGCGTCACCATTGTCCATAAGGGCAATATCATGAAGTTCACGGAAGGCGCCTTCCGCAACTGGTGCTACGCGCTCGCCGAAAGTGAATTCCCAGGCCAGACCTACAGCTGGGAACAATGGGAACGCACCAAGGCCGCACAAGGCGAAGCAGTGGCCAACGCCGAGATGGATAAAGCCAAGAAAGACGGAAAAATCATCATTAAAGACGCCATTGCTGACATCACACTGCAGCAAATTCTGACCCGTCCTGACGAGTTTGACGTGATCGCCACACTCAACCTCAATGGCGACTACCTCTCTGACGCCTTAGCGGCTCAAGTCGGCGGTATCGGCATCGCACCGGGCGGCAACATTAACTACCTCACGGGACATGCGGTGTTTGAGGCAACGCATGGAACAGCGCCTAAGTACGCCAACTTAGATAAGGTCAACCCAGGCTCGGTGATTCTCTCTGGCGAAATGATGTTTCGCTACCTCGGCTGGACAGAAGCCGCAGATGCCCTCATCCACGCAATGGACAAAACCATCGCTGCGAAGACGGTCACTTACGACTTTGCCCGTCTGATGCCCGGCGCTACTGAGGTTAAGTGCAGCGAGTTCGCCACTGAGATGATCAAGCACCTATAAAGCCAATGATCACACCCGCCGGTAGCGATGCCGGCGGGTCTAGGCACCAAAAGCGATCGTCAGCGCCGCTGACAGATCGGCAATCAAATCATCTGCATCTTCTAGGCCAATCGACAGACGGGCGGTGGTGGCCCCAATATCAGAGCACCCACGCAAATCAGCAGGCAGCTCTCTTGGTTGCATCAGTTGTGGCGGCACAATCAGAGACTCTGTCGAGGCAAGACTGGCGACCGTCGAAAAGAGCTGTAGCGAGTCGGCGAATACCCGACTCTGCTCGGCGGTTCCCGCCAGATCAATGGTCACCACCGACCCAGAATCCGGCATCTGCTGTGCCGCTAACGCAAAGTGTGGATGGGATTTAAGCCCCGGATAACGCACACGAGTGACGCGTGGGTCACTCTCGAGATAGCGAGCAACAGCCAAAGCATTGCGGCAGAGCACCTCGCGGCGCACATGATAGGTCTTCAATCCGCGACTAATTAAAAAAGCCGCATGGGGATCCAAGGTTGGCCCGAGCATATTCACTTGCGCGCGAATTTTATCCACCAGAGTATGGCTACCCATCACTGCCCCGCCCATCACATCACCATGGCCGGCCGCGGACTTGGTCAGACTGTGTACAAACAAATCGATACCGAATTGCGCATGCGCCTCTAAACCCGCAAAGGTATTGTCGATCACTGTCCAGGCGCCATAGCGCTTTGCGACATCTACCATAAAGGCGATATCAGCGATCTTGAGCACCGGATTGGTCGGTGACTCAAACCACAGCATGCGAGTGGGTTTGGCGGCCAGTGCGCGCTCAATACCCGCCTGATCGTCCATCGATACCAAGGTGGTCGTGATACCAAAGCGCGCCATGGTCTTAAGCAATAGCCCACGCGTTGGCCCATACGTTTCCGCACAGATCACGACATGATCGCCTTGCGACAATAAGGCGATCAACGTAGCCGCCACCGCAGCAATGCCGGTCGACACCGCCACACACGCTTCTTGGCCCTGTAGTTCCGCTAAAATCATTTCCAGCTCGCGAACGGATGGATTGGCCGCGCGGCTATAGTGATACGCATCACTTTCACCACTCCACGCCCGCTCCACATCCGCCAAAGTCTCAAGCTCAAATTTAACGGTCTGGAATATAGGTGACACCAGCGGCCGATTTCCAGGCGCTGGCTCTGCGGCACGGTGATGTATAACGCGTGTTTTTGCTTTCATAATCAATAGTCCAGATTCAAATACCCTAAAAGCCTGCACAGCGCAGACCTGTTATCCGCCGTAACGAACTTACAGCGCGCTCAATCGCTCAGCTGCCCGCATCAACGCCGCATCTGACTTTGCAAAGCATAGCCTGAGCAAACGCTCCTTTCGCGGCGACTGCTCTGAAAATGGCGAAATCGGAATGGTCGCCACACCGTGATTTCTGACTAAGCGCAACGCCATATCGGTATCGAACTCATCCGATATCTGCGAATAGTCTACTAACTGAAAATAGGTCGCCGCGGTCGGCACACATGTCAATCGGCTAGACGCCAACAACGTGTTGAAATAATCACGCTTTGCTTGGTAAAAACGTGGCAACTCCATTTCCCACTCCGGGTGCTCCGTCATGAAATCAGCGATCGCGTACTGCAATGGAGTGGCGATCGCAAACGTGACGAACTGATGGACCTTACGTAACTCGGCCGTGAGCGCTTTGGGTGCCACGCAATAGCCAATTTTCCAACCCGTCGCGTGGTAGGTCTTACCAAAAGAAGACACCACGATGCCGCGCTCAGACAACTCCGCATGGCTATGCACACTGACGTGAGCAGCACCGTCGAAAACCATGTGCTCGTACACTTCATCACACAGCAACGTGATCTTGGTCTCGCGGATGATGTCTGCGAGTTGGTCTAAATCCGCTTGCGTCAGACAAGTGCCACTCGGGTTATGAGGCGTGTTAATAACGATGAGCCGCGTGCGATCACTTAATGCATCCTTCAGCCGCTGCCAATCAATTGAAAACTCAGGCCGCAGTAGCGGTATACGGCGTGCCGTGCCACCGCACAAACTGACCACCGGTTGATAGCTGTCATATGCGGGGTCTAGCAGAATGACCTCATCACCCGGGTGCACCAACGCCTGAATCGACGACGCGATGGCTTCCGTACCACCACAGGTTACCGTGACGTCATCATAAGCTGAGACGCGTCTTTGGTAGCAGCGCATCACCTTGACTGCGATCGCCTCGCGCAGCGCAACGACACCCGCCATAGGAGCGTACTGATTATTGCCTTGATACAGGTGTTCGGTCACCCGCTCCAACAACCGCGTGGGCGGATTAAAGTCAGGTACACCCTGGCCGACATTAACCGCTTGATACTCAATGGCAGCCTGCGACATCACCGTAAAAATAGTGGTGCCAACATCTGGCAAACGACTTTTAATCATAGCAACTAGAGCCCGCTACTTAACCGACTGCTCGCGCGCGTAAAGGGCAGCACCGACCACCCCCGCCGACTGACGCAGGCGAGCGGGCACCACCTGTAAGGTAGGCGTGATCAGCCCCTGGAACTCTTCCCAACGCTCACTCACACCCCCGCCCACAATGAATAGATCCGGCCACAGCAGTCGGTGGTATTCCAACAATACGGTATTGACACGGGCACACCAGGTGGGCCAATCGAGATCCTGTTGCGCTCGCGTACGCGCACTGGCCTGAACCTCCGCCTCCTCCGCCCCGACGTGTAGATGCCCAAGCTCTGTATTGGGCCACAGCTTGCCGTCTAGGAACAATGCAGTACCAATGCCGGTTCCGAAAGTCACCATCATCACTTTGCCACGCTCGCCCTGACCGGCACCGATGCGGATCTCCGCAAGACCAGCCGCATCGGCATCATTCAACACGTATCCAGGCCGCCCGAGCGCCTCCGACAACCACTTAACCGCGTCGACATCAATCCACTCAGGACTAATGTGTGCCGCGGTGTGTGTTACACCGTGACGCACCACGGAGGGAAACGCCAAACCTACTGGGCCTACGCAATCCGGAAAACGGGCGGCCAAGTTTTGCACCGCGAGCTTACTGCCCGCTAGCGATGCACCGGGTGGTGTTGCCACCGAGGCCAACTCGCCCACCAATTGGCCGGTGTCGCACTCGACAGCGCCTGCCTTAATAAATGACCCGCCATAGTCAATGCCGAGTATCAGGCTCATACACCATCCTCAAAAGCCATCTGCGCATCCCGCAGCCGCCTACGCTCCGCACGCACCATATAAATACCCGCACTGGCGACACAGGTGGTGACCAGCAAGACCAAAATCGTCGCCAACGCATTGATGTCCGGACTGATGCCTAGCCGAACTTTGGAAAAAACCAATTGTGGCAAGGTCGTCGAACTCGGTCCTGAAACGAAGCTGGTAATCACCAAATCATCCCACGACAGAATGAACGCCAACACCCAGCCTGAGGCTATGGCCGATGCAATCAAAGGCAAGGTAATCACTGCGAATACTTTCCACGGACGCGCCCCTAAATCTAAGGCCGCTTCTTCAATGGATCGATCGACTGTGGCTAGGCGTGCCTTCACGATCACAATTACATAGGCCATTGAAAAAGTAATGTGGGCAATGGTAATCGTCACGGCACCACGACCGCGCGGCCAGCCAACGGTCTGCTCAAGTGCTACGAACAACAGCAGTAGCGAGAGACCAGTAATCACCTCAGGCAGCACCATCGGCGCCGTCGTCAGCACATTAAAAGCGCCACGTCCTTTAAAAAGACGATAACGATCCAAGGCATAGGCGGCCAAGGTACCTAAGATCACCGCACCCGTCGCATTGGTGGTCGCAATCTGAAAACTGAGTCGTGCCGCATCGAGCAGCGCCGTGTTGTCAAATAACTCGCGATACCAAGCAATCGTCGGTGAGTTCACTGAATCCCAAACGGTCACTAATCGTGAGGCATTAAACGAGTAAACCATCATTGCCAAAATCGGCAGGTACAAAAATGCGAACCCAAATACCATCGCACTGAGCACCACGAGTGACCGGCGTTCGTTCATGTCGCCTCCTCCCGAGCCTGTATGCGCTGCAACAACAACACCAAGCCGGCGAGCAGCACCAGCAAGACAATCGCCAAGGCACTCGCCACCGGCCAGTCACGATTGGCGAAAAACTCATCCCAGACAACTCGGCCGATCATCAAGGTATCCGGCCCACCCAACAGTGCGGGAATCACGTACTCGCCGACCGCTGGAATAAACACCAACAGGCAGCCCGCAAAAATCCCCTCTTTGGTCAGCGGCAGGGTAATTTTAAAAAACACCTGAGCAGGGCGACACCCCAGATCAGCAGCAGCCTCTAAGAGATTAAGGTCTAGCTTCTCAATGGCAGAATAAAGCGGCAGAATCATAAACGGTAGGTACGAATACACCATGCCGACATACACCGCGAAATCAGTCTGCAGCAATTGCAGAGGCTCATGGATCAGTCCTAAATGCAGGAGCAAGCCATTCAGCGGCCCACTGCGTCCAAGCAAACCAAGCCACGCATACACGCGTAGCAAAAAGGACGTGAAAAATGGCAAGACCACTAGCAGGAAGAGTACGTTGCGCCACCCACTGGGCGCACGCGCAATGCCATACGCCATAGGGTAGCCGAGCAGCAAAGCGAGCAGTGTTGACACACCCGCTATGCGCACTGAGGTCAGGAAGGCCTCGATGTAAAGAGAATCACCAAATACAAAGCCAAAGTTCGAGAAGTGCAGTCTAATCTGCAGTATCTGCTCTTGCGTCCACACAAACACTGGCTCCACCGGTGGCATGGCGAGCGCTATATTGGCAAATGAAATCTTAAGAACAATCAGAAACGGGATCAGGAAAAAAAGCAGCAGCCAAAGGTAAGGAATCGCAATAACATACCAACCACCGGAGGGGAGTAGTCGCTGCGCTGCGCGCTTAAGGCTGGCTAAATTCATCACTCTAGCGTGTCACCACGACGGGCGCTGATCCATGCCAGCAAAGCCAAACGGCTTCATCTTTTTGGAAGTGCGCCTCATGTCGAAGCACATTAGGCTCTGTGACTTTCAGCAGAAATCCAGTCGGCAAACGCACCAAGTAACGCGTCGCACCACCTAGGTACGCTACCCCCGCGATCACGCCGCTGATGACATTGTCTTTTTGCGAAGGCCTTTCAGTACTTAATTGGATTTTCTCCGGCCGAATCGCCACTGACACACTGGAGTCTGGCGGACCACTAACACCGTGATCAATGTATACCGTGGCGCCTAACTCAGGACAGTCAATGCGCGCATGGTCAGCCTCATCCACGCTGAGTCGCCCAGCCATCATATTCACGGAACCAATGAAGTCAGCCACAAACCGAGAATTGGGAAACTCGTAGATATCGGTCGGTGTGCCCACTTGCAGGATCTCCCCACCGCGCATCACCCCGATACGGGTGGCCAGGGTCATCGCCTCTTCTTGGTCGTGGGTCACAATCACAAAGGTCACGCCGAGCTTTTCTTGCAACTTCACGAGTTCAAACTGCGTCTGCTCACGCAGCTTTTTATCGAGAGCCCCCAAAGGCTCATCCAGCAACAGGAGCTTCGGTCTCTTAACTAAGGCACGTGCCAGCGCGACCCGTTGCTTCTGCCCACCCGATAGCTGATGCGGCTTGCGCTTCCCATACCCCTCTAACTGCACCAGAGCGAGCATATCCCGCACTTGCTCTGCAATCACAGCACGACCCAGTCCGTCTTGGCGCAACCCAAACGCGACATTTTGCTCAACCGTCATGTGCGGGAACAGCGCATAGGACTGAAACATCATATTGACTGGGCGCTCGTACGGTGGCACGTCGGTAACATCGACGCCGTCAATCCACACGCGCCCTTCACTTGGCGTCTCAAAGCCCGCCAGCATGCGAAGCAGTGTGGTCTTGCCGCAGCCGGAGCCGCCGAGCAAGCAAAAGACCTCCCCCTTAGCGATCTCTAAAGACACCTGTCGAACCGCTACAAATTCGCCAAAGCGCTTCGTCAGTTGCTCTAATCGAATATACGCTTCGCTCATAACGGGATCCCTAGTGACCTGTGCGCACGCGGGTCCAAGCTCGGTTGGCATAACGCGTGTACATGAGTGATTCTGCACGATGCGGCTTCAATCGTACACGCACATCCGCCGGTGGGAAAATAATCTCATCTGAGGCCAACTCAGGACTGACCAAGCGTTCAGCGGCGGCATTGCCTGAGGGATACTTACGCGCCTCAGTGAAGGCAGCTGCCACCTCCGCACGCATCAAAAAGTCGAGAAATTTATGCGCATTATCCGGGTGTGGCGCATCCGCTGGGATCGCCAGCATATCGAACGTCACCATGCCTCCCTCTTTGGGGATCAGAAACACAATTTCGATGCCTTTACCGGCCTCACGCGCTCGGTCCCGCGCCTGCAGCACATCCCCACTCCAGCCCAAAGCCACACAGGTCTCGCCATTAGCCAAATCACTGATGTACTTGGAGCTATGAAATTCCCGCACTGACGGCCTAACGGCACGCAGCATAATCTCCGTCGCCTGCAAGTCTTCACGTCGTTCGGAGGCCGGATCGAGACCCAGCCATAACTTGGCGGAAAAAAACACCTCCGCCTCCGAATCCAACATGGTTAAGCCACAGGCTTTCAGCTTCTCGGCATTCTTTGGATCAAAAATCATGGACCAACTGTCTAGCGGTTGATCGCCCAATACTTTTTTTATGGCCGCAACGTTATATCCAATACCGGTCACGACATCGGAATAAGGGATACCAAAACGATTACCTGGATCGACAGCTTGCAATTGACTCATCACCATCGGATCAAGATTGTGATAGTGAGGAAGCTTGGATTTATCGAGGGGGAGAAAAATACCTTGCTTAGCTTGTCGCTCTAGGAAAAAGTCACTTGGAGCCACTACGTCGTAACCCGTGTGTCCGGTCAGCAACTTGGTCTCCAATACCTCGTTACTATCAAACACATCGTAATTAACCTTAATGCCCGTCTCTTCCTCAAAGCGCGCGATCGTGTCAGGTGCAATATAGTCAGACCAGTTCAGCACATTGACGACACGATCCTCAGCAATCACCGTGCCGGTGTCCAGCCTAACACCGGGGGCACTTGAGCGAGTGCACCCCAGAACTGGTCAGCACGACGACTAGGGTCAGGGCAGCAAGCCTGGCACACCGATTAACCATCAGCGACCTCACTAGACGTTAAGCAACAAATGTTCGCGTTCCCAGGCCGAGATCACCTGCAGGAACGCCTCATGCTCATTTTCCTTAACCGCAGTATAGGCGGCTACGAAACGCTCACTGAACATATCGACCAAAGGCCGACAGTCGGTTAAAAGCCGCAAGGCCTCAGCCAACGTGCGTGGCAACTGAAATGGCAAGTCATAGGCGCTACCATTGATAGGCTCGGTGGGCTTTAGCCCCTCCATCATGCCGAGATACCCACAGGCTAATGAGGCTGCCATCGCCAAATAGGAGTTAGCATCCGCGCCACCGCAGCGATTCTCAACACGCCTCCCTGCGGGCGATGATACCGGCACACGAAGACCGGCAGTGCGATTGTCGTACCCCCAATGGACGTTGATAGGCGCTGAGTTATGCGGCGTCACCCGCCGATAGCTATTCACGTTCGGTGCGAATAATGACATGGCAGCTGGCAGGTACTTCTGTAGCCCAGCGATATGGGCAAAAAATAGCGGCGTCGCTGAGCCATCGGCTGCACTGAAAATATTTTGGCGCGTCTTAATATCGACGACACTCTGATGGAGGTGCATGGCACTCCCCGGCTCTTTGCCCATCGGCTTTGCCATGAATGTCGCATACATCTTATGCCGCAGCGCAGCCTCACGAGCGGTTCGCTTAAACATGAAAGCCTGATCAGCCAGCGACATCGCCGGCCCGTGCAGGAGATTAATCTCCATCTGCGCCGCGCCCGCTTCGTGGATCAGCGTGTCGATCTGAATCTCTTGCGCTTCACAAAATGCATACACATCATCAAACAGTGGGTCAAACTCATTGACCGCGGCAATCGAGTAACTTTGTCGACCTATCTCTGGCCGGCCGGAGCGACCGATCGGTGGCTTCAACGGATAATCCGAGTCAATATTGGGTTCAACCAAAAAGAATTCGAGCTCCGGCGCAATCACCGGCTCCCAACCCTGAGCACTGTAGAGATCAAGAACCCGACGCAGCACGTGGCGCGGTGACATCGTGACCGGACTGCCATCATGATAAAAACAGTCATGAATAACTTGCGCTGTGGGCTCACCTGCCCACGGCACCACGCGAATGGTGCTCGCATCGGCCTTTAAGACGATATCGATCTCCGATGGATTAATGGCGCTGTCATCTTCCGGATATTCACCGGTGACCGTCTGCAAGAAAATTGACTCTGGAAGACGCATGCCCTCCTCTTCCATGTATTTTTCGGCCGGCACCACTTTGCCGCGCGCCACCCCTGCCATATCAGGAATGATGGCTTCCACTTCTGAGATTCCGTGATCCTTAAGGAACTGCCGAATAGGACTCTGCTTCATAAATCACCGCCTCTTTTTTGGTCCGCCAGAGCGCGCATGCGGCCCCGAGCAGCATCGCCAAAAGCGGTAAACAACGCTTTTGAAAACGAATTCGTCATCACTTGCCATTCCGGATGCCACTGCACCGCGACCGCAAAAGCGGTCGCTTGGATTACGCTGATCGCCTCGATCACCCCATCAGGTGCGCGCGCCTCAACGCGCAGACCCTCACCCAAGCGATCAATGCCTTGGGAGTGCAAGGAATTCACTTGAATCTCGCTCGCACCAGCCCACTGAGCCAAACGCCCCTCCGGCGCAAGGGCGACCGCATGGGCAGGCCCGTACTGTGCTTCCACGCTTTGGCTACTGTCTGCCTTATGATTCAGAAATCCGGGGATCTCGTGTAGGCGCTGATGCAGAGTGCCGCCGTAGGCCACATTCATTTCCTGAAAGCCACGACAAACGGCCAAAAGAGGAATGCCAGCATCGACGCAGGTCCGCACCAGTGGCAGTGTCGTCGCATCTCGATGCGGATCGTGCCACGTACCCGGCGCGCTCGGTGGACCCTGATAATGAACGGGCTCGACATTAGAGGGACTACCGGTCAGTAGTACGCCATCCAGCCGATCGAGCATCGCCTCCCTATCGAGGCGCTCACTGAGCACAGGGATAATCAAAGGCAAGGCATCAGCTGCGTCAGTGATCGCAGCCAAATACTTCTCCCCAACGCAATGAAACCAGTGGCTACCCAGCAGCCGCCGGTCCGCGGGAACACCAATGACTGGTCTGTGCCTTTGCATGTTAGTTGCATTAAAAACAGGCGTGACCTGTGAGGTGGCGCGGAGCCCCATTTAACCACAATGCCCTGACCGCCGTCCCCGCCTAACCAAGGGAAAAAGGCATAAAATAGCCACTTTTATGACAATTTGATCAGAATGGCCTATTACATCAGGTGATCTGATGAGGGAATGACGCCTAAATGCGACAATCCCACCGCGCGTCGGATCAGGGCCTAAACAGGCCATTCACCCATTAGCCATGATTCTCTTGGCGAGAAATCAAATAACAACGATGAATTTTGGCGTTGCGCTCAAAATCTTTAGGGATCGTGGCTCGACTGATATCTTCAATCTGCAACTCGCTTAACGTATCGCCATCTAATTGGAAACGAGTGAAGTTAGTCGAAAAAATAAGCAATCCATCGGCCGCTAACAGGCGCGTCGCCGATCGTACCAAATCAATGTGATCGCGCTGCACATCCAAGGTTCCACTCATACGCTTCGAATTCGAAAATGTCGGCGGATCCAAAAAGATCAGATCCCAACCCCCACTCGGGGCACTATTGAGCCATTCGATCGCATCGGCCTGCACCAACACATGCTGCCGACCACCAAATGAATTGAGCTCTAAATTTCGCTGCGCCCACTCAAGATACGTCCGCGACATATCGACCGTCGTTGTCGACGTGGCGCCACCTGCCGCGGCATAGACCGTGGCGGTACCGGTATAACCGAATAGGTTTAAGAAGCGCTTGCCCTGCGCTAACTGACGAATACGCGCTCTTGTTAGGCGATGATCTAAAAACAAGCCGGTATCTAAGTAATCATCGAAATTCAACAAGAACAGCAAACCGCCTTCGCTGACCTCATGGAACTCTTCTTCAGAGGCCACTTTGGTGTATTGATCAAGCCCTTTTTTACGACGTCTTGTACGGAACCAAATGTGATCCGCGTCGAGCCCTAACACCTCAGGCAACACAGACACTGCCTCAGCTCGCCGCCCGCGCACCTTTTCCTCCGCAACGGTCGACGGCGCCGCGTACTCCTGCACAAAAGCATATTGCAGCGGCGGATGCTCATTGCCCTCAACGGCTTTTGAAAACACATCAATCGCGAAGGAGTACTCCGGCATATCTGCATCATAAGCGCGGTAACATTGCACGTGCTCACGCTTCGCCCATTTGCCCAGCGAATCCATGTTCTTACGCAAACGGTTCGCAAACATCTGTGCACCTGGAGCATCGCGCCGCGCAGGATCGACCGGTGGCAGACGACCGGGTCGAAACTCCCGACTGAAGTGCGCTTCGCTCACATCAAAGCGCAGCAACTGCGCCTCGATCGGCCCATTGAACAAGCGGTGTTTGCGTTTGGCTTCTAACTTAAGCTCGCGACACAAAACGGGGTTACCGGTAAATACCCCTGCCTGCCACCCTAAAAAGTGGGTTCGCAACAGCTGCCCTAACTCGGCATACAGAACGCGCAACTGCTCGGTCTCACCCAATCGATCACCATAGGGCGGATTGACCAGCAAAAGACCATCGGCCGCAGGCGCGCGTACCGCTGACAACGAACTTCGATCGATACGCACGATAGACGCCACACCCGCGCGCGCTGCAGAACCACGCGCCGTCTCCACAGCACGACCATCATGATCACTGCCAAAAATACGACCAGAAGGCCACACGGCGGCGGCGCGACGCGCTTCTGCCTCAGCAGTGATGCGCGCCCACAAATCAGCATCGTGACCCGCCCAACCAAGGAATCCGAAATAATCCCGATGCAGACCAGGTGCCACGTCACTCGCTATTAAAGCCGCCTCAATGACCAACGTGCCAGATCCACACATCGGATCAACAAAAGAGCCGCCCCGTGCAGCAATCTCAGGCCAGCCAGCGCGCAGCAACAGTGCCGCTGCTAAATTTTCTTTAAGGGGCGCCGCGACACCGTCAGTCCGCCAGCCGCGACGATGCAAACTCTCACCGGCCAAGTCAATGGCAAACATCGCCTGGTTATCGACCACCCGCACATTGACGCGCACAGACGGCCGAGCCGTATCCACATCAGGCCGTATGCCACGTAGGTCACGCAACTGATCCACAATCGCATCTTTTACTTTGAGGGCGCCATAGCGCGTGTGCGTGATGACCGATCGCGTCGTATCAAAATCAACCGCCAAGGTGGCACCCGGTGGCAAATGCAAGGACCAGTCCACTTCGCGAGCAGCCGCGTACAACGCTTCGGGCGAATCGGCCGGAGCGTTGTGAAGATTAAGCAAAATACGGCTCGCGACACGCGACCAAAGACAAGCCCGATAGGCCGTCTCAAGCTCGCCTGTCCAAGTGCCACCCCAAGAGCGCTCGCGATAATCCGACACGCCGACGCTTTGCAGTTCCTGCGCGAGTAAATCAGCGGCCCCTAAAGGAGTGGTCACAACAAAATCAGGCACGGTCCACCTCTATAATTCGAACGCCCTTCAGCGTCGACAGAACACGCTTCAATAATCGGTACACATCAACATCAAATGGTACCGCCTTTCCATCCAAACCCGCGGCATCAGCCGGATCCTGCACGGTACCCAGATAGCGCCACCGATCGAGCACATGACAGTCTTGCTGGCCTCGCCAATCGGTCTCGACCAGCAGAATACGCCCTAGATAAGGCCAAGGCGGCAACTTAATTGAAGACAACGCCATGCGCACGCGAATGCCATGCAGGAGGGGGGATTCCTCACCAAGACAGACCCCCTTACAGCGCTTCAACTGGTAGGCAAAGCAGGCGCCACCGGCCGCCCCTACCTCAGTGCCTAGGGCCTTCGCGCACAACTGATGAGCGCGTGCCATGGCTTCCAACGCCCGAAGCGCACTGCGCTCATCTCGATAAAGACCATAGTGCTCGCCCACACTGATCTCATCCAACGAATCCACAGCCACCACAGTGACTTTAATCGGCTCTGAGGCCGCCCCCTCAACACGGATGGTGTAGTGCTGCGCCGCTTGCCTCAGCTGTCGATTATACAGAGGCCTCTCGGCCTTTACGGTCCGAGACTCCACCAGCAGCGCACCAATGTCACCCGCCATCTCCGCCCAAGTCACTCGTCGCACCAGCACGGCTAGACGCTGCTCTGCATCCGACCGATGGGTCGCAGCAAAATGCTCTAGCACGCGTTTTCGAAGATTGCGGCTCTTGCCGACATACAACAGCACATCCGCTTCACCAAAAAAGCGATAGACCCCGGGCAGCTCTGGCAAGTCATCCAACAAATCAGCCGACAAGTGTGCTGGCAACACCGCCTCTTGCATCAATTCAGCAACCGCAGGCGCTAAGACATCTTTCGACACCTCACGCTCCCAAAGCGATAACAGCTCGTGCACAACGCGCGCGTCACCGAGCGCCCGATGTCTCGCGTCGCAGATCAACCCGTGTCGCTCAATCAACGCATCAAGATGGTGCCGCGGATGGGAGGGAAATAGGCGCCTTGAGAGTTTGACGGTGCAAAGCACCTTCGATCGATATCGAACACCCAAGCGCGTGAGTTCAGCCCGTATAAACCCGTAATCAAAGCGTGCGTTATGCGCAACGAAAATACGCCCCGCAAGTCGCGCCAGTAACTCGCGATAAATATCCTCAAAGCGCGGCGCTTTTGCCACCATGTCATCGGTAATGCCAGTGAAGGAAACAATGGCATTAGGGATGCGTACCCCGGGATGGACTAGAGTAGACCACTCGCGCACAGCGCCATCCGGATCGCTCTCAACCACACCAATCTCAATGATGCGATGGTGCAATGCACTGCCACCGGTGGTCTCTAGGTCGACACACACACGACCCTGCCCACCATAAACAGATGACATCACCAAGTCGACCTCAGCAGGCAGCGCGCCTGATGTGCCCAATCGGCAGATACAGCCGAGCGCCCATCAAGACAAAAATCCCGCTGCCGATTGCGCTTAAGGAGAGCAAATCGCTGCGCTTCCACATCCAAAGTCCGTTCGTCGGTCACAGCGTATCCCACCCATTAACACGCGTCATAGTAAACAAATCTGACCGCCAATAGCCGGCTCCCGGGCTCATTAACCGCGATAGCCGCCATCCGCATTTTCCACGACGCACACCGCCACGATGCGCCGTACCCTGCTAGTTGAGACAGGATCGTACACGGAGACAGTCACAATGAACCTAAGCAAGGCCACCATCGGCCAATGGTATGCAGACCGCAGAAGCGCAAAGGTTTTCCAAGTCGTCGCTCTGGATGAGGATGAAGGCTCTATAGAGGTGCAGGATCTGGATGGCGATGTCGATGAAATCGACCAAGAGACCTGGCGCTCCATGGTCTTCGATCGCGTAGACGAGCCAGAGGACTGGGTAAGCCCACCGGGCGAGCGAGAGACTGATGACCCCAGTTATGGATCTGAGGGTGATCGCTTAAACGGCACATCAAGCGCTCGTCTGGATGCGTGGTCCAATCCGATCGATGCGGCGTTTGACCTAGACGACACACCTGAGCAAAACCATAAAAGCCCGCCGTGACCACTTAAGATCACGCCGGGCCTCACACCACAAAACTCGCTTTACAGCGGCGGAAACACCACCGGACGATTGAGTGCGCGTCTCGGTACGGTGGTCTTAAAGCCCTCCGGCTTAATAATGAGCACATCGCACGCCAAGTCATCGATCACACGCTCCGCTGTGGCGCCTATAAACAATCGCTTTAAGCCAGAACGCGACACCGCGCCCATCACCACCACCTGCGGATCTATTTCCCGCACCAACGCGGGTAGCTCGACGGTTGCCTCGCCTGGGCGACAATGGCTATGACTGCCAGCAAAGTCTGCTCGGTGCACAAGATCCGCGAACGCGCGCTTAGCATGCTGCGCATAGCCTTCCATCACATAGCTTGGCAAAGGCAACGGTTCACCCATAAACCCAGTCGGAATCGCCATGGCAATTGGGTAAAAGTGCGCGGCGTGCAATTGTCCGGAGAACAACGTCGTTAACTTTTTCCCATAAGCCAGCAGTTGTGAATCCAGGCCCTCCGGTTTGGCATGCGCGTGCAGCGGGTCGACACTGGCCAGCACACGCAAGCCCTCGTAAGGACGGTCCGCTTTTGTCAACAAAAGCGGACACGGGCACAACCGAATTAACTGCCAATCCGTGTGACTTAACAGCAACCGCGCCATGGCAGCATGGTGGTGACTATCGGCGATGAGCAAGTCAATGCGCTCGCGCACTACCTCACGCACAATACTTTCATGTACCGGGTAGTCCCAGCGACATCGCACATGCGTAATGATGCCGGCCTCGATCAGCGGTTGAGCCAACACCTCGAGGGCTTCCTTTCGCAGCCGCACGGCCGATTCAATGTCGCGCCGCAAATCGGTCGGGGTATAGAACTGCTCACTGGCAACGTATGGACTATAGAGGCTGTGAAAAATAGTCACGCGCGCGCCTGTTTTGAGCGCGATTTCCGTTGCCCGGCGCAACGCCGGACTAGGAGGCGCCGCGGGGTGGGAGACTGCTACCAAAATGTGCTTGAATTCAAACATAGCGCCACCCCACTGTTGTATGAGGCTTAAGCGTAGCGAAGCGCAGGACGGATAAAGATCGGGGATTTAACCTAGCTTATTGCGCTGATCACCTATTCCCACCGCCGCCTGGCGGACCACGATTGGGGCAAATTGTCGGTAATAGGCGCGCAAACAGCCCCTCGCCGCCATGCACTGCGGTAGACTCAAAAACACGAGCCGCCCATTGCCCCCGGATACCACCAAGCGGCCCGGCCTCACCCCTGTCACTGACGCTCTCGGAGTTTCCACATGAGTCAATCGGACGCCACGGATACCGCAGGTCACCAGAGCCTTAGCCGCTCGCTACAACCGCGGCACGTAGCCATGATCACCCTCGGCGGAATCATCGGCGCTGGACTATTTGTAGGCAGCAGCGTTGCCATTGCCACCGCAGGACCCGCCTGCGTGATCAGCTATGCCATTACCGGCACACTGATTTTGCTGATCATGCGCATGTTAGGCGAGATGGCGGTCGAGATGCCTGCGGTCAGATCCTTCACCGAATTCACGCGCGCGAGCCTTGGCAACTGGGCAGGCTTTTCCGTGGGCTGGCTGTACTGGTATTTCTGGGTCATTGTGATTCCCGTCGAGGCGATTGCCGGGGCGAAGATCTTAGGTCACTGGGTACCCTTGCCCGATTGGCAAATCGGCTGCGGCTTAATGCTGCTGATGACTGCGGTCAACCTGATGTCGGCGCGCGCCTACGGCGAGTTCGAATTCTGGTTTTCTTCGATTAAGGTCTCAGCCATCATCGTGTTTCTGCTCATTACCGCATCCTATGCGTTCGGCTACCGATCACCCACAGGACCTACGTTTTCTAATCTGTACATTCATGGTGGATTTGCCCCGAATGGCGCATTCGCCGTGTTGGCCGCGGTCACCACCGTCGTGTTCTCTATGATGGGCGCCGAAGTGGTCACCATTGCAGCGGCTGAATCAGCAGAGCCTGCGCGTGCGGTGGCCAAAATGACCTCGTCGATCATCGCGCGAATTTTATTTTTTTACGTTTTATCGATGTTTTTAATTGTCAGCGTCGTCCCGTGGACCAGCATTATTCCACCAGAGTCGCCATTCACCGTCGCCTTGTCTGGCGTTCACATTCCAGGCGCCGGCACCATCATGAGCGCCATCGTGCTCACCGCCGTATTGTCCTGCCTTAACTCGTCCTTCTATGTCGCCTCACGCGTGCTGTTTGTGCTGGCCGAGAAAGGCGATGCGCCCCGCTGGTTAGTCAGAACCAATGCCCGGCATGTGCCGGCACGTTCAGTGCTACTCGCGAGCGCCGGCGGCTTTGCCGGTGTCGCCGCAAACTTACTGTCTCCGCATGGCGCTTTTGCGTTTCTGGTCAACGCCTCAGGTGCTTTGATTCTCTTTATTTATCTGATGATCGCCGTCTCGCAAGTGCTCTCTCGGCGCGCCCGTGAGCGCGCCGGCAAAGCCCGACCGACGCTTCCCATGTGGTGCTTCCCGTGGCTCAGTTACACCGCCATCGCAGGCATCATCGCCGTGTTAGTGGCCATGGCCTTTACACCGTCCCATCAAAGTGAATTGTGGGCAAGTATGGTGTCGATCGCCGTTGCCCTAGTGGCCTATGCGGTGGTTCGGTACTGCCGGACACTGGCCAACAACCCATCCACCTAACGGTACGGCCGATCAGGCGACCCGGGTGGTGCGCCGATTAGGCATCAGACCATCCTTCGACGGCTTGCAGCGTCTGAAATGACGGGCGCGCCTTCATCTGCGCTAAAAGGCGCGCGAGGGTCGGCCACGCCGTCGCCGGTTTTGGCATGTGGCGCGACCATCGAGCCAACATAGCGACCTGAAAATCGACGGCTGAGAGTTGCGCGCCCGCGATCCACGGGCCATGCGCCAGCAAATGCGCCTCTAGACGGTCCCAAGCCGCCTCAATACGCACCCGCGCCTCTGCTTTGACGCGCTCAGCACCCAGAGGGCCTGCCCACTCCTCAGGATAGAACCAACCGCGATAGGCAGGCTGCAAGGTGTTGGCAAAGTGCACGCACCATTGCAGATACAGACTCCGCTCGCGTGTCCCCACAGCCGGCGCTAAGCGCGCCTCCGGATGCCGTTCTGCCAGCAACATCACCAAGGCAGCCGACTCGTACACAGGCTCCCCCTCGATGTACAGGACGGGCACAACCCCATTGGGATTTAACTGCAGAAAGGACGGAAGCTTATGCTCCCCTTTCGCCAAATCCACGCGCTGATACTGATATTTTGCGCCGATTTCAATTAATAACCAGTGAGCAGCCATACTGGCAGCGCCTGGCGACCCTAATAATGTATACATCAGCCCTCCCACACGAATAAATCTGACAATTTATGATGCGCTAGCCGTTATCTCAGGCGAAAGCGCGATAAAATAGCGTCCTGATCCGGCCTCTATATTCTATTGCGAAATCAAGTACCCCATGTCAGCCGCCCCTCTTGATGCCGTGCCTACCCAAGCCACGCGCGACCATAAAAGCGCCACCGAACTACGTGAAGCGCTGACCGACTATTGTAACCGCTCCACCCTGCTGGCTCTGCTGTTGCTGGTCATTGATATCGCTATCTTCATCGTAGGCAATTGGCTCGTGATCCGTGACCACTCAGTGGTCTCCGTGATCGGCGGCTCTATTTTGATTACCACCGCCATCGTGCGGCTGTTCATTTTGGGACACGATGCGTGCCATATGAGCCTGACGGATCACGCCTCTCTCAATAAAGTACTTGGGCGCATCGCCTTTTTACCCTCACTGACTCCCTACGCCCTTTGGCGCGTGGGGCATAACGTGGTGCACCATGGGTTCAATAATCTGCGTGGTCGCGACTTCGTTTGGCAACCAGTCGATCCGACCGAGTTTGCGACCTTTTCTCCCGCCAGGAAAAGACTCGAGTACGTGTATCGCAGCGCGCTAGGCCCACTGCCTTACTATCTCATCGAGATTTGGTGGCGAAAACTGTATTACCCCGGCAAGAGCCAAGCCCCGGGGCAACGTGCCGAGTATTTTTGGGACTCCACGCTAGTGACGGTATTTGCCATCCTTTGGATCTCCGCACTGGTGTGGCTGTGTCCCACTCACCTTGCGAGCGTGGCACGCGCGATTGGCTTGGGCTTTGTTCTGCCATGGCTTGCATGGAACTGGATCGTGGGCTTTGTCATTTATGTGCATCACACTCATCCTGATACGGTGTGGTATGCCGACAAAGCAAGTTGGCTCAAGAACCAAGGAATCGTGCACGGCACAGTTCGGTACCGAGTGAAGCCCATTTGGAATGTGCTACTGCACAACATCATGGAGCATGGCGCCCATCATCTAGATGCGCGCATTCCCCTATACCGCCTCAAGGCCGCTCAGGCTGCGCTGGCAAAAATGGTGCCGCAACCCGTGGTCGATCTGTCTTTCTCGACCTACTGGCGAACCATGCGTGAATGTAAACTGTTCGACTTTGCAGCGCAGCGCTGGGTCGACTTTCCGAAATAAGCACGGCATAGCGCTAAATCCGCGCGCTAGCCTTTATCCGCGTCACTGGATAGATCGTCTCGCCCAAAGGTATCGCCGTCATCTTCGAGTGGGCGATCCAACAAACACGGAAAATCTTTTTCAATGGCAACAGCCAATGGCATGCCATCCACCGACAGATTCACTTTGATGCCCGCCTCCTCTGAGGCAGCCCATATGCGCGCAGTCTGCGTAGGCATCACAATGGAGATGACACCGTCACGAAAGGTGGCTTCAATGACCTTGGCCGCTGCGTGGTGCTTGAGCGAGTAACCGAAGGACTGTCCGGCAGGGAAACGAGTCACCTCATCGACTTGCCCTTGCTCAATCAAAGTACCCACATCGCTACGGGTCAACCTGAAACGAACAGAACTGCCTTTAATACGTAGCTTCATCACTTACCTCACTCATAGTGTCTAGCAGGCCTACGCAACGACACGCTCACCGTGCGCATAAATGACGTGCCGGCCCGGTCGCGCAAACCCAATCAATGTGACGCCAAACGCGTCAGCGGAACGAATCGCAAAGGCGGTTGGCGCGGACACCGCGACCAACGCCGAGATACCCACCGTCGCTGCTTTTTGCACGATCTCGTAACTGGCACGACTGGTGATGATCACATAGCCACTGGCCAGATCAAACCCACCCTGCACCAGCGCACCGATCAGCTTGTCCATGGCATTGTGCCGACCAACGTCCTCGCGCACCAGCACGACGCCTTGACCGGGAACTGCCCAGGCCGCCCCATGAATACTGCCCGTACGGGCATTCATGGTTTGCCACGCGCCCAGTGACTGTAGGGCTAACTGGACATCGGCAGACGACAGCGTGACCCCGTGAACTTGGGCCTTGGGCGCACGAATGGCATCCGATAGCGTCTCCGCACCACACATGCCGCAACCGGTACGCCCGGTCAGATGCCGGTGGCGCTGCAGCAGCGCGGTAAAGCGCTCTGGTGCAATATCCAGGTGAACCTCAAGCGCTTCACCCGCACGGTGCACCCTGACCTCACGGATCTCGGCAGGACTCTCCACAATGGCCTCACTGAGGGTAAAGCCGATCGCCAGATCCTGCAGGTCATGGGGCGTCGCCAACATCACCACATGGGACACGCCGTGGTACTTGAAGGCGATGGGCTGTTCATCGGCGACGTCATCCGCCGCAACCGTGCGTACGCCCTCTAGCCAGCGTTCCACGTGAACGCTAGCCACTGGCGCAGGCACCGCAGGTGGGGAGGTTGAATCCATGCCCCACTTTACACGCGCACAGGGCTCGCGAGCCAGTAGAGAACCCGAGCGGCTGGCCTACCCGGGTAGGAAATCCAGTGGCTTAGAGGTGGTCATGGTCTCGACATCCTTGGCCTCAAAGTGAAACAGCTTAATGCGGGTCACCAGTTTCTTCTCCAGCTCCTCGTTTTTGAGCTCGCTTGAGAGGATATGGCAGTCAGTCACCTCACCATTCGGGGCAATGGTCAACTGAACCACCACCTTGCCTTGGAGCGCAGGATTGTCCCGCAATGCGCGGCTATACAACGAGTAAATGGCTGACTTGTTACGGTCAAACATGATCTCAATTTCTTCACGGCTACGCGCAGCTTTGCCGCTAGCGCCACTGCGATTGGCGCCACCACCCTTTAAGCCATCGCCGAACGAGCCACCGCCCTGCATGGTCGCATGGCCATGCAAAGAGCCAGATCCACCGCCAAAGCCCGCACTCATGGCGGCGGTATTGATGCCACTGGCACCACCCGCCACATTCGACGTAATCACGGACCGATCAGCTCGCGCGGGACCATCTACCTTGGAATCCAAAGGCTTGGCACTCGCTAGCTTCTCAGGCTTCAGGTTCGCACGTAGGTCTGCTAGCTGATCTTTAACCGCACTGAGTGCCGACTGCGCTTGCTTGCGCGCCTGGTCCGTATTCTGCGGCTTCGGTACCGGCTTGAGCTCGGGCTCCGGCGGAACCTCCGTCTTCTCGGGTGGCTTCGGTGGTTTTGGTGGCGGTGGTGGTGGCAACACCAACTTCACCACTTCCGGCGACAACACGGGCGGCGTCACCTGCACGGGGGTGGGCCACAGCTGGGAGACCACCACGAGCATCACCCAAAAAATGAAGCCTGCAATCAGGGCACGCTTAAAGCGCCGCTCCTGCGGGCCGTCGCCGGCCCAAGGCAGCTGATAGAGGCGGTAATTGCTTGCCAACAAACTCATGGTGCTATTACTCCGGGCGCCTATTCAGGGGACTGGCCACTGTAGGACCGCTCTTTGGCATTGACCGCCAGCGACATCTTACCGACATCAGCCGCCGCAGCCGTGCTCATAATTTGCTTCAAAACGCGATACGGTAGCGCCTTGTCAGCCATCATAGTGATCTCGCGCGCGCTGTCATCACCGGGATGCACCAATGCCTTGCGATGGGTCGCCTCCGCCAGCATGGATTTTAATCGGTCCGTCGCCTTGACGTTGTCAGCGGTGATATCAAGGACCGCCACCGCCTCCTGACCATCGACGAACACCATGTCTTTGGTGATCATCATGACGGTCGACTCGTGCGGTCGAACCTCAGAGGTCGACTGCGGAATCGAAATGTTCTTGCTGTTAGGCACAATCTCGTAATCAGCCGTATGTATCAGCATGTAGACCACGAGGATGACCAGCATATCGATCATCGGCACCATCGCCGGCATACCATGCCCACTACCACCACCGCTCCCGCCACGGCGCCTAGCGCCTGACAGTTTTTTTCCGAGCCGGGACTTAATCATGTGGGTGCATCTCCCAACGAAATCTGTGGGAATAACTCACCGCTGACTGATTTTCCATCGACGATATTCTCCACCGAACGCATCGCATCCATGGCGGTGATAATAGTCTCGTACGGAATATCTTGCTCCAACAGCAGAGTGACTGTTTTTGTGTCAGGCACCTGCGACTTGACTCGCGTCAAGTAAGCCGTCAAGCCATCAAAATCGTAACCCTTGTCGGTATTGGGGAGCGGCTGCAAGGGACCGGTGTTCTTATCCTGCACGACGATGCCATTTTTCCTCAAAACCACTTCCAAAATGAGGCCATCCGGCAGCTTAAGCGGGGCACTGCTCCGCGCCGGTAAGTTCATTTCCACGATGTTGGTTTTAGAAAAAACCGCTGTAAAAATCAAAAAGAACAATAAAATCGTAAAAATATCGAGCATCGGAACGATATTGATATCGTTCCGACCTTTATAGCGCGCGTGATTGCGCGCCTGTCGTCGCGCAAAAGCCGATCCACTCATGCGCGGGCCCCGGGCGCTCCACCGTCTGGACGCTTAGCTGCCGCGGCTGCTGCATTTTGCGCCAATGACTCGCCAATGGCGTTTAAGAACTTCACCGAAGCGACTTCCAAGGTGTCCACGATGGTGGTGGTCTTGGTCTCGATATACAAATGCATCAACAACAGCGTAATCGCCGCAATCAGACCCATCGCCGTATTGTTCATGGCGACGGAAATACTGGCCGACAATAAGCTGGCTTTCTCCGCTGGATTGGCTTGAGCGACGGCTGCGAAGGCATGGATCAGACCGAGCACTGTTCCGAACAAGCCCATCAACATCACGATGTTGGCCAGTGCCGACAGGTAGTGGGTGCGACGCTCCAGGTTAGGAATTACTTCAATCAGTGACTCTTCCAACGCCTTTTCAATGTCATCGCGACGTCGTGCGGTGGTAATGCGGCTTAAGCCGTAGCGCAGGACTTGCGACAGAACCGTCTCAGAGTCCTTGGATAACTCCATGGCTTCCTGAAACTTGCCCTCCTGAAAGAGCGGCTGGAAAGTGGCCCAGATGCGCTTGTTGCCGCTATCGACTCTGACCACATAAATGAAGCGCTCAATGCCGATCACCAAGCCAATGATCCACACCAAGGCAATCGGGTACAGAAAGACGCCGCCTTGCTTAAAGAAATTAATTACTACGTCAAACTCGCTCATGTTATTACTCCGTTAAATCAATTTGTTAAGAGCCCAGCCCATGCCAAGCCCGCTGTGCTCTGAACTCCGTCAGTGGGCCTTCCCCGCACGATCGCTCGTGGTCGGCGTCACTGTGTCAGCCGCGGACTCTGCCCGCAGCGCCTGAAAATAAATCACTTCTTGATGTGCGGTCGGCCGATCCACAGGACGCAGCGCCTCATCCACCAAGCTTGCAAACGTACCGCCCGCCATAGCACCCAGATCATCTGGCTTCCAAGGAACGATGGCCAACACCTTAGGCAGCTCGCGCGTTCCGGTGATTTTTGACACATCGAGGTCTAAACGATCAAGCACCTTCGGTTTGACGGCAGGCGTCTCCTCAGTCTCAGGGGGTGCCGCTTGCAACACAAGCGGCATACTAAGGCAAAGCCCGACCAGCAGTCGCGTCGCGCTATTCATGTAAAGCGTCACTCATGTGAACCGTCCTCCGACTGTTCCGCCTTCGGTTTTACACCCAAACGCTGTCGCAGTTCTGCCACCCACCCTGACAAAGGAATGCTATCAGGAGTGGTGAGCGCCAGGGCAGCCTCGTAGTGATGCAAGGCATCTTCTGGCTTTTGAATATACAGATCAAATAACACACCCGCATTCTGGTGTGCAATTAACCGATCTGGCTGCAAGGTAAGCGCCGCCTGGTAGGCCTGCGCAGCCTCCGCAAAGCGCCCCAACTGTCGGTACACGAGACCCAATTCAACGTACGCCAAACTGTCCTCTGGCCACGATTTCACGCTACTCAAAAGCGCCGCTTCCGCTTCCAGAAAACGCCCGGTCCGCGCCAGCAGTACGCCCTGATTGTAGGCAGCGAGCGCACCGACCCGACCCGGCTGTTTTGCCAAGTCAGCAAATACACTGAGCCCCGCAGCGCCATCGCCCACCTCGACTAAGCCGAGCACACCTGACCACTGTGCAACCACGGCCGATGGCACCGGCTCCACACCCTCCGCTGGCGCCTCATCGGGGATCGGGGCCAACTCAACATCCAGTTCATGCTTGGCAAAGCGGGCTGGTTTTAATACCGCGAGCGCCGCGTAACTGGCGCGCACCGAGTCGTCGTAAATACCCGCCGCGGCGCGCCCCACATTGACCATATGCACATCAATCGCTTGCTCTTCAAAAGGAAATGCCTGCTCTTCCAACAATAAATCATATTGCTCAAGCGTCTCGGCCGATAAATTCTTAGGTCGCTCAGACTTCAGCAAGTCAGCAGCCAAGCGTCGATAAATCTCCGCGATATCAAAGGTTGCCGCGGTCGCCACATCAGCAATGCCATACGCATTGGCAGCCTCTAACTGAGTCAGTGCCTGCTGCATCACTTGACGCTTGCTGGCCAAGCTTTTCTTCAGTGGTTGCGTCAAGTCAATCGCCACGAAGCGGTCGCGCTCAGCTTCCGCCAGCTCAAGCGCCGCGTGCGATGCCAGTGAGCGCGCCCGATCGGTGTGCGTAGACTCAGGCGCTGCCTCCGCCTTCATCAGCGCATTAAGCCAACGGACGCGAGCGGCTGTGTCATGCTGATTCGCCGCATACTCAGCCAATGTCTGGCGGGCTTCCATCGCTTGCTCAAAGTGATCGCCAAAGCGCTGCACATACTGCTCAAGCGCCTGGGTAGCGCCCGCTCGATCTCCTGCCCGCTCACTGTATTGGGCCACCAACTCGAGCGCCTCACGCTGCATGTCTGGCGACGCATCAGCCGATATAGCTATTTTAGAGAACTCACGTGCGGACTCTGCAAAAGAACCCACTTCGGCATAGGCCACCGCTAACTTTCGCGTGACCTCACTCTGGTGCGCATCTTGGGGGAAATCACGACGGAAGCGCACCAACACATCGATCGCTTTCGGCCAGTCTTTTAGACCCAACAACAGTGAGGCCGCATCATACGTAGCGGTTACCCGAATAGTTGCATCCGGTGTTGCACTCGCCACGCGCAAAAACTGCTCAACCGCTTGCGTCGACTCTCCCGTCGCCTGCAACGCCTCACCCTGTTTGTAGATACACGCAGCCATGCGCTCGGACAGCGCCTGCTGCCTTGCATCACCACTCGGTAACACGGCAATTAACTGCCGGTAAGCCACCTCGGCGCCGGCAAAATCACCACGCTCAAAACGGATATTCGCGAGCACCGTCAAGCCGGTCTGCTGATCAATCGCATTGAGCGATGCCTGACGCTGCATCAACTGATCAGCCACCTGGATGGCGCGATCGTAGTCATGCCTCTCGTACCAAGCACGCGCAGTGCGTGCCAGTAAGGCATTGGCTTCAGGGTGGGCACTGAACACCGTGGCAAAATGCACCGCCTCATCGAGCGCGCGCGCATGCCACGCGGGCTTTTCTGCTGGACTGAGTTGCGCCTCGCGCTTCTCATAAGCGACCAGCGCCGCGTAACCTGCCTCTGCCGCACGCGCACTGTTCGGGTAGTCGTAGGCGGCGCGCGTATATTCATCAACCGCTCGCTCATACTGCTGGCCATCAAACAAGGAATCGGCAAACAGATAGCGGGTATCTGCTACCTCTGGGTCACGCGGGAAATACTGGATGAACTGCAAATACCAGTGCGCCGCCTCCTCATAGTCAGCAGGCGCCTGCGAGCGCTGCGCCTGCGCATGGTAGAAGCCAGCTAAATCTTTAATCGTATCGCGCAAGGCCGCATACAGCGGCGTCGTACGCAAATCGGGATGCTGGGTCCAAAAACTTGAATCCGGCGCATAGCGCTCTAGATACTCTTTCTTACGCTCAACGATGAGCGAGACGAAGTGCCCTGTGGTGAGCGCATCAATCGCATGCAGTAAAAACTCAGGCGCTCTCGCATCTTGCGGAGAGCGCTTAACGAAAGCGTGATACGCATCGGCGGCATCCGTCCAACGCTCTTTCGATAGATAAATTTGACCTAGTGCATCATATAGCAGCGGGTCGTAGCTCTTGCGACCCTCGCGCGCTGTGAATCGGTCGATCGCCTGAGCATCATCATCAAACGAAAACACAATGGCGCTGATACGCAAGGTGTCATCCACCAATTCGCGTTGCGCCCGAGCTAATGAATCAATCGGTTTCAACTCACCCTTAGCGTCTTCCAAGTAGCGACTTAAGACCATCGCAAAGGAGTGCAACCCAGTCTCAAAGTCACCGCGCTTAAAGCGCGACCAACCCTGCTTGTACAAACTCTGCTCGTAAAACTCAGAGCCTACGCCCTGCGCAATCACTTGGGTATAGGCGGCATCAGCATCTACCCAGCGCTTCGCACTGAAATACATCTCACCACGCCTGAAGCTCGCTTCAGCAGCAAAGTGACTGGCCGGATAACTGGCGGAGAGCGCCTCTAACGCGGCGAGCGACTGCTCGGGTTGCCGCTCAGCGTCATAGGCACGCGCAAGCTCATAGAGAACAACGTCTTTTTTCGGATAATCGGGGTAGTCTTTTAGTAACTGCGAGTACATGACAATCGCCGCTCGGGTACCCGCCGGTGACGCCTCGAGCGTGTCGGTATCTGCGCGCTCGCGCTCGCCTGCCTCCAACTTAATATCGGCTAGTCGTCGCATCGTTTCTGCACGCAGCGCAGGCTCCGCATGCATCAAATCTAAATAGCGCTGAAAAGACGCCTCTGCACGTGCAGCGGCACCCGGCAATGACTGATCAGCACGCACCGCAACCGCGCGCGCCTGCACAGGGGCTACCGTCTGCAAGTCCTCAGGCGGCAGTGGCGGCGGACGATGCCTAGCCGCACAGCCGCCCAACACCAGAGCAACTGCCACACCGAGAACAGAAACACGATTGCGAGCGACTACCTGACTCATGGATGGGCCACCGCGGGTGACACGCGAGAGGCGCGATCATAGATCAGCGCCAACTCATACACGGCTTGGCGCTCATAGGCATCCACCCGCTCGCGCTGCCTCACCAGATCGGTAATCGCCTCATCCGCAAGCACCTTCAGGGTGCGCTCTTGCAAAGCCAGCGTCTGATCTCTCAGGCCTTGGTATCGAGCGACGGATCGCCCCACACGCTCTGCCAAGCCTTGATTGATAACCTGCATCTCATTGACCGCCTGGCCGAGCGTGGCACCCACCGGCGCGGCTGTCGCCGTCTGGGGCCCACCTAATTGGTTTGCAATCACAGCACTGGCGATCTGCGCTTTGTCTGTCAGCGCATCCTGTCGAGATTCCATAATGGCCTGATTAGATTCCACTAATGGCCGCCCGTCGACGAGCGTCTTATCGAGGTAGTGCAACTCACGATAAATCGCCAGTCCCTCCTGAAAATCATGGCCAGCCAACACGTCATATAGATAACGCGACTCCGGCTTCTCTGGATGGGCCTGCAGTGCCTGCAACCAACCATCATCGTGGTTCTCAACGACAGGCTGCACAATCTGTTTGAAAAAATCAGGCTCTGCTAATCGCATCAGCGCAGCATCCAGGGCGCCACGCTCATCGGTAAACACCTGCAGAGCGCGCTCGTACTGCTCCGCAGCTTGGGCCGGCGCATTCAGCGACAGATACGTGCGTGGCACCGCCAACATCGCTTCTAACACCGCGGTATCTACCCTTGGTTGCGACTGCAGCGCACTCCATGGACTCAAGGCACCACGCGTATCCTTCAGTTTAGCCAGCACCCAACCAGAGCCGAGTAACGCGCGTGAGGCAAACTGACTCTTCAGACGCACACGCAAAAAGAGTGGCTTGGCATCCGCCGGTCGATTGGCTTCCAACAAGGCAAAACCGAGCGCGAGATTGGCACGATCCCGCAACTCCAGCAGATCAGGCTTAATCGAACGCAAGCGACCGAGGTCGTCCAAAATAGGCTTGCCCGCGGCTAACTGCCCATCGCGCAGCAGGGCCACGCCCAAATTGAATCGAGCATAAAACACCAACTCGCCCGCGCCATGCCATCCACGCAGCAAGGTTTCAGCCGCTGTGTAGCGACCCTGCCGGATCAGCACGTTGGATAGCATCTGGACGCGCTCGGCTTCCATGGCTGGCGGCACGCGGCCACGGATTTGCTCGAGGAAAGTCTGCGCCTTGGCGTCATCACCTCGGACGTACCACATCTGTCCTAGGAAGAGACGAGCCTGGTTTTTCTTAAATTCTGAGGTGGGGGATGCGAGTACTCGATCTAACTGAGCGCTGGCCTCTGCATGCATGCCTAACTGCAGCCACAGAGCCGCCTCCATCAGATCAGCATCCTTGCGCTGCGCATCCATGCGACCGGCGCGCTCGTAAGCCAAAATGCGCGTCAGCGCGTCTAACGGGTGCTCTTGATAAAACTCGTAGAGCACATCCCCGTAAAACAAATCTTTTACCACCATCGGTACAGCGCCCGGCCGTATAGGCTGCATGCGCTCAGGTGATGCCAGCACCGACTCCGATGCCAAGGCCACGCACGCGGCCAAACATAGCCAACAAAGCCTCACGCTCTTCATGCGCGCTGCATTCACTCCCAATCCCTAATCTCAAATTCCGGTTGGGCACGCACCTTGCGATCGGTGATTTTAAGTTCGACGTATTTTGGGATGATGGCTTTTGTGATCCGTACAGACGCAGCCCGACGGTACTCGCGATGATGTGGCCCAGTACCCTTAAACACGGCGACCAGCTCATGTTCGCCGGTCTTTAAATTCCCGACATACAAGCGCTGTATACCACCCTTTAGCAGAGCACCCGCTTCACGCGCGGTGTAAAGGTAATTGGCTACTTCCACCTCATCAACCCGCAGCTGCACGGAGTCTAAGGCCAGAAATTCGCCCACATCCATCGATACAAAAACGGCTAGCTGATTGCTTGTGGGGAACAACAGATCTTCACGCAAGGAGGACAGCTCTACTTTTAAGTCGAGCGTATCTTTCTTTAAGGCCTGAAGACCCTGATCGAGACCGGGCCTAGGGTCGGCTAAGGTCGGGGCATGGGCAC
>CAIYVA010000199.1 GCA_903929455.1 uncultured Pseudomonadota bacterium | reverse complement strand
TGTTCAAACAAAAATTTGCCGAAGTCCATGACTCGACAAACCGGCGGTTCCGCGGTCGGCGACACTTCGACGAGATCGAGGGTTTGACCGGCCGCCAGCGCAATCGCTTCGGATCGTGGCATCACCCCTAACTGTGCACCGTCATCCGCAATGACGCGAACGATCGGTGACAAGATCTCTTCATTGCGCCGTACGCGCTTCGTAGTTGCGATAAATC
The DNA here is from genome assembly GCA_903929455.1 of uncultured Pseudomonadota bacterium. GTDB lineage: Bacteria > Pseudomonadota > Gammaproteobacteria > Steroidobacterales > Steroidobacteraceae > CAIKZZ01. The sequence continues at coordinate 2,855 of CAIYVA010000199.1, read as the reverse complement.
AATCCTCCAAAGAATGACGGCCGCGCTTCGCTATATCGGACTGTATGAGTGCTTTGACCTCATCTAAGGTCATCACACCCATATCTTTGCCCGAACGCGTTCGCACGGCCAACGACTGGGACTCCACTTCTCGGTCCCCCGCCACCAGCAGGTAAGGTACCCGCTTCAGCGTATGTTCTCGAATTTTAAAGCCGACTTTCTCGTTGCGCAAGTCGGTTTCCACTCGAAGCCCCTGATTTTTCAAGGATTCAGCACATTTTGTCACGAAATCGATCTGTCGGTCAGTGATTGTCATCAAAACGGCTTGGGTCGGCGCCAACCAAGGTGGCAATCGGCCAGCGTAGTTTTCAATCAAAATGGCAATGAAGCGCTCAAAAGAGCCCAAAATGGCGCGGTGCAACATCACGGGCCGCTTGCGCGTGTTGTCCTCGGCGACATATTCCGCATCCAGCCGCTCCGGCAGCACAAAGTCCACCTGCAAGGTGCCGCACTGCCAGTCCCTGCCAATGGCATCGCGCAACACAAACTCAAGCTTAGGACCGTAGAAGGCGCCCTCGCCTGGATTGAGGGTGACTTTTAATCCCGCCACCTCGACCGCCGAACGAAGCGCATGCTCCGCCTTATCCCAGGTCTCATCCGAGCCCGCACGCTTCAGCGGTCGATCGGAGAATTTCACATGCACGTCGGTGAAGCCAAAATCCGCATAGACGCTTTGCAGCAGCGCACAAAAGGCCACGGTCTCTGCGTTGATCTGATCTTCCGTACAAAAAATATGCGCATCATCTTGGGTGAAGGCGCGCACCCGCATCAGGCCATGCAAAGCGCCCGATGGCTCATTGCGATGGCAGGAGCCAAATTCCGCAATGCGTAACGGCAGATCACGGTAGCTTTTCATGCCCTGCTTATAGATAAGAACATGCCCTGGGCAGTTCATCGGCTTTACCGCCAGCATGCGATTCTCGGACTCTGCGATGAACATGTTCTCGCGATAGTTATCCCAGTGGCCGGTTTTCTCCCACAGCGAGCGATCGAGCAACTGGGGACTTTTGACCTCAACGTAACCAGAGCCCTCGAGACGACCGCGCATGTAATGCTCCACATCGCGCCACAGCGTATGGCCGGCCGGATGCCAAAACACACTGCCTACCGCCTCTTCCTGCTGATGGAAAAGCCCTAATTCACGGCCAATTCGTCGATGATCGCGCTTCTCTGCCTCTTCTAAGCGGGTTAAGTACTCTTTAAGATCCTGATCATTGCGCCACGCGGTGCCATACACCCGTTGCAACATTTCATTCTTTGAATCACCCCGCCAATAGGCACCCGCCAACTTCATTAACTTGAAGGCTTTGAGTTTGCCGGTTGAAGGCACATGCGGGCCACGACACAGATCAAACCATTGACCTTGACCATACAGACTGATGTCTTGATCGGCTGGAATGCTACTGATGATCTCGGCTTTGTAGTGCTCGCCCATGCCCTTAAAAAGGGTCACTGCCTCATCGCGCGGTAAGGTGCGGCGCTCGACTTTGAGATCCGCCTTGGCGAGTTCTTTCATCTTCGCTTCGAACTTCTCTAAGTCCTCCGGCGTGAACGGACGTTCAAAGGAGAAGTCGTAGAAGAAACCATCCTCAATCACAGGACCGATGGTCACCTGCGCGCTCGGATAAATCGCTTGCACCGCTTGCGCCAACAAGTGCGCCGTGGAATGTCGCAGGATCTCTAAAGCCTCAGGGTCTTTATCAGTGACGATAGACACCTTGGCATCCGCCTCGATCCGATGGGAGGTATCCACCAATTGGCCGTCCACCCGACCAGCCAGTGCCGCTTTAGCCAAGCCCGCACCGATGCTCGCGGCTAATTCAGCCACCGTCACCGCAGAGTCAAAGCGGCGCTCACTGCCATCGGGCAAGGTAATCACGGGCATAAAGAGTAAGCCTTATACGAAAGCCGGCAAGTTTAGCAAAGAGCCGACACTCGTATCGACCCGTGAGTGGCAATGGCCACCCCTATCGGCCTAGCGCACGGGGGTCTCTGGCAGGGGAACGTAGTACAGATCAATGGTCTTACCCACCTGCTCGACGCGCGGATAGCTGGATAGCCACTGAAAGCGCTGTGGCGCATGCACGCGCGCCAAGGCCGTAACCGCAATCCAACCGGTCGCGCGCTCATCGGGACCGAGTAAGCGATACGGCGGAAGACCCTCGCGGTCTAACAACGCACTGCCGCTGTAGGCGAGCGATACCGATGGTACCTGCAACACGTGAAGCCTGCGACTTAAGCGCTGCAAATCCTGACCCCAGTCTAAATCGGAATCCACCAGCACCTGCTCAGGATCTGGCGCAAGTGCATTGAAATACGCCAAGTAGTCAGGCCACTCACGCACCACGACCACCGCGGGCCATAGGGTGAGCAGAAGCAGTGCAGCACTGACGATCAGACGCGCACGCCCTACCGGTCTGGCTAAAAGCCAGGCCCACAGATCAGCCAATAAGGTCGCAGCCCCAATCGCCAATAACGGATACAGAATCAGAATGTGCCGAATGCCGATATTGATGTGACTGAACAGACTAACGAATAACAGAAGCGCTACGAACAGTGCCGGCGGCGTCATCCGATGAGCCTGGCTCGCCTGCAGCCCCCGCCACGCTAAGCGCGCCAAGCCCACGAGCCCAAGCACCAGCAAAGGCAATGGCGTCTTAACTGCCAACGCCACCAAATAAAAATAGTACCAACCCTGTGCGCGGCTCTCGCCTAAAAGATAAGACAGATGCCCATTCTGGTTATGAACCGATACCGCCTCAATACCGCCTAAGAAGATCTTAACGGCCTCAGGCACTTTGACCCACGAAAACAGC
>CAIYVA010000198.1 GCA_903929455.1 uncultured Pseudomonadota bacterium | reverse complement strand
GATGTCGATCGGGGTATCTATAAAGCGGATCTGGTCATTGAGAAAATACCCTTTGGTGATGCGTACTTTGACTTCGTCATCGCTTATGATTTCATCGAGCATGTTCCACGCTTGATATACGCACCGCAACGGCGTTATCCATTTGTAGAGTTGATGAATGAGATCTGGCGGACACTAAAAGACGGCGGAAAGTTTTACAGTATGACGCCGGCTTTTCCACAAGCAGCGGCTTTTCAGGATCCGACGCACGTCAATATCATCACGACGGCAACGTTCCCTCTGTACTTCTGCGAGCCCTACTGTTGGGCGAGTTGGTATGGATTTAGAGGCTCGTTTTCACTGGAACCACAGACTTGGGATGGTTCGCACCTGATTTCCATACTCACTAAGGTGCCAGCGCCGGCAGGCAGTTGACGCCCATTGCGGTGCGTCATTGGCTCGAAGCTGTAGCCGACGAATTTATTTGTTCACTGATTGATCAAATGATGGGCTCTGGGCATTGCGTTGCTATCTCAGCGTAATGCACGGTCTGTATTTTTATAGCGCGTAGCTCAAGCTGAATAACAGTGTATCTGCGCTAGCGGTATGCGATTCAAAGAACTGATCGGGTGGGCTTGCCTGGGTGTGGTTGAAAGTGCTCGGATAGTCGGTGACGCGTGTGTACGTGCTGTGCCGGTATTCAAGACGGCCATTCAGGCGTTGGGTCAGTTCCCGCTCGATACCCACTCCGGAGCTCCAGCCGTGGGATGTTTTTTGAACACGATCGTCGCTTAAGGGGCCATAGAAGTTAGTGTGATCAAAGTATGTGCGCGCGACACCAGCTAGGCTCGGTCCGGTGATGACGTAGAGAAGGGTTCCGTGAGTCACAACACCAGCGCGGAGATCTAATGCAGCTTGCCAGCGTGGTTTTAGAACAAAGCCAAAATCTTCAGTGCCAAAGGTGCTAGATGCAGAGCCTGTCAGTGCCGAGTAATGCACCTCCGTTCCAAGCAGCATCGCAGCTACCGGCATCTGAAAGCCCACGTGTATACCCAGCAGTTCGCTGCTGAGCGATTTAGACGTAGTGGCGGCAGGACTTTCGCGGGTGATAATTTGATCCGTTGATTTTTCCTTCCACTGCTGTGCGCCAATATCGACGCCTGCCGACCAACCCGTGAAGTCACCTGCTATCGCACTGTTGGCGAGAAACGACAGACCAATCAGTATGGCAAAGGGCTTCATGAGGCAGGCTCCTTGAGAGCGTGTGTAAACGAGGCAATGGCGATACTTGCGAACGATTATTTTAGCACCACTGATTTTTTTGCGGGTCGCCAAGTGCGTCGATTTTCTGCGAGCGTTATGCCGCGTTTTGCACGCAAGCGTCGGGTGCACGTAAGCGTCGGGTCCTAGGTATCGCGTTGTGGGATTGGTGCGGCAGTAGGACGCAAACGTGGTGGATTAAAAATTGCTAGGTTAGAGGTTCAATGGGCGATATCACGGCCTTAAGCTACTGGCTTAGGCTACTGGCTTAGGCTACTTAGGGTCGCTAATAGTGCGTCAGCCGTCTGTTCAGCTTGAACGCGTAACTCGGGGACAGCGATCGATTCCCATAGATCCGCCTTGCGTAGCGGACCTATGATGGCCAGATCGCTGCTGGTGCGTCCATTGGCGAGCGCCATTCCATTGGGTGCGCTGTGAACGCCAATGCCGCAGGGATCTTCCTCAAGGTATCCCGCCTGGATGAGGCTCGTCACGCTAGCAGAGAGTCCAGTGCCAGCAGTTGGCCCTGTACAGTTGATGACCCAGTCAAAGTGCATCGTCTCGTCCGTGCGTTGTCCGCGCCTACGGATCGTGAGAGTGACCCCCTTGGCCTCGCCGTGTGCAGAGATCACGCGACCCGCGACGACTCGTAAAAGACCCCTGTGCATCGTTTTAACGACCTCCGAGCCAAGGTTAGGGGCTAGACGATGGCGTTTAACGTCCCAGAACGCACGCAGATGTCTAAGAAAGCGTCTTCGTTCTGGGGTGGAGAGTGCTTGCCAAAGGGTAGACAGATGGGGTCGTAATCCATCCAGGGCTTGGCGCCAATTGTGGCCCGCGGTCTCGGCTGCCCGGACAGCCGCACGAATATGCCGGGTGAGTGCCCGGGTGGTGAGTGCGCCCCGTTGTAGAAGCGGTATCAGCCAAGGGCTGGGATCGATTGGTGCCAGTTGCGCGGGTGCGTGAGTCGCCGGCATCAGGCCACGGCGGGAGAGGGCCAGCACGGGTGCTGAGCGTGTACCGCCACCGAGGGATTGGAGCATATCGATCGCGGTGAGCCCTGTGCCCAGTATGCATACGGATTCGTCGCTGCGGATCATGTCTAAGGTAGGCAAAGACCAGGGGTTTTCGATGTAGCGCGTCTTAGGACCCTGCCAGTGCCTTTTGAGGGGATCTGCCGGTGGTTGGTGTCCGGTTGCCAGGAGCAGTGCATCGGCTTCAATGGCTCGATTGGAGCCGCAGTCGATCTGCCAGCGTCTTGCGCCGCTTCGCTTAACCGCCCCAGCGTCTTGTCGGCGAAGCTCGACACTCACTCGGGGTCCGGCCTGTTGCAACGTATCAAGCAGGGTGCTGCGTAGATACTCGCCATAGGTACGACGGGGTAAGAACGAGTAGGGTCCTAGGGTGGCATCTCGATGGCTAACCCATGCGAGAAGATCATTGGGTTGGTCTGGCCAGGCGCTCATGCGTGAGATCGGTACATTGAGTAGGTGGTGCCTATCGGCTGTTCGGTAAGCCACGCCCTCTGACAGAGAGGCTTGCCGATCAATGAGGACGAGGTGCAGCGGCGTGTTGCTTTGGGTGGCCTTGCGCACTAAGTGCGCAGCCACCATCGACCCTGAGTAGCCTCCACCGATGAGCGCGACGACCGGTGTCTGGGGTGGCGGCTGCCGCGTCAGGACCTGCGCGATCGGGCGTTTTTCTGTGCGTTGAGTGAATCGATGCAAGTCACGGAGAGGTGGCGCATAGACCTGCAGGATCACCAGCGGTTCTGTGGCTTGATGGTCATTGTGTAGCGCATGAATGACGTCAGGCGCGTGGGTTTCCACTTCGCCTTGTAGACGTTGATGTGTGCTGATGGGGTCCACTAGGCTATCTGCACCTTGCACATAGCGCGCCTCTTGTGCGGTGCCTTGTAGTACTTGATAGACCGATACGAAACCGGTCGTCTCTTTTGGATCGCTGCCGTGACCCGGGAGCCAGGTCATGAGTAGCACCTCAACATCGTCTGTGTGGGCGATCCTGTGGGTCGCGTGATGGTTGGAATCGGCTGCGACAAGCCCAGTCACGTCTTTAATGCTAAGCGTTGCACCTTGGAGAGTTGCCGCAATCTGGGTGGGCGAGAGGGTAGAGTTAGGTGCGGTGAGCTGGTCAAGCACGCCACGCATCGATGGACTGAGGCGCAAGGCATCTGGCGGCGACGTCACGATAGGTTCCTGCTAGCTCTTCAAAACGATAGTCATTCTGCGGTTTGCCCACTCTCCAATAGTAGCGGATGACGCACAATTTAGCGAAATAGGGGTAGGTACGCGGTGGCCAAGCCCCTGGCGCATCGGCGCATAGGCGCGCGAGTCGATACATGTCATCACGTGTGATTAAGCGTGACGGGCTGAGCCCGTGTCGCTGCGCTTGTGACCCATCGGCGCGTGCGCCGTAGCCACTGTCCGTGTCGTGTGCTCAGTCCGTAGGTATGGCCGGGTCGACAGTCGACCCGGCCATCACTCGTGTGCCGGTCGCCTTTACAGCTTAAGCAGTTCGTTTAAGGCAATCGACCACACCTCTGTCCCGGGTGCAATCAGGATCGGTGCGGTAATGAGATCCGGTGAGATGGCGTTACTGGCTGTGCCCACATAGAGGCGATTATTAGCTACGGTCAGCGTGCGCAGTCCGTAGTTCCAGAATCCAAAGTCAACGGGTAGCGAGATCTGCTTCCAGTTGATGTTGTCGTCACTTGACCAGAGTTCAGCTGAGCCGCGCGGTGCATTGTTTAAAAAGGCTGTGTTAAAGGTGCCCACAACGGTGCGTCCGCCAGACTCCGCCATCGACCAAGCATAGGCATTTGAGGTATTGCCAAAGCCGTTGTCGGTGACTTTAGTGAAGTTACCCAGCGTATCGAGCGTTTGTAGATAGAAACCGTTGAAGTCAACGTTGCCAATAAACAGGACGTTCTTGGTGCTAGCAAATAGTTTCAGAACGCCGATGTTGGTCGGCGAGTTAAGCGTCGGAAGATTGGCGACCTGACTGACAGCGGTGCCATCGTAGCTGTACAGGTAGTCATAGCCTGAGCCGCCCAAGCCGATATACAGCTTGTTATTGAACACGACCAGTTCTGTGACCGCTGGATGATAGCGGTTCTGAGGGAACCCACTAGCATCTACTGGGCTGAACTTCTTAACTTTTGTCCAGATGCTGCCGTCATAGGACCATAACTCGCCACCCGTTGGATTGAAGGTGCCTAGGTACAACTTGCCGTTGTATGAGGCCAATGCTCTGAAGGAGACATTGACGTTGGGGTTGGTGGTGCTTTGTCCCACCGCGCTAGTGCATGGACCGGTCACCGTCGCATCGCAGGTGACTTCGGTGAAGTTGATGCCGTCGGTGGATTTTAGAATGCGAGAGCCGGGGAAGTTCCACGCACCCGCCGAGCCGGTCTTGAGGTCAACGCCGGCGACAAAAGAGCCCAAATCGGAGCCTACGTACAGGCTGCCGTTGTGCTGCGCCATGATCCGGAAACCCTGTGCGGCGGTGTCATGCCGAACGCGTGTCCATGACTTGGTGCCATAGTCGAGACGCCAAATATCAGAGAAACGGGTATCAGCCGATGAGCCGCTTTCCGCGGGTGCCTCATACAGTTCGGCGCAAGCGAGCCCGCGGTAAATGGACGGGATGTTGGTGGCCGTTCGGTAGCACTGCGCTGCCGGAGAGGTGTTGGCGCTGTCGCTGTAGCCAGCGATCATGGTGTAGTCAAAGTGCATGTTCTTGGTGCCGACCACCAAGCCGTTATTAAAGGAGTTGGTCGACCAGGAATACTTATTCCAAGGATCGCCGAAGCCCTGGCCGACGGGTTGACGCGTGGCAGTATTTTTAGCCTTATTTGCGTTTTCCCAAGGTGAGCCCTTGCAGGTTAAGCTCAGCAGTGTGCTATTGCCATCAAGCGAGACGCTTGGTTGACTGTTGGCGTAGCCAACTTTGAGGTACACCTTCAGTGTGGCGTTGTCTTGCGCGCCTTGGGCTAAGGTTGCGCCTTGAGCCTTCGTTGGATGGCCTACGACGCGTACCGTCAGCATAAAGCGATCGTTGAACGTGAAGTTAGGTGCCGTAACGGGTGCAGTCGTTGCCGCTCGGATCTTTAAGCCACCATCGAATGTGTAGCTGATTCCAGAGCTTCGGCCAATACCATCGCCACGTGCATGCAGCGTAAAGTTAAGATTGGATTTTGTTCCCTTCGTGTCGATGTCGGTGCGTGCATCTCCACTGATCTGAAAGTCGACCACTTCGCCATAGACGACTTTAGTAAAAGACGTGCTAGGTTCCAGTGCGTTAAATACAGCGCAGGGATCGGTGAAGCTGATCGACACCGGACCGAACGACTGTTTGGTGTCGGGTGTTGCGACAGCAGACACGGCCAGTAACGACGCCAATGCGCCGAGGGCCAGCCAATTGAGTTTTTTAAGCGACAAATAAGGATCCTAGGTAAGCCTGATGCGAGTTAACGTCAGAAGTTAACATTCAGTATGGAGCAATTCGGTTAATGAAATATTGCTGTTTTAACAAGGGTAAGGGTGCACGCTTTAACTGGTATTTAAATGGTAAGAGTGACGCAGAATAACAACGGTTACCTCGCGCGTAACACCATGTTAATGCGTTATTGGTTGCGGCTACCCCCCCCCGAACGGGGGTAGTCGCTGTTGCTGTACTGCCACGTGCTGTGTCGCGACACGGTAGGGCTGTGCCAGTGTCGCGGTAATCGAGTTCACCTCAGGGCGCCCGATGACTGGACACTTGCTTAGCGAGTCTCCCCTTTGGTTTTGAACTCAGAGCCATCCTTCCAGCGCGGCATACGATCGGTCTGCGCGACCTCAAAGCCCACGCGGAAAAGTAACTCGAGATCCTGCAAAGTCCCGGACAAGTCCCAGTCGGCACGGATGATATCGGTCGGCTTGTGGTAATCAAACTCGGTGTAGTGGTCGATGAGTGCGCGGCCATATCCCTTCGGTTTCCCTAAAAAGTCCATGCCATCGCCAAGAAACAGGGAGGGCACGCCCGTTTTGGCAAACTCAAAATGGTCTGCGCGAAAAAACCCGCCGTGCTCAGGTACCTGATCAGGAACGATCACGCGTCCTTGGCGCTTAGCCTGTGTGGCCAGTACGTCCTCAAGGTCAGAGTTTCCATAACCGATCACTTCTACGTCATGGGTGCGGCCGTGTACGTTAATCACATCGATGTTGAGATCAGCAGCGGTGCGTGCCAGTGGCACCAGTGGGTGCGTCGCATAGTACTGAGCACCTAACAGACCGCGCTCTTCTGCCGTGGTTGCTATAAAGAGAATGGAACGGCGTGGTGGTACAGGGAGTGCGCGGTATGCCCGTGCAAGCTCAAGGAGTGCGGCGACGCCTGATGCGTTATCTAGCGCGCCATGGAAGACTTGATCGGTCTTATTCCCAGGCAGTGAGGGGTTCCAGCCAAAGTGATCCCAGTGTGCGCTATACACCACGACCTCTTTGCTCAGTGTGGGATCAGAGCCTTCAATTCGACCAAGCACATTGTGTGAGGGAATGTTGCGCCAGGTCTTATCAATCGACAAGTCAATGCGCGCCCCAAGTGGTTGGGCATGGAAATCGCGCTGTAAGGCGGCTTGCTTGAGTGCGTCAAAGTCCTTACCTGCTAGGGCAAATAGTTTGCGTGCCGTATCCGTCGTAATCCACGCAGGCACCTTGGGGAAGCGTGGATTATCCGTACCATAGTCGATATCAAAATTCTCATTGCTGTTGGAGTTAACGACGACCGACCATGGGTAAGCGGCGGTCTTGGTTTCGTGCACGATTAGAACGGCAGCTGCACCCATCGCGGCGGCAGTCTCATATTTATAAGTCCAACGGCCGTAATAGGTCATGGCCTTGCCTTTAAACATCGTGTCATCGAGGCGTGATGGGTCCTTTGGATCGCCGATTTGTGGATCGTTGATCAAAACGACGAGCGTCTTACCTTTGACATCAAGCCCCTTAAAATCGTCCCAGCCATACTCGGGCGCAACGACGCCGTAGCCTGCAAAGACTAACTCGGAGTCTTTTACCTGCACATTCGCTGCTCGATTGTAAGACCAGGCAACAAAATCATCGCGAAACGTCAGATCTAATGACTTGCCGTTTGCGCGCACACTGGCTGTTGGTGTGCTGCGGTGTCCAGACAGGGGTACCGATTGCAGGTAGCTACCGTCTGGATTGCCAGGGGCCAGTCCGAGGCGCTTAAATTCAGAGACGAGGTACTGCTCGGTCATCTCACCACCGTGTGTCCCAACGGATCGACCCTCGAAGTCATCTGACGAGAGTGCTGTGACGTGTTCTAGAAAAGACGTGGCCTGCATCGCATGAGTGGCGTGCGCGACGTGGTCATTGGCTGAGTTGTCGGCAGTCCCCGCCTGCAGAGAGAGCGGCAGAGCCGCTAGCAGGGAGGCCAGGATGAGTCGAATCGCGGCTCGTGGGCAAGGTCGGATAGACTGATTAAACATGGAGGATGCTCCTTCAGGGATTCGATAATGACGACATGGCATTGCAGTTGTACGCCCTAGTCAGCGGCAATTACGGTGCGACACGCACGCCCACGGCCGTGCTGACATGGTTGGGGTGATTAGATTGAATGCTGATGTTGTTGCCACCATTGCTCAAGATGACGTTGAACACGTGCAACTGATGGTCTTCAGCGTATACCCGTCTACCGGTGTAGTGACAGTCGCCATCCCATGTGTAGGTGCCTCTGGCGTTGGTCGTGTGCCCAGTCTTGCCGCCGCTGTGTCGAGTGATATTGATGAGGTAATTGCCCACACCATCAAACGCAATCTTGGCGCGCGCAGTGGCGGCGACGCGTTTCCCCGGTACTTGCAGTGCTGACTGTGCTGTTTCCTCAAAATAGTAGGTTCCGGCGATCGTTGACACGTTGCAGCTTGCTTGTGCCGCTTGGCCCAAGGCGGGGAGACTGGTTGATAACAACATGCCCAACATGAGCGCGTGACGCATGTGATTAAATCGGGAGAGAAAATTGGTGAGCGGTGGAATAGAAGATGCGCTTACATTCGTAGGGGAAAAATAGAAGAGTCTCAGCGTGTCTGTCTGCAGTCGCTTGACGATCACTGATTTACCCCTCACCCATGTGGAGTTGGCGCGCTCGCTGTAGGCGCCACTCGCCGTCCGGTTCGTCCTGATACACATCTTCCAGCGTTGTGCTGGTTTCTTTCAAATGGGTGTCAAGAGCGATGCGATTATCAAAGACAAAGCATTCGCCTTGCCAGTCTTTCTCAGCATCTGGCATTGTCTGGAAATAGTTGAGAATGCCGCCTTCTAGCTGATACACCGGCAGATCGTATTCACGCATCCACGCACTGGTTTTCTCGCAGCGGATGCCGCCGGTGCAGTACATCGCAACGCGTTTTCCGCAAGCTTTCCACTCGCTGATATGGGCTTTCACATACTCGGGGAAATCACGGAAGTTGGCTACCCCAGGATCGATCGCATTTTTGAAGCGACCCAGTCGGTACTCAAAGCTATTGCGGTTATCGAGTAGTACCACGTCGTCTTGTGCGATTAATGTCCGCCAGTCAGAGGGGCTGACATTAATGCCTGTGCTTGTGCTTGCATCAACCCCGGGAATGCCGAGCGGAACAATCTCTGGTTTAAGCCTAACTTTCATCTTGTGAAAGGGACTTGTTGTGCACTGACTATGTTTGAAGACCATGTCATTAAATGCAGGCATGGCTAGCACGGCAGACTGGAAGGCAGTGATCGCTTCACTGTGACCTGCGACCATGCCGTTGACACCTTCCGGTGCCACTAAGATGCTTCCGTGCAGTGTCTGTGTTAGCAACTTAAGTTGCTCGACAAGGGCGTTCACATCATGCAGATGGATGAATTTATAAAATGCGCTGTGAATGACGGGCAGTGGGGGCTGTGAGCTCAAGGCGGTGTCCCGTGCGATCAGGGAAAGGGCGCCAGTGTCGCATGCGGGCTCTGATACCGACTAGCGATTGGTTGGGGTCAGTACGTGGCACGTGAGAGTAAACCCAGCTTGTAGGACGCGTGAGTGGGGTGTGAGAAAATAAAAAACCATAAAAATCATGAGTTTAATGCGATTTTATCTAGAATAAGTTACTAACTGGGCGCGGGGTATCCAGGGCATCGCGTCTGACTGTTCGGTGCATAAGCCTGGCTTTGACCTCTGCTGGCAGGTGAGCGCGTCAGGCGCCCGCGTGGTGCGTATTTGGCTAGATCGATCGCAGCGCTTCAGTCGCGGCCACTAATGCGCGAGCGATGTGGGCTGCCCATTCGCTTTGACCTTCGGCTGTGCTAACGAGATCTTGGCGTACTTCGATTTCTACAGACGGTAAGCCGCGCGCTTCTGCGTGTATCGGTATGGTGTAGTCCGTCGCATCACTCAAGAAGTAGGGTTCGTTGTCAGCGATCACGAGGCCGGTGTCGCGCCTTAAAAAATCGCGCACATATCGAGCGAAGATCGGGTCGCGGTTATACAGGATGGCAGCTTGCATATCACGCCGTACGCCCTTGTAGACATCGGTCATGGTGTGCTGCGCAACCAGTATGGTGTCAAGCCCAAGCTCGCTGCGTCGATCAAGGAGAGTGAGTATGTGCGCATGATAAGGATCAAAGATCTCCTGACGGCGTGCGAAGGCACCCTGTGCCGTTATTGACGCGTTGCCAGGAATGGGCGTGTATTCCGAGAGCTGTGTGATTGAGCTGTCCGCATCTGGATGGCGATTGCAATCAATGACCAATCTCGAGTACATCTGTGCGACGAGCGTGGCGTCTAACGTGTGCGCGACTCGCCGCGCGATCTCTAACGCACCAATATCCCAAGCGATGTGACGCGCGAGCGCATCTTGCGTTAAGCCGAGTGACTGTAGGCGCAGTGGAATGCGCGCGCTGGCATGGTCGACTACGATGACAAAGGGCGAGTGATCGTGCGCACCGTTACTGAGTACGGGTGATGGATCATCGGCGGTGAGTAGCGGCAGCATAGGCCTATTAAGGCACAGTCCGGGCAAGTGGGCATCTGGCTTGTTAGCCTGCCTTGACGCGCCTGTTGTGCTGGGCGCTGCAGGTCACTCTCTGTCAGTCGACGATGCTGTCAAAAGGATGTTTAAAACGTCATTTTAATCATGTATTTAGAAAGTATTTGGCGTGATATCCTCGTGTATTGTAGCGCCGATCGCTTGGCGTATTCACAGTCACAGAAGTGGGGGTTTTTTATGAAAACGGCGGTAGTGACGGGCGCGGCGCAAGGAGTGGGTTTAGCCACCGCGGCTTTACTCGCCCAACAGGGCTACCGTGTCTGGTTAACGGATCTGCAGGCAATCGATCAAGCGGTGAAGCAACTGCGTGCGAGTGGCGCCGACGCGCATGGTTTACAAGGCGATGTGTCATCAGAAGACTTCGTTAAAGAGTTCGCGGCGACGGTGCAGGTAACGCATGGTGCGGCCGATGTGCTGGTTAATAACGCGGGCATCAGTTTGATTGCGCCGGCGGAGCAGACGACTTTGCAGCAATGGCAACGGGTCATGTCGGTCAACCTGCAAGGCCCGTTTTTACTCTGCAAGTATTTCGGTCTGCAGATGTTGGAAAAAAGGAGTGGCAGCATCGTCAATGTTGCCTCCGTCGCTGGTTTGCGTGGCGTCATTCATCGCAGTGCTTATAACGCATCCAAGCATGGCCTTATTGGGCTCACGCGCACGTTGGCTGGCGAGTGGGGTGGGCGCGGCATTCGGGTGAATGCGGTGTGTCCTGGGTGGATCAAGACGGATATGGATATTGCGGATCAGGGTAGTGGCGCGTATTCGGATACAGACATCATTAATCGCGTACCGATGGCGCGATTTGCACGCGCCGAGGATGTCGCTTCCGCCATTGCCTTTCTGGCCGACAGCGAGCGCAATGGGTTCATCAATGGGGTTACCTTGCCGGTGGATGGTGGATGGACGGGTGATGCCAGTTGGGACAGTTTGCGTACCAAGACGCGTTAGGGGTCTGGGCTAGGAGTGTCCCAGTGGTGTCCTAGTGGTGTCCCAGTGGTGCCAATGAGGCTTTGAGATGGTGGGCTACCCGGTGGGCGCGACTGATTTGGAGGCGTCATGCGGGTCGAGGCTACCTTTTGCGGGAGGACTAGCCTATACTTCGCCCGTTATTTGGGGTTGCCCTGGCAGGGTGACCTTTCCAAGAATAAGCCCCCGAGGGGGCTTTTTCGTTTGGGTCACAGGCGTTTTTAGCCCGATGACCCCAGAAAATGGGCCATAGGCCCATTTTTTTGGCCTTTTTTTTGGTGCTGCTGACCAGCGTCGGCACGCTTGGTTTGAGGTGACGGGGTATGGACGAGGTGCTGCTGAAGCTCTTAGAGCCTGAGGTGACGGCGCTCGGTCTTGAACTGGTCGACCTTGAATACCACCCGCAGGGTGGCGGTGGGTTGCTGAGAATTTATATTGATCGCCCCGGTACGGATGCCGAGGCGTTGGGTGTGACGGTGGAGGATTGTGCGGCAGTCAGCCGACGGGTCAGTGATGTCTTAGACCTCGCCGATCCGATTCCTGGGGAGTACACCTTAGAAGTGTCCTCGCCAGGCTCTGATCGGCCACTGCGGACGCAGGCGCATTTTGTGCGCTTCGTCGGTAGTCGCATCAAGGTGGAAAGTTTGGTAGCGCGCGAGGGGCGGCGTCGTTGGACGGGGCAACTGGTGGCTGTCGAGGGGTCGAGGATCACCCTTGAGGTGGACTATCGATCAGTGGAATTTGAGCTCAAAGAAATTAAGTTAGCGCGGCTGGTGCCTTAAGCCGGTTTGCGGCGGGAGTGAATGACATGACAAAGACCTCACTGAAAGAAATTGTGGACGCGGTTGAGAGCGTTGCAAACGAAAAGAGCATCGACAAGGAAATCATTTTTGAGGCCCTTGAAGCGGCGCTCGCCTCCACCACGCGTAAGCGGCTCGGTGAAGAGACTGATGCGCGCGTCTATATCAATCGCAAAAATGGCGATTACGAAGTGTTTCAGCGTTGGAAAGTATTCGCAGATGATTCCCGTGAACTTGAGTTCCCGCAGCGCGAGTTGCGTTTAGAAGATGCTCTTGATGTGTCCGCGGACGCAGAGGCAGGTGGTTACGTCGAGGTGCCATTGCCGGCCGAAACCTTCGGTCGTATCGATGCACAGACTGCCAAGCAAGTGATTGTGCAAAAAGTGCGCGAAGCTGAGCGTGCGCAAGTGGTTGAGGCGTATCAAGATCGCTTGCTGACCTTGGTTAGTGGCATCGTCAAGCGGGTTGATCGCAACGGCGTGTATGTCGATTTGGGTTCGAATGCCGAAGGATTTGTGCCGCGTGAGCACTTGATCCCGCGCGAACCGATCCGTACGCAAGATCGCCTGAAAGCTATTTTGCGTGAAATTCGCTCTGAGCCACGCGGTCCGCAACTCTTTTTGTCGCGCACGGCGCCTGAGTTTCTAATCGAGCTGTTTAAGCTTGAAGTGCCAGAAGTGGGCCAGGGGCTCATTCAGATATTAAGTGCTGCACGTGATCCTGGTGTGCGCGCCAAGATTGCCGTCAAGAGTCTCGATCCGCGTATTGATCCGGTAGGCGCGTGCGTGGGCATGCGGGGCAGTCGTGTCCAAGCCGTTTCTAACGAAATTGCTGGTGAGCGTGTTGACATCATTCCGTTTGAAGACAATGCGGCGCAGTTTGTCATCAATGCGATGCAGCCAGCGGAGGTCACGTCCATTGTGGTGGATGAAGATCAGCACAGCATGGATATCGCAGTCGCTGAGGAGAAGCTGTCGCAGGCCATTGGCCGTGGCGGACAGAACATCCGTCTAGCCTCCGAATTGACTGGCTGGAAGCTCAACATCATGAGTGAGCAGCAGGCAGAGGAGAAGAGCGAGGCCGAAACGACGACCCTGCGCGATACCTTTATGAAGGCGCTTGATGTCGATGCCGATGTGGCAACGATCTTGGTTCAAGAGGGTTTCTCCACAATCGAGGAGATTGCCTATGTGCCTACTAAGGAATTGCTGGCGATTGAAGAGTTTAATGACGATATCGTTCGTGAGCTTAGAAACCGCGCGCGCGATGTGTTGTTGACGCAAGCCATTGCCACCGAAGAAAGCGGTGACGGTGCGC
The DNA here is from genome assembly GCA_903929455.1 of uncultured Pseudomonadota bacterium. Lineage (GTDB taxonomy): Bacteria > Pseudomonadota > Gammaproteobacteria > Steroidobacterales > Steroidobacteraceae > CAIKZZ01. Next base: position 5,951 of record CAIYVA010000198.1, on the reverse strand, counting down.
CGGCTGCGGATCTTCTGGCGGTGGAGGGTATGGATGACGCTTTGGCTAAGGCGCTGGCCGCACGCGGTATTTGCACGCGTGACGAATTGGCCGAGCAGTCGATTGAAGACCTGCAAGATCTTAGTTTGGATGATGATCGGGCGGGCAAGCTCATCATGGCTGCCCGTGCCCATTGGTTTACTGACGGCTTAGCGTCAACTTGAGGAGCTCTCCCAATGTCTGACGTGACGGTGTCGCAGTTCGCGGCGGTCCTTAAGGTCCCCGTGGATAAGTTATTAAAGCAGCTGGAAGAAGCCGGTATCCGCGTGGCCGGTCCGGACGATCAAATTAGTGATGATGCGAAAACCGAGTTGTTGTCGCATCTGCGGCGCACGCACGGTCGTGAAACGCCAGAAGTCGCCACGGCGGGTCCACGGAAAATCACGCTGCAGCGTAAGACGCAGAGCGAAATTAAAGTAGGCGCTGCGCGTGGTAGCGCTCGAACTGTCAGCGTTGAGGTGCGTGCTAAGCGCACCTATGTGAATCGCGGCATTTTGGAAGAAGAGGCCCGCGTCGCACAAGAAGAGATTGATCGTGCGCGGCAGGCGGAAGAAGCCGCACGGCTTGCGGTTGAAGAAGAGGCGCGGCGCAAGGCGGATGAGGAAGGCCGTAAGCGTAGTGAAGAAGAAAATCGTAAGCGGGCTGAAGAAGATTCGCGTCGTGTGCTCGAGGAAGAGCAACGGCGACAAGTTGAGGCGCGTGACCGCGAAGAAGCAGAGCGTGCGCGTAAGGCGGCAGCAGCCGATCGCACATCGCGACCAGCAGCCGAGCGGGAGACGCGGTATGGGCGTCAAGAGTTGCATGTCACGACCGATGTCAGCAATCGCTATAAGAAAAAGAAACCGATGCGTGGCGGTCGGCGTAGCACCAGCTCGAGCGCCGAGGGGCGGCACGGCTTTGAGATGCCAACGCAGCCGGTCAAGCATGATGTGTCGATCCCAGAGACCATCACGGTCGCTGAATTGGCGCAAAAGATGGCGGTTAAGGGCAGTGAACTGATCAAGATACTCATGAATATGGGTGTGATGGCGACGATTAATCAGCCGCTGGATCAGGATACGGCTGTGCTCGTGGTTGAAGAGTTGGGCCACACCGCTAAGCCGATGCGCGCCAATGCGCTAGAAGAGAGTTTGGTGACGGCCGATGGTGCAGGCGTGGAGCTGGTTGCCAGACCACCTGTGGTCACCATCATGGGTCATGTCGACCATGGTAAGACTTCACTACTTGATTACATCCGTACCGCCAAAGTCGCTGCCGGTGAAGCGGGTGGAATCACCCAGCACATCGGTGCCTATCACGTCACGACCCCTAAGGGCATCGTTACGTTTATTGATACGCCTGGACATGCTGCGTTCACGTCGATGCGGGCTCGTGGTGCAAAAGTCACTGATCTGGTGATCTTGGTCGTGGCAGCGGATGACGGTGTCATGCCGCAAACGATTGAAGCGATCCAGCATGCTAAGGCTGCTGAAGTACCTTTGATTGTGGCCATGAACAAAATGGACAAGAGCGAAGCGGAACCAGAACGCGTCAAAAGCGAGTTGGTCATCCAGGGCGTGATTCCTGAGGAATACGGCGGTGAAGTCATGTTCATGCCGGTGTCAGCGCGTACCGGCGACGGTGTCGATGCGTTGATCGATGCCATTTTGCTGCAGGCTGAGGTGTTAGAGCTGAAAGTGGTCGCTAGCGGACCCGCAGCTGGCGTCGTGTTGGAAGCAAGCATGGAAAAGGGTCGCGGTGCGGTGGCGACTGTGTTGGTCAAGCGCGGCTCCCTGAAAACCGGCGACATCATTTTGGCCGGTCACGAGTTTGGTCGTGTGCGCGCCATGTTTGATGAAAATGGTCTTGCGGTTGATACGGTCAGTCCGTCGATTCCAGTACAGGTACTGGGTCTGTCGGGTGCGCCGAATGCCGGGGATGAGTTGTTGGTCGTCGAGAGTGAGCGTAAGGCACGTGAAGTGGCTTTATATCGTCAGGGTAAATTCCGTGACGTTAAGTTGGCGCGTGCAACCACTAATATCGAAGACGTCTTCTCGCAGATGGATGAAGGCAAAACGCAGACCGTGCAGATCGTCATCAAGGCGGATGTGATGGGTAGCGCTGAGGCGTTGCGCGATTCACTGGGTAAGTTGTCGACGTCGGAAGTCGCCGTGAAAGTGATTTCGTCTGGCGTCGGTGGCATCACCGAGTCCGATGTGATGTTGGCTGCTGCCTCAAAAGCACGCATTATCGCCTTCAATGTTCGTGCAGACGCCGCGGCGCGTACGGCCGTTAAAGATCATGGCATTGATCTGCGCTACTACAGCGTGATCTATGAAGCCATTGATGATGTGCGCGATGCGCTATCTGGCATGTTAGCGCCCGAAGTGCGCGATCAGATCGTCGGTCTCGCCCAGGTTCGCGATGTGTTCCGGTCGAGCAAGTTCGGTCAAGTGGCAGGCTGTTTAGTGTCCGAAGGGCATGTAAAGCGCAACAATCCGATTCGCGTTCTGCGCAACAACGTCGTGATCTTTGAGGGCGCTCTGGAGTCATTGCGCCGCTTTAAGGATGACGTGGGTGAGGTGCGCGCCGGTACTGAATGCGGCATCGCGGTGAAAGATTACAACGATGTGCAGCCTGGTGATCAGATCGAGTGCTTTGAGCGCGTGACGGTCACGCGCACGCTCTGACGTGCCACGGGATTTCCAGCGCAGTCGTCGTATTGAGGAGCAGATTCAACGTCTGCTGGTGGAGTTCATACGGCGCGAGGTGAAGGATCCGCGCGTCGGTTTGATCACCATCACGGCGGTGGAAGTCAGTCGAGATTTGGCGCATGCCAAAGTTTTTTTTCTACCCTTCGATGCGACGCGATCGGCAGCGGAGGTAGGCGCTGCGCTGACATCGGCTGCCGGGTTCTTGCGCGTGCACCTGAAGAAAGCGCTTGCGATGCGCCATGTACCGGAGTTGCACTTTGCTCCCGATACCACCATTGATCATGCGGTGCAGTTGTCCTCGCTGATCAATGCGGCGGTTGCGAGTGATGTGGAACGGGCCACTGCAGCAGGCCGCCAGGTGGGCGATTCACCTGATCCAGATACCGTTGATGTAGTCGATCCGTCTACCCCATGACCGAGTACGGCGTGCGATCGCGTCCGGTGTGGCGCGCGGTCAATGGCATTTTGTTGCTCGATAAGCCGATTGGCTTGAGCTCAAATGAGGCGCTGCAGCGCGTGCGCCGTGCACTGTCGGCGAAAAAAGCAGGTCATACCGGTAGTCTCGATCCACTTGCCAGTGGTCTGTTGCCCCTGTGCTTCGGTGAGGCGACCAAAGTCGCCGGCTTACTTCTAGATGCAGATAAAACCTATCAGGCGACGGTGGCGCTCGGTATTCGCACGAGCACGGGTGATGCAGAGGGTTCTGTGGTGGAGCAGGCGGCCGTACCCCATTTAGATGACGAGATGGTTGCGCGTGCGATGACAGCCTTTATGGGTGATCAGCAGCAGATCCCGCCGATGTTTTCAGCCTTGAAGCGTGATGGCCAGCCTTTGTATAAGTTGGCGCGGCAGGGAATTGAGGTCACGCGTGAGGCGCGCGCCATTCGCATTGATCAACTTCGATTACTCGAGCTGCGAGATGGCCATTTGTCGTTTGAAGTCGCGTGCTCAAAAGGTACCTATGTACGTACCTTGGCTGAGGATCTGGCTGTGGCGCTTGGGACGGTAGGTCATTTGGTGGCTTTGCGTCGTACGGCGCTTGGGCGCGGCTTTGATGGGCGTGTGATGCATCGCTTAGACGCCATTGAGGCGGCAGCGAATGAGCCGGGTCAGTTAGAGCGTTGGTTGATACCCGCGGATGTCGCCTTGATCAGTTGGCCCGCAGTGACCTTAGATGAGTTTGAGGCGCGGTCATTCACACAGGGGCAAGCGGTCAGTTTGGCTGCACCAGCGGATGCCCGGGTGCGCGTGTACGGACCCCGCGCGCGCTTTATAGGCTTAGGCCAGAGCGACCCCTTAGGGGTTGAAGTGCGGCCAGTGCGTTTATGGGTAGAATCCGATTAATAAATGATAAATTTCAGTAATTTATTCATTTTTTATTAAGTGATTTATCATATTGGTGAGTCCGTTTCATTCGCCCATTGAGTGACGGGTGGGTGTCATGGGCCGACTTTTGGCAAAAAGCGCGGAGTGCGTGCTTGCTGAGGGTGTCGTGGATGCTTACCCTTGCACCCGATTATTGTTAACTGATTCAAGCGAGTGTCATGCGCATTACCGTGTTCGGTTCTGGGTACGTGGGTCTGGTGACCGGCGCCTGTTTGGCGGAGGTCGGCAACCATGTGGTGTGTGTGGATGTCGATCCACGCAAAATCGACATGTTAAATCGTGGCGAAGTGCCGATTCATGAACCGGGGCTTGATCAGTTAATACAGCGTAATCGTGCCAAGGGCCGCTTAACCTTCAGTCTCGATGCCGCCGAGGGCGTCGCTCACGGCCTTTTTCAAATCATTGCGGTGGGTACACCACCGGACGAAGACGGCTCGGCTGATCTGCAGTATGTGCTGTCGGTTGCCAAGACGGTGGCCACGCATATGACTGAACACAAGGTAGTCATTACCAAATCGACCGTGCCCGTGGGCACGGGGGATCGGGTCCGTGAGGCAATGAATGAGGCCTTAGCGGCGCGCGCGCAATCGGTTGCATTTGATGTGGTATCCAATCCTGAATTTTTAAAAGAAGGCGCGGCGATCAGTGACTTCATGCGTCCCGACCGAATTATTGTCGGTACCGACAACCCCCGTGTGACTGCGCTCATGCGAGAGTTGTATGAGCCATTCACACGAAACCATGATCGTCTGATTGAAATGGACGTGCGCTCAGCGGAACTCACTAAATATGCGGCCAACGCGATGCTGGCCACAAAGATTTCGTTCATGAATGAAATCGCTAATTTGGCAGAGCGGCTCGGTGCTGACGTTGAAAAAGTGCGCTTGGGTATCGGTTCTGATCCGCGCATTGGCTATGGGTTTATTTATCCGGGTATTGGCTACGGCGGTTCCTGTTTCCCAAAAGATGTGCAAGCGCTCGAGCGCTCGGCGCGAAGCGTCGGGTATGAATCCTTGATCTTGGAAGCAGTAGAGGCGGTGAACGCACGGCAAAAGCGCGTGCTGTTCACTAAAATATCGGCACATTATTCCGGGAAATTGGCTGGTAAGACCTTTGCCGTCTGGGGGTTGGCCTTTAAGCCTGAGACGGATGATATGCGCGAAGCGCCCAGTCGGGTTTTGTTGGAAGCGCTGTGGGCTGCTGGTGCCCAGGTGCGCGCCTATGACCCGGTGGCCATGCCGGAAGCGCTGCGCGTGATCGGTGCGCGCTCGGATATGGTGTACTGCAATACCGCCGAAGAGGCCTTGCTGGGTACAGATGCCCTAGTCATCGTCACTGAGTGGAAAGAGTTTAGGAGTCCCGATTTCGACGCCATGCGCGCCTCCTTGCGCTCGCCCGTTATTTTTGATGGACGTAATTTGTATGATCCGGCGACCTTGTTGCGCTTTGGATTTCAATACTACGGCATTGGTCGTGGTGCACGTGTCCCTATGATTTGATGATGGGTCACGTTAGCTAATCAAAGGATCGCTATGTTAGTACCTGTGATTTTGTCTGGCGGTTCAGGCACGCGCCTGTGGCCGTTATCTCGAGAGCATCATCCGAAGCAATTTTTGCCGTTGGTCGGCCAAGAGTCGTTGCTGCAAGATACCTTAAGACGAGTCGCTGAGTTGGATGTGGTTGGACCATTGGTGGTGTGCAATGAGCATCATCGCTTCATGGTCGCTGAGCAATTACGTCAGATCAATGTGGTTCCGAGCGGAATTCTGTTGGAGCCGGTGGCGCGCAATACCGCACCTGCGGTGGCTTTAGCGGCGTTCGCTGCCCAGCACT
>CAIYVA010000197.1 GCA_903929455.1 uncultured Pseudomonadota bacterium | reverse complement strand
TGAAGGCTCAATAGACCGAGCTTCCAGTTAACGCAAAACCCATCTCCGACCGCTGCCGGGGGTGGGTTTTTTATTGCCCGCTCCTGAGGATACCCCTAAGAGGAGCTTATGCAGTCACCGTTTGATATCACCGCAGATCTCGATACGCCGGTTTCCGCTTTTTTAAAGCTACGGCCATTTAACCCGCGCTTTCTATTAGAGAGCGTAGAGGGTGGCGAGCGCGTGGCCCGCTACTCATTTATTGGCTTTGGTGACGCACTCGAAGTACGTTTGGATGCAGATGGATTCTCGGTACACCCCACCGATGGACCGATCGAGCGCCATCCGCGTCCCCGTGATCAGGTGCAGTTGCTGCAATGGCTGAGAGAGGCGCTCGCGCGCGCGCCTCGACCGAGTCCTGCGGTGCCTAATCTGCCGCTCCCGGGCGGTTTAGTCGGCGCCTCCGCTTACGATCTGGTTCGCTACTTTGAACGAGTGCCTGCGCGCCTTTCTCCGGTGCCGGGCATGCCGGAGGCGGTGTACTTGGCGCCACGTTCCTTTTTGGTATTCGACCATGTCACTCGGGGGATCGCCCTGTTGCATGCCGGCCCAGAAGCAGAGCGACAAGCCTTACGTCGTGACGTCATTCAAGCGCTGCGTGCAGGCCTACCGCTGGCCAAGGCTCGGACGCGTCTCGAAAAACCCACGGCGAGCCTCAGTCGAGACGCCTATATAAAGAGTGTTCGGCGGGTGCAGGAATACATCGCCAGTGGCGACGTGTATCAATTAGTGCTGTCGTCGCAGTTTAGTGGCGCATGTGAACTCGATCCATTTGAAGCGTATCGCGCGCTGAGATTGATTAATCCATCGCCCTATATGATTTATTGCGAGCTAGGCGATCGTACGTTGGTCGGATCATCGCCTGAGGCACTGGTGAGGTTATCGCATGGCGTGGCGCAGCTGCGCCCCATTGCAGGGACTCGGCCACGCGGAGATACGCCTGAACTCGACGCGATGCATGAGCGCGAGCTCTTAGCTGATCTGAAAGAAAATGCAGAGCACGTGATGTTGGTGGACCTGGCCCGCAATGATTTAGGTCGGGTGGCGGCCGCCGGTAGCGTGCATGTCGCGCCCTATCGTGTCATTGAGCGTTATAGCCATGTGATGCACATGGTGAGCGGTGTTCAAGGACAGCTTGCTGCGGGTAAAGATGGATTTGATCTGTTTGCCGCTGCATTCCCGGCGGGCACTCTGGTCGGTGCCCCCAAAGTACGCGCGATGGACATCATTGAGGAACTAGAGCCTGTGCGCCGCGGTTTCTATGGCGGTACCTACGGATACTTTGGGCATGGTGGCGATATGGATCATGCCATCACGATTAGAACCTTGATGTTCCATCAAGGCCAATATCAATATCAAGCAGGCGCAGGCGTCGTTGCCGATAGCGTGCCGGAGCGCGAGCACGATGAGGTGCTTGCTAAAAGTGCCGTGTTACGACGCGCGCTTGAACTAGCTGCTGAGGGTCTGTGATATGAGCGCCACCAAACCGCGCCTGTTGTTGATTGATAACTACGACTCGTTTACCTATAACCTCATGCAGGCATTCCTAGTGCTCGGTGCAGACGTTTTGGTTCATCGAAATGATGAGATTGATATCGCTAAAGCCACCGAGCTTGCTCCAACTCACTTATGTATCTCGCCTGGGCCCGGTACGCCCAAAGACGCTGGCGTCTCGATGAAGATGATCAGCCATTTTGCAGGTCGCTTACCAGTGCTCGGTGTGTGTCTGGGGCATCAGGCCATCACGGAGGTGTTTGGTGGCAACGTGATTCGTAACTGGCGTCTGATGCACGGTAAAACCTCGTTGATTACTCATGACGGTCAAGGGGTATTTGCCGGCATTGAAAGTCCAGTAGAGGTCGGCCGGTACCATTCACTGGTTGCCGAGCCTGAATCGATGCCCGCGTGTCTTGCCGTGACTGCGCGGACTGAGGAAGGCGAAATCATGGGTCTTCGCCATCAGACTTTGATGGTAGAAGGCGTGCAGTTTCATCCGGAGAGCGTGTTAACGCCGATGGGTCCTGCGCTGATGAAAAACTTTCTAGCATTCTCTGGCGGGACGCGGCCGTGAGCGATCGTGTGCTTCGATCGACGCTTGAGCGCTTAGTAGGCGGGGGATCCTTGTCTGAGGATGAGGCGTCTGCGCTCTTAACGGCCTTGACCGATGAGACCCTGCCTGCAGCGATGGCGGGCGCTTTGCTGACTGCGCTACGCATGAAAGGCGTGACTGCAGATGAACTGCGAGGCTTTGCGCGCGGTATGCGTGCCGTGGCGCGTCGACCGACCTTGCCGGATGTGGGTGATACCCTCGATGTAGTCGGCACCGGTGGTGATGGCTCCAACACGTTTAATTTGTCGACCGGCGCGGCCTTGCTTGCGGTCGCGGCCGGTGCACGTGTGGTTAAACACGGTAATCGATCTATCTCCAGTCGCTCCGGTAGTGCGGACTTATTGGAACACTTGGGGCTGCCAATGCCCTTGGATGAAAAAGCAGCCGGACGTTGCCTATCGGCCAGTGGCTTTGCTTTTTTGTTTGCGCCGCACTATCACCCCGCGATGAAATCCATTGCGCCAGTGCGCGCAGCGCTCGGTATTCGAACCGTATTTAACTTGTTGGGTCCTTTAACCAACCCAGCTGAGCCGCCTTTCCATGTGATCGGCGCTTATACGCAGGAGGCTGCCAAATTAATGGCAGATGCGCTGTCCGGGCTGCCCATCCGTCGCGCTTTTGTCGTGCACGGTGAGCCAGGCTGGGATGAGCCCACACCGGCTGGCCCCTTCAGTTTGTATGACGTACGCCCCGGTCGCGTCGAGGCATCTACTCGCCAGGCAGCTGATTATGGTCTGCCGACCTGTGCCCCTGATGATCTGAAAGGGGGCGATGCCGCCCATAACGCAGCTGCGCTCAAAGCGGTATTGCTGGGGGTTGATCGGGGCCCTCACCGAGACGCCTTACTGATGGGTGCATCACTTGCCTTAGAGGTCACAGGGCTCAGTGCCGATCCGCGTGCAGGTGTGGCGCGTGCAGCACAGGCTATTGACAGTGGAGCCACTCGACAGTTGCTCGAGTCATTGGCTCGGTTTTCGACATCGCCATGATGACCGACTCGACCGATTTCTTAGCCGTGATGGCTGCCTCTAGTCGGGCGCGAGTGCAAGCGGCGCGCACCCTTGAGTCAGAAGCAAGCTTACTGAATCGTGTGCGTGCAGCGCCGCGAGCGCCAGCGCTTAAAATGAACGGTCGATTTGATGTCATCGCTGAACTCAAGCTGCGGTCACCGGCTTATGGCGCGCTCGGTGCGTCCGCTGACGATGTGGAAGCACGAGTCAGCGCCTATGCCCGGGGTGGTGCGGTGATGGTGTCAGTGCTGACGGAGCCTAGCCGCTTTGATGGTGATCTGTCCCATCTGCGCAGAGCGAGCCAGACACTGACCGCTGTCGGCGTTCCTACGCTACGTAAAGATTTTATTGTTGAGCCTTATCAGTTATTAGAAGCCGTCTCTGCTGGTGCGAGTGGGGTGTTGCTCATTACGCGCATGTTAAGTGAGGCTCAACTGAGCGAGTTGCTCACGGTCGCAGCCAGCTTGTCCCTGTTTGTGATTTTAGAGACTTTTGATCGTCAGGACATTGAGGTAGCTACCGCATTAGCCCGCCAATGGCAGGGTGCGGCTGATCAGTGTTTGCTCGGTATTAATAGCCGTGATCTCAGTACCTTGAAGGTGGTGCCCGAGCGCCTTGGTCAGTTGGTTCAGTATTTGCCGGTACACCATCCACGCGTGGCGGAGAGTGGATTGCAGACAGCTCAGGATGCCGCCGTGTTGGCAGCGGCCGGCTATCAGGTGGCTTTGGTAGGATCTGCGCTGATGACCGCGGTCGATCCCAGTCAGTTACTGGCTGATATGATTGCAGCAGGGCGCGCTGCTGGTCAGGTGCAAGATCGATGAGTCCGTGCTGGATCAAGATCTGCGGATTGACCAGCGAGGAGGCGCTGATGGCTGCTATCCATGCAGGCGTCGATGCAGTGGGTTTTGTATTTCATGAAGCCTCTGTGCGACATGTGACCCCCAACCAAGCGGCACATCTTGCCCGCCTCGTGCCAGACAGTGTTTTGACGGTAGCCGTCACGCGACATCCGAGTCAGGCGCTGATTGATTCGATATTTTCGGCGTGGATGCCCGATGTCTTTCAAACAGATGCCGCTGATATGGCCATTCGGTCGCTACCATCGGGTGTACAGCGCCTGCCTGTGCTCAGAACAGGAAATGCGTTGGCGATGCCACTACCCGCGTGGTGTTTATATGAAGGCGCAGACAGTGGCCACGGAAAGACCGCCGATTGGCGTGAGGCCGCGGTGCTCGCTCAGCAGACGCGTCTCGTGCTTGCGGGCGGTCTTCGACCAGAGACGGTAGGTGAAGCCATTCGGCTGACTCAACCGTGGGGTGTCGATGTATCGAGTGGCGTGGAGAGTGCGCCCGGTGTGAAGGATGTGGACTTAATTCATCAATTCGTGACTGCGGCGCGTATCGCCGCAGTTTCTTTGCGAGATGTTCGGGAGTGAATGATATGGCAGCGATATTTGAGCTTGGCGAAGCGGCGAGTCTGATGAGTCGGGAAGTCGCCGGGGATTTTCCTGATGCGCGTGGTCGCTTTGGTCCCTACGGTGGCCGCTATGTGCCGGAGACTTTGGTGCCAGCGCATGAGCGCCTGGAGGCGGGCGTCAAACGCTGGTTGCGTGATCCGCAGTTTGTCGCAGAACTCGACGATCAACTGGCAACCTGGGCTGGCAGGCCAACAGCGCTCACGTACGCGCCGTCGCTCTCGAGTCGTTGGGGTGCTGAGATCTATCTGAAGCGGGAGGATCTGGCCCACACCGGCGCTCATAAAATCAATAATGCGATCGGCCAAGCCCTGCTGGCCAAACGCCTTGGCGCAAAGCGGATTGTCGCTGAAACCGGCGCCGGTCAGCATGGGGTGGCGACGGCCGCTGCCTGCGCGCGTCTAGGTCTCCCGTGTACTGTTTATATGGGCGCTATTGATTGTGAGCGTCAGGCGCCTAATGTGGGACGCATGAAATTGCTGGGCGCCACGGTGGTTCCAGTGACCAATGGCGATCAGACACTCCGCTCTGCGATCGATGAAGCCATGCGTGATTGGGTATCCGATCCGACTGATACTTATTACTTATTAGGTTCGGCCGTGGGGCCACATCCCTATCCGTATTTGGTGCGTGAGCTGCAGTCTGTCATCGGACGTGAATCAAAAACACAGATGATGCGCCAGACGGGTGGTTTGCCCAACGCCGTGTTCGCCTGTGTGGGCGGTGGGTCTAATTCCATCGGCATGTTTTATCCGTTTGTGCCCGATCGAGCGGTTGAGTTGATTGGTCTCGAGGCCGGCGGTCGAGGGGCCGCGCTGGGAGATAACTCAGCTACCTTAACCTTAGGTCGCCCAGGCGTCTTACAGGGTAGCTACTCGATGCTGCTGCAGGATGCAGATGGTCAGATTCAGGAAACGCATTCTGTTTCAGCGGGTCTTGACTATCCGGGCGTTGGCCCAGAGCACTCCCTGCTGATGTCGATTGGGCGTGTCCGCTACGAATCGGCGACCGACGATGAAGCCTTGGAAGCGCTGTCCGAGTGCGGTCGGCAGGAAGGTATTTTGTCTGCCATTGAGACGGCGCATGCCTTCGTCGGTGCGCGCCGTTATGCAGCCACGCATCCCGGTTCAAAAATACTGGTCTGCCTGTCGGGTCGCGGTGATAAGGACATGCCGACGCTCCAGAAAACTTTGTTGAAAGGACAACTGTAATGACGAGCTCAGTGGCCAATCATCTCACCTCTCATGAGTCCATCGGGGCAGCTATTCACGCCGCCAAGGCGCGCGGTGAGCCTGCCATCGTGGCCTTTATGACCGCTGGCTTTCCGTCTCCTGCGCATTTCCAAGAGGATCTACGTCAGGTTGCAGCGGCAGCTGATGTCGTGGAAATCGGCGTGCCCTTTACGGATCCTATGGCCGATGGCATGACCATTCAGCGCGCCAGTCACGTGGCCTTAACCCAAGGCGTCTCGCTCTCTTGGATTTTATCGCAACTAACCAGCATGACTCCGCGTCCTAAAGCGCCGCTGCTCTTAATGAGTTACTTAAATCCACTGCTCGCCTTTGGATTGGATCGCTTACCCAAAGCTGCTCGTGAAGCGGGCGTATCCGGATTCATTGTTCCTGATCTGCCCTTTGAGGAATCGACAGAGATGAGGGCAGCGCTCACTGCCGAAGGCGTTGGGCTCGTGCAGATGGTCTCTCCAGTGACGCCGACTGAGCGCCTACGCACCCTGTGCGCAGCTGGCCAAGGATTTATTTACGCGGTCACTATGACCGGCACCACGGGCAAAAACGTCGCGGTACCGGATGAAGTGATTGAGTACTTAGATCGTGTCAGTGCATCCGCAACCGTTCCTGTGTGCGCTGGCTTTGGAATTCGTGACCGTCAACAGGTGTTGCGTCTAAAAGAGCACGTTTCAGGGGTGGTGGTTGGTTCCGCACTGGTCGAAGTGCTCGAGCGGCGGGATGATCCTGCGGCGTTCATCCGCAGTCTGCGCGGGCAATAGAGCACATTGGCGACTGCCCGTTGGCGCGACCGTCTCGCGCCAGTGGGTGTGCTAACGGCGTCGCAGCAAGAAAATAATCGATCCTGCGACTGCGATCAGCCCTGGCCACACCAGTGCATCTGCGCTGGTGGCTATAACGCCAGCGAGCAACACGGCGAGCGCCACCAAGGTCTGATCGCGGCGCCTACCGCTGTCCCGAATAGCCGCCATCAACTCAAGATGCTGCGCGCTTGCTGAGGGGGTGCTCGCCTGTGTTGAGGCCTGCACCCAGCGATCTATCGCCGGTGGCAGCGAGCGTAGCGTCTGAATTAGCGAGGGTAGGTGCGTTAATGCATCGCGTGCTAGACGCCGAGGGCTAGTGCGTTCTTTTTGCCACGCCCGTAGCAAGGGCTGCGCCGTTTGCCAAAGATCGAGCGAGGGATACAGGTCGCGACCAAGGCCCTCGATGTTGAAGAGTGTTTTCTGTAGTAACACCAACTGCGGCTGCACCTGCATCTGAAAGCGGCGCGCGGTATCAAAAAGCCGGATGAGCACCACCGCAAAAGAAATCTCTGACAGAGGCTTATTGAAAATCGGCTCGCACACGGTGCGCACAGCGGTCTCAAGTTCATCAATGCGGGTGGTTTTAGGCACCCATCCGGATTCGACGTGCAACTCGGCAATGCGCCGATAGTCGCGATCAAAAAATGCCAAGAAATTACCAGCTAAATATTCGAGATCGCGCGGATCTAGAGTGCCCACAATGCCAAAGTCGACAGCGGCATAGCGCGGATTGGCGGGATCATCTGCCAACACAAAAATATTGCCAGGATGCATGTCGGCATGGAAAAAATTATGCGTGAGCATCTGTGTGAAGAAAATCTCCACACCGTGTTCGGCCAGTTTTTTGAAATCAACATTCAGTTCGCGAAGCCGTGCTAGGTTGTTAATGGGTACGCCGCGAATGCGCTCCATAACCAAAACATTAGTGCGACATAGATCGAAATAGATCGTTGGCACGTACAGTAAGTCAGAGTCGGTGAAATTGCGCTTGAGCTGAGCGGCATTGGCCGCTTCTCGCATGAGATCAAGCTCATCCATGATGGTCTTGTCATACTCCGCCACCACCTCATCAGGGCGCAGGCGTTTGACGTCAGGGAGGTAGCGAAGTGCTAGGGCGGCGAGCGCATAAAGGACATCAAGATCACGACGGATGATCTCGCTCATGCCGGGTCGCAACACTTTGACGACTACTTCACTGCCATCTTTTAAAGTGGCGGCATGGACTTGAGCGATTGAGGCGGCCGCGAGCGGTGCTGCTTCAAACTGACCAAACACAGTGGTCACTGATTGACCGAGCGCCGCTTCGATGGTTTGGCGTGCTAACTCGTCAGAAAAAGGCGGTACCTGATCTTGTAGTTTCGCCAGTTCGTCCGCGATATCAGGCGGCAGGAGGTCACGACGCGTCGAGAGCGCTTGACCGAATTTGATGAAAATAGGGCCGAGCTCTTCTAACGCAAGGCGCAGTCTGCGTGCGCGCGTACCGCCGCGGCGACGCGCGAGCCAAGTGGATGGCTGAAGGAAATACAAAAAGCGCAGTGGACGGTATAGGTGGGTGGCACTGACAAACTCATCTAGACCATGACGTACCAGCACACGCTGGATCACCAGTAAGCGGCCCATTACCTGTAGCTTCATCGGTTCACCTAGACCCTGGCGTGAGGCGTGTAGAGACACGCGCGAGACGGGCGCTGATGCGATCGACATCCTCGCGCAACTGGTCGACAGCGGTCAGAAACTGATCCAGTTCCGCTTTGGACACCAGATCGCGACTTTCCTCCGTCAAGTATTCGTGCGTCTGACGCGTCAGTGAACGCATGGCCTGACGGCTCCACGCGAACGCTTGCCTAGCGGTGGTAGCCGCGGCATGCGCCGCGTGATCGCCGATCACGCGCGCAAGCTCTGCTTCTGCATCAGGGCTCGCATGACGCAGCAACGCTTCAAAGGCGGTGGCGATGTCAGCACTGCCACTGATATGTACACCGGAGGCCATTAGACGACCGGTTTTGCGTCCGGCCAGCATTGCTACCAAGCCGAGTGGTGTACCCGTGAGGGTGGCGTCAGCGGGCGCATCGCTCGCGCTCAGTTGCAGTCCGCTGGCTAAGGCGTCAAAGCGTAGGGTAAACAGTGCTGGCTTGTCATGACCGATCTTGACGGCGAAGCTGTGACCGACCAGCGCGCTTAGTTGCTCACGCCCCGGTGTGGACGCGTGTAGGCTGCGGTTGAGCAAAGTGGTTAACGGCGTGAGCACAGGGGTAGCCATTAGTATTTATAGCCACGATGCACAGCGACGATCCCACCGCTGAGGTTGTGATAACGGACGCCATCGAAACCAGCATCGTGCATCAGCTGCGCCAATGTGTCTTGATCAGGAAACATGCGAATGGATTCAGCCAGGTAACGGTAACTGTCCGCGTCGTTAGCGACTAGTTTACCGAGTAGCGGCAGCACGCCAAAAGAGTAAGCATCATAGATTGGAGCTAAGGGTGCTAAGGGCTTGGAGAACTCTAGAATCAACAATTGCCCACCCGGTTTGAGCACGCGAAAAAGAGAGCGAAGAGCGGCTGCCTTATTAGTGACATTGCGCAAACCAAAACCCATGGTCACGCAGTCAAAGCGATTGTCTGCAAACGGGAGCGCTTCGGCGTTGGCCAGCACAAAATCGACATTGCCAGTGATGCCTGCGTTCAGCAGATGATGGCGGCCGTTGGCTAACATGGCAGCATTGATATCAGACAACACCACGCGCCCCGAAGGACCGACTTGCCGGGCCATGCCAATGCTGAGATCGCCGGTGCCGCCCGCAACATCCAAGGCCTGACCACCCGGGCGTAGGCCCGTTTGCGATAACACGAAGCGCTTCCAGAGACGGTGTACGCCAAAGGACATCAAGTCATTCATGACGTCGTAGCGATTGGCGACCGAGTCGAAGACCGCGCGCACGCGATTGACCTTATCGGCTACCGGTACTGTTTGGTAACCGAAATCGATGGTGTCTTGGGTGCCGTGTGGATCCGGGGAGCCGGCCATCGGAAACATCTCGCGTGGAAACGACGCATTGTACCGGTCAGCGCGAATCAGCGCACCGTGACTAAGCGCCTACTGCGTTCGGGCGGCTGAGCTGGGTCGGATCGTGGTGGGTGTCGGGCGTGTCAGTGAGTTAAGAAACCGGCGCATGACGGGAGTGAACAGCGCCGCTTCCGTTAAAAACGCATCGTGTCCGGAGGGGGAGGACAGCTCAACATATTCAGTGGCAATGTCCGCCGAGGTGAGCAGTGCCGCGATGGCCTGCTGTTGAGTCACTGGAAACAACAGATCCTCTTGTACGCCGATGACCAAGGCGCGCGTTAGGCGTAGCGTCTTAGCCGTGCGGGCAGGATCGGAGGGGCCGGCAGAGAGTTCGCCTACTTGGCCAAAATCAAACAAGTCCATGGCACGAGACAGCGCCCAGTAAGACCAGGGTTCGAACTGGTTTGCGAACTTATTGGCCAAGTGGTCCAGCCAGCTTTCGACCTCGAAGTCCGTTCCAGAACCCCGACCCGCGAAAGGTTCGCTCTGATGGCGGCCAAAGCGTTTTTCTAGGAGTTCGCTACCAACATACGACATAATCCCGATTTTACGCGCCAATCGCATCGCGTGGTTGACCGCGTCTGGCCCAGCACCGGAGCGTAAGGCGCCGCCCACCATTTCTCTTTGTAGGCTTCGCGTGGCAATGGCGGAGGCGGTTGCCGCCAGGGCGCCTGAAATCGAGACGACCGAACGCGCGCGCCCAGGAAAGCAGGCCGCATGTGCGAGTGCGGTCATGCCCCCAAGAGACGTACCGATGACGGCCGCTAATTGATCTATTCCTAACGCATCGACGGCCGCCTGGCTGGCGCGGGCGATGTCTTCGATCCGTAACTCGGGAAAGCGATCACCATAGGGCTGGCCGGTGGCCGGATCGATGGAACCTGGGCCTGTGGATCCAAAGCAGCTACCTAAGGAATTGACAGATATGACAAAAAACTGATCCGTATCAAGGGCTTTTCCGGGCCCAATCATCGCCTCCCACCACCCTTTAGAGGGGTCATGCGGGTGAGAGGCTGCGTGCGCTGATGCCGATAATCCGGTGAACAGCAACAGCCCATTGTCACGGGCTGGATTGAGTTGCCCGTAGGTTTCCACGGCCACTTCCGCACCGACTAGCCGCCCACCTGCCACGAGGGCAAAGGGGCTCGGCAGAGCTAAGCGGATCGCGCGATCCGGGGCAATAGGGGGAGAGGCACTCATGGTGCGTATTTTCCGATCTTTGGCAGGTCAGAGCCATCATTTGCCTAGAACTGATCGTTATATCAACAGTCCAAACCGGTCGCTCACTATTTAAAACGGCAGG
>CAIYVA010000196.1 GCA_903929455.1 uncultured Pseudomonadota bacterium | reverse complement strand
TGGAGCCGTTCTGGATGGTTGGCAATGTCGCGGGACAGAAAGCCCAAGAACTGCCCGAGCACCGGATCGTCTTCCTCGGTAATTTCCACGCGAGAGAGCACGACTTCGCCGCCGGGACGGATCGTGTAGTGAATCTTGTCCCGCTTGCCCAGCCTCAAGGCACGGCGAACTGTTTCCGGCACCGTGGTCTGGTAGCGGTCGGTCAGGGTGGACTCAACTTCAAGGGTGGCAGCCATAGCGCGCTCCGATTAAAGGAATGTACAGCATCCATGGTAATGCAATCGCATTGTCTTGTCAATGCAAGTGCATTACCATCCGACGCTTCCATTCTGCTCCTCACCTCGGATGGCGACTGGCACCATTGCACGAATCGAAAACCTCGACCGTGACAGAATTTTGACCCGGCGAACGTCTAAGAAACCGGCCGTTTGTTCTAAATCGGGGACTAAAAGCTTGCGGACGGACTCGGTGTTAAGAGCGGACGCGGGTTCGGTTCCGCGTTCCGCCACCAAATATATCTTTGTAAGCTGTTGCCGTTTTAAGAGACGGCAGCCCCTGAGAGCGGCTGCTTGCTTTCGATGGTGGTCTTTCCAATCATTCCGCATTGATCGACTTATGGTTTGCGCTGTCTCATGTAGTCGCCGCGACTCAGGTGCTTTTCTAGCCAGCAGTAGAGGGCAATGAACAGATAGCGACTGCCCATCTCACGGATTTTGAGTTTAGATACCCCGGTGCGTCGGTTTCGCCACGTGATTGGTATGACTGACCAGGAGTAGCCTCGCACGATGGTCTTCAGTGGTAACTCAACGGTAAGGTTAAAGTGATGGGAGAGGATCGGCTCGCATCCCTCTATTACCGTCCGACGGTATGCTTTAAATGCATTGGTAAAATCATTGAGAGGAACTGCAAATAGCAGTCTGAGGCATTGATTTGCGATGCGGTTTAAAACCAGCTTATGAAATGGATAGTCCTTAACGCTTCCGCCTCGAATGAAGCGTGAGCCGAAAATAGCATCCCACCCTTCATTTAGCTTGTCCCAGTAGCGCACGACGTCTCGACAGTCATCAGACGCATCCGCCATCATGACAACGAGCGCGTCGCCTGTGCTTGTAGCAAAGCCCAAACGGATAGCGCACCCAAATCCATGCGCACCCATGTTCTGGATCGGTCGACAGACGGGGAGGCGACGTGCGATTTCTTGTAGCAGGGGCCACGTCGCATCCGTGCTGCCATCGTCGACGATCACGATCTCATGAGGGATATTGTGCCCAGCAAGCTCCTGGTGGAGTTGCTCTACGGTTGACACGATTCCGCCTTCCTCGTCTCTCGCAGGGATGATGACAGACAGCAGCCGCAATGGCTGTTGAGGCAGAGATGTGCTCACGCGCGACTGAGTTCCAGCCAGTGGGGATGACGCTCGGCATGGCTTGCAATGTCTTCTAGCAGGCTGCTCATGGGTATTTCAAGATGCCATGCAAAGTCGCGCATCGCCTCGCTGCTATCCATCACGACCCAGGGTGTATCGAAGGGGCGAGGTGTTGTATCCATCGTGGGCGTATGACGTCCGAATCGTTCATCGCACCATGCTTGTAGTTCCGCGAGCGACATCGCGCGCTCTTGGCCGCCGCCAGCCGTGTAGATTCGTTGCCCTGCACATCGGGTGCTGCGCATCTGTGCGACTAACAGCGATGTGAGATCTCGCGGATGAAAGGCGTCCCGGGTCTGCCGCCCGCTTCCCTGAAAGCCGATATAGCGCAGGGGTCGCCTGCGCAGATGTGTGTTGATCCAGAATGCAAAGATCCCTTGGGCGGCCGTGCCGAACTGTCCTGCTCCGGCCAGTACGCCGCAGCGGGTCACCCACACAGGGAACTCGAAAGCCGAACCGTATTCAAGCGCTAAGGTCTCTGATGCCAGTTTCGTCGCGCCGTAAAGAGACACCGGCGCCGCGGTTGAGAAGCCACTGCCGATACCCTGAGCAGTCAGGCCGAAAGGTAAGTGAGCGTCTGGATCCAAAGAGAGAGCGGAGCCCCGCGCCACCAAAGGAATCGCGTTTAGGGCGGCGATCGAGTGAACGCGACTGCTGCTCAGCAGTAAAAGCCCCGCGCGGTGACGGCGACAGTATTCCAATACATTGAGCGAACCTATAACGTTATGTTCGACTAGGCTTCGACTATTGCTCTCTGCGGAGAGTCCCGCCAACACGCTAGGATTAGCCGCGGCGTCAATGACCCAATCGCACGCCGGCAACTGGGCCAAGTCGCTTTCGCTTCTGAGGTCCCCATGCATGAACTGTACACCCATGTGCTCTATGCGCTGACGGTTCGTCTCAGATCCTGGCCGCATCAGATTATCGAGGCCGACCAGACTGACACCTTCTACCGATTCCAGTAGACAGGATGCGACGTTACTGCCCACAAATCCGCAGACCCCGGTAATTAAAATTTTCACGGCTTGAGCGCCAGCAGACGCCGATCCCATCCTTCGGCGATTTCACCGAAGATCATAGGCAGCGTTTTAGTGACCTGCCACGCAGGATAGTGTGACTGAATCTTACGTAGATCACTGTAATAGCAGATGTGGTCACCGACTCGATTTTCCTCAACATACGTCCAGTTCATGGCTTTCCCGGTCGCCTGTTTGGCGTACTCAAAAGCTTCGAGGACAGAGCACGCGTTATTCTTTCCGCCGCCCAAATTGTAGACCTCGCCCATGCGAGGGGCTTTCCAAAACTCGTACATCAATGTGGTGACATCCTCGCAGTGAAGGTTGTCGCGCACCTGCTTTCCCTTATAGCCAAAAACCGTGTACTGACGATCTTCGATATTGCACTTCATGAGGTAACTTAAAAACCCGTGTAGTTCCACGCCCGAGTGATTGGGTCCCGTGAGGCATCCGCCTCGCAGGCAGCAGGTCGGCATCGAAAAGTATCGGCCATACTCCTGTACGAGAATGTCGCTAGCCAACTTTGAGGCGCCAAACAGTGAGTGGGTGCTCTGGTCAATCGAAAAGTCTTCGGCAATGCCATGAGTGAGCGCGGCATCGGCATAGTCCCAGCGAGTATCGAGTTCGCGCAGTGCCAACGAGTTCGGTCGATCTCCATAGACCTTATTGGTCGACATATGAATAAAGGGTGACTCAGGGCAGTATTGTCGCGCGGCTTCCAGTAGGTGCAGCGTTCCTAACGCATTGACCTCGAAATCCAGAAAGGGAATCGAGGCAGCAAGGTCATGGGAGGGCTGTGCTGCCGTGTGCACGATGAGATCAGGTTTTATTTCACGCACGAGCGCTAACACCGCATCGCGATTGCAGATATCGATGGCTGAATGTTGATAACTCGGTGTGCCGGCTTTTAATTGCGAAAGCATCCACTTGGTATCGCCTGCCGGTCCGAAGAAAGCAGCGCGGTGGTTACTGTCGATGCCAGTGACGCAGAAGCCCTGTCCACTGAAAAAACGCACGACTTCGGATCCTATGAGCCCGCACGAACCGGTGACCAAGGCCTTTAATTGAGTGCTCATTGAGGCGTTGTATGGCCTCTGCCTTGCTCCGCCTTATAAATGTCTGACTCCGTATCCGTAGCGATGAGCGCTAGGTGATAGCGGTGTTCGACAAGATATTTCCGAATCCAGTAGCGTTGCCCGGCGGCCGCCACGAAAAAAAATCCATTAGGCAGTGAGTTGAGCTCGGACAGGTTGATGATATGCAAAGGCGTGTAGTTCGCCGCAACCTGGGTGAATCGGTCGTCCGTGTCATAGCCATCTAAGCGGGCTGCCATATCGGTGTCGATCACTGTCATCAGGCGTGATTTCAATTCGGGCGGCGCATAGTGGTCGGCCACAAAATATTGCTGCTTGCTATCCATAATAATGGGTAGTCCTGGGGACTCGCGCGCAACATTTAACAGGGTTGCCCACTGTGTGCGTGTAAGGTCTCTTGCTCCGTGGGCTAGCGCCCAGACATCAGCAATGCCACGACATGCAAAAAGTGTCAGCACAATAATCGTGATGGGACCTAAAGGGATGCGCTGACTGAGTGGCTTGAAAAAAAACACAGTGGCCAATGCCACTCCAATGATGACTGGCCATCCGTACCTTGGCGTATAGCCGCCATGTAGCGCAAGCGCTACGATCACAAGCAAAGCGGGATACGATAAAAATCCGACGACTAAGACCAGATCCGGCCAATCGCTCCTGTCGCCTTTTGTGTCATCCGATCGGTACGATTGAACGGCGCGTCGTGCCATTGCTCCGAACAGCACAGCAAAGGTGACTATGAAAATGGCCGTGAACCAACCTATGATTCCGAGATAGAAACCGTAGGTTGCGGCGATGTCGCGTAGCGCCGGCCTCGACCAAAAATGCGCGCTAAACAGCTTTGCTGTTCTTAATAAAATAGGCAGCGTCGCGATAGAGGCTGATGTCGCCAGTAAAAAACTGAACCAAACAGACCAACGCACACGCGTTGCCAGCAGTGAGTAAGTGAGTTCAGCTGCCCCAAAGGCTGATAGCAAGATAATTGCGTAATAGTGCAGTGATACTGCCAGTACAAGGAATACTGTAAACAGGGGTGTCGCGAAGTGGTGTCGGTCGATTCTCTGCCAGAGCGCAGCTGAGGCTGCGAAGCAACCGACAAGTAGCGCGTAAGATCGCGCCTCAATGCCATACTGACGGAAGGGCGTCAGCATAATCAGCATCACAGCAGCAAGGCCGGCCAGCGGCATCCACCGTGTGCGCGCAAAGCTGTATACCGAAAATAATGTCAAGGCATAACCGGCGATAGAAGGTATGCGAAGAACGGTCTCCGGATCACCTGGCAGCAGTCGCGTAACCTGCATGATCGCGTGGTAGGTGGGTGTCATGCCATCCATACCAGCATAGAGCGCATCCCATACTCGCGCGAAGGGATGCAAGCCCGATACATGGAAGGTCAAGATTTCGTCGATCCAAAATGGCTTCTGGTGCGCTTCCACCAGAAGCGCGCACGCCTCTAGCAGGATCATACCGCCGAGTAACAGGTGGGCGATCAGTGGAGAGCGAGCCATGCGCGCCAAAATAGGGTGCGATGCGCCGTCTATGTGAGCGAGATGGTTGCCTGTGCTCAAGTGGTGCTCTTCAGTGAGTCGCGATCGACGCCTAGGAAGGCTCAAAGGGCCCCCCTGTACGATGCTCGACACAGGGTCGGTCTCTGTTGTGCCCTTACAATAGCATCTCGCTGGTTCACACCCCGCGTCGAACGCGTCGAACGCGTCGATGTGTCGTGTGCGGGCAATGCGAGATGCTGCGTGAGCCATGGTGGGCCACCACAAAAAGATGAGTTAAATTAGATGCTTGCAGGCAGGTGACGGCGCCGATCCGCACATTCAAGCGCGTAAGGCCACGGTGACCACTTCGTTGCAAGGTCTTATAGGGGGTCATCATTGGCTAACCGTGTGCATGGCTGACCGATCATGTCGCCATCGTCTCTGTGCGAGGTGCTTTTTGCGCTGACCTGTCGTTTTACATAACGCGTGACTAGAGCGCCTAATGTAGGCGCGCTGTCATCGAATTGCGTCGTTTCGACCCTATACTACGAGTGGCGCAAGGCATTGTCGGTATTGGGCTTGACGGCTGTTGCTACTTTGTCTGCTGATTGGAGTCATTGTCTTGAAGGTCTTGAAGGTCTTGAAGTTATTTTGCCAGCGTTTGGTTTTATGCGCATTCGCGCTCGTCTTCTCACTGCTGTGCGTGACTACGGTCGCGCACGCTCAGAAGGTGCTGCATACCCGACATGTGCACGAAGAAGTGCTGAACGGAAAAGCCAAAGTCACTGGACGATTGCCGGCCACTCAAGAACTGAATTTTGACATTGTCTTGCCGTTGGGCGATCCAGCGGGTCTCGCTGATTTTCTGAACGACATTTACAACCCGCAAAGCCCACGTTTTCATCACTACCTAACGCCCAGTGAGTTCACTGCAAAGTTTGGTCCGAAGCAGGCGGACTTCGATGCGCTAGTCAATTTTGCCAAAGCGAATGGATTTCATATTGTCAGCGGCTCTCGTGATGAGATGGACCTGCGTTTAAAAGCGCCGGTTGCTGCGATCGAGTCAGCTTTTCATGTGACCCTTCGTACTTACCAGCATCCCACTGAAAACCGAATTTTCTTCAGTATAGATAAAGAGCCCACAGCACTATTGGTTGCGGGGCTTTGGCACGTGTCCGGTTTAGACAATTTTTCTATGCCGCACGCCTTGGTGCACAAGAAGTCAGCCAATGTGACGATTAAGCCGAGTGCAACCACCGGATCTGGCCCATCGGCTTCGTTTTTGGGCAGTGATATGCGCGCCGCTTACTATGGGGGCAGTGCGCTTACCGGCGCCAATCAAAGCTTAGGGTTGCTTGAGTACTACGGCACCAATTTGGCAGACGTCACAACCTATCTGACCAACACTGGGCAGACGAACACTGTGCCCATCAACCTGATTTCAACGGATGGCGCGAGCGTCAATTGTAACCCGAGTAAATTCTTTGGCTGTGATGATACGGAGCAAACTTTAGACATCACTCAGGCCATTGGTATGGCGCCAGGCTTGGCGCAACTCAATGTGTACGTTGGTAACACAGATACCAGTATTTTGAGTGCGATGACCGTCGTGCCGCCTAGGTCGGTCACGAATAAAGTGGATGCGCAGTTGGCTGCCTCTTGGGCGTGGACCACTGCAGATCCTGAATTGTGTGATCCGTATTTCTTAAAAATGGCAGCGCAAGGGCAGACATTCTTCGCAGCCGCCAGTGACAGTGGTGCCTACACATCGACGGCGACGTATGTATACCCGGCGGATGATCCGTATGTTATTTCCGTGGGCGGTACTGATTTATATACCGCCAGTGCGGGTGGTGCGTATGGCTCTGAGACGGCTTGGGTTGGCAGTGGAGGTGGCTACTTTGCGGCGCATAATCTAGCGATCCCTTCGTGGCAAGTGGCTGCCGTGACGCAGTTTAATACCTTGTCGAGCACGCAGGCCTCGACGCTCTATCGTAATGCGCCGGATGTGTCGGCGAATGCGGATTACAGTTTTTATGTGTGCGCGAATCAGCAAGCATGCACTGCCAATTCGTATGGTGGTACGAGTTTCGCAGCACCAATGTGGGCAGGCTATATAGCACTCGCCAACGAACAAGCACTTGCCAATCAAGGCTCATTGGTTGGCTTTATGAATCCCGCCCTCTATACCTTAGGTGTTGCTAATACCTCTGCGTACACGACGGCCTTTCATGATGTGACCTCCACCAGCGTGAGTAGCGGTTTCACCCCAACGGTAGGTTGGGATGCCGCCACAGGATGGGGAAGTCCTAACGGAAGTGGGTTGATTAATTTTCTGGCGGGAGCGCCGACACCCACGTTTAGCTTGTCAGGTGGATCCGTGTCGATCGCTATTCCAGCCGCTGGATCGACCTCCGTGCCCGTCACGATTACCAGCAGCGTGGTGGGTGGATTTAGTTATCCAGTCGTGCTCTCTGTCGCCAGTAGCACATTGACGGGAGGTGCGAGCGCGTCCTTAACAGCGCCCACACCGAGCACCCTACCAGCGCCAGGATCCGGTCAAGCCACGTTGACCATCACGGTGCCCTCGGGCACAACGCCAGGCTCGTATACGGTGATCGTGCAAGGGGTTGGCAATTCAATTACCCAGAATGCCACGGTGGTGGTCACGCTGACACAGCCCACGCTGTTGATGACGGACAATCCAACGAGCGTGAGTGTGTCAGTCGGTGGATCGGCGACCACTCAAGTCACGACGACGGTAGGCGGTGGTTTTTCTGCAGCGGTTGCTTTATCTGCTACTAACTTACCCAGTGGCGTGACCGCTAAATTTTCTTCGAGCTCAATTGCATCGCCGGGCTCTGGGAAGAGCACCGTGACCTTCTCTGCATCAGCCAGCGCCGTTGTTGGGTCTTACAGTCCACAGCTGGTGGCCACTGGTGGCGGATTGACCTACGCTTTGCCGATAACGGTCAACGTAGTTGTGACGCCTTCTTTTACGGTGTCCGTTTCGCCATCAACGCTCTCTGTGAAGCATGGGTCAAGTGGTAACACCGGAACGGTGACGTTTTCGACTGCCGCCGTCAATGGCTTTAACTCAAAGGTGAATTTGTCAGCGAGCGGTCTGCCAAGTAGCGTGACGGCAAGCTTTAGCCCGAGCTCGATTAGTGGTGCCGGCAGTTCGACGGTGACCTTTAAGGCGTCATCTAACGCAAAAGCCACTCGCTCTCCGGTGACCGTCACGCTGAAAGGCACCAGTGGATCGCTCTCTAAGACGGCGACCGTGAGCTTGACGATTACCTAAGTAATCGTATAAACCCGCGTGTGACTGGGTGCGAGTGGCGGGCTGGCCGCATGAAATTGCAAAGCGGCTAAGCGGGCATAGAGCGGATTACTGTGGATGAGATCAGCGTGGCGGCCTTGGCCTACGATTCGTCCTTGATCCATGACCAGTATTCGATCGACTTTTTGTATGGTCGCTAAGCGATGCGCGATGATGATGGTGGTGCGATTTTGCATCAGTTTTTCAAGTGCCTCTTGAACAAGCTGTTCGCTCTCGGCATCTAACGCACTGGTGGCTTCATCCAATAGCAGGATCGGTGGATCTTTAAGCACGGCTCGAGCAATCGCGAGGCGTTGACGTTGACCACCGGACAGCCTGAGTCCTCGCTCACCTAAGAAGCTGTCGTAGCCTTGCGGTAATTTGCTTAAGAACTCATCAGCCGCTGCTGCGTGCGCGG
>CAIYVA010000195.1 GCA_903929455.1 uncultured Pseudomonadota bacterium | reverse complement strand
TGGTGGCCTGGGGCGGAATCGAACCACCGACACAAGGATTTTCAATCCTCTGCTCTACCGACTGAGCTACCGGGCCTGAGCCGGTGATTGTAGCAGTAGATTGCCCAGCATCGCCCCCCGCGCGCGCGCCTCATCAAACGCTGCGGGATGTCCCTGTCGCAGGGCTTGCAAGTGGGGCATGACACCCCCTAACAGTTTGCGCTCAGACACCAACCTAGGGTTTCTCCTAGTTTATTAGTCATACGTCTGATTTATAGTGAACGCATGACTGCTTACACAATCGATTGCCTGCTGAAATGCGACAACCATTTAGGCGAAAGCCCGGTGTGGGATGTGAAAGACGGTTGCCTCTACTGGGTGGATGGCACCGGCCCCCGTGTAGGCAAACCAGCGTTATGGCGCTATAGCCCGCATACAGGCGCGGTGGAGCATTGGAAGCTCGATCGTGACGTTGGAGCTATGGCGCTTCGGGAGCAGGGTGGTGCGGTGTTGGCGCTCAACGACGGCTTCTACCTTTACGACTTCGCAACTGGCGCGCTCGAATGCGTCGCCCGCGTTGATGACGACATCACGCGTGCCCGCCTGAACGACGGCAAGTGTGACCGTCGCGGGCGATTCTTCGCCGGCGGCATGGATGACAAAGAAGAGCTCGGGCTGTGCAGCCTGTGGCGCCTCGATACCGACCTCAGCCTGCACAAGATCGATACAGGCATCATCTGCTCAAACGGCCCTTGCTGGAGCCCGGACGACCGGGTGTTCTATTTCGCCGATACCTTCAAGCAGGAAATCTGGGCTTACGACTACGACATCGCGACCGGTGGAGCCAGTAATCGGCGTCTGTTTGCCTCTACCGCCAAAGACAGCGGGTTTGCCGACGGGTCCACTGTCGATGCCGAAGGCTTCATGTGGAACGCGCAGGTGATCTCTGGGGACCTGATTCGCTATGCACCCGACGGCAGCGTCGACCTCAAGATCGGCATGCCTGTGCGCAACATCACCAGCGTGATGTTTGGCGGTGACAAGCTCGACGAAATCTACGTCACGTCTATGGCGCGCGTGTCCCATCCTGCCGTGCACGACAACTTCGCGGTGCAAAACCGACCGCAGTTTGGGGCCGGCAGCGTGTTTCGAATCACCGGGCTGGGCATCCGTGGCCTGCCCGAAACCCGTTTCGGCGGCTGATCCGCCACCACAACACAATCGCAAACCGGAAGGAGACGCATGAAACCCGCAGCATTCGCTTATGAGAGGCCGTCATCAATCGCGGCTGCATTGGACCTGTTGGCGCTCGATGATATAGAGACCAGAATCCTCGCGGGCGGGCAAAGCCTTGTGGCGATGATGAACCTGCGCTTTGCGCGCCCGGCGCGGCTCATCGACATCAACCGCTTGCCGGACCTGAACTACATCCGCCGCGAGGGCGACGAGCTTGCTATCGGCGCGCTGGCGCGGCATGCCGGTATCAAGGCATCTGCCCTGGTGGCGCAATGCTGCCCGCTGATGCACAGAGCGTACGAATGGGTGGCCCACGGTACCGTACGCAACCGTGGCACCTTGTGCGGCAACCTGTGCCATGCCGACCCAGCCAGCGAAATGCCAGCCGTCGCACTGGCTGTGGGCGCGACGATGGTCTTGCGCAGCAAAAGCGGCGAGCGTCGCGTTGCAGCAGCAGACTTCTTTCAGGGCCTGTACAGCACCGCAACGCGCTCTGACGAGATGCTGGTCGAGGTGCGGGTGCCAGTGGCGCCGGCTGGTCAAAAAGCCGGCTTTGCCGAAGTGAGCATGCGCAAAGGCGACTTCGCCTGGGCTTTGGCGGCAGTTTTGCTGACAGTTTCCAACGGTCGCATTGCGCAAGCGGTCATCGCTTGCGCTGGTGTCGACGACCGTGCCCGTCGCTTGCACTCAGTGGAGCAGGCCATCACTGGCCAGGCTGCCGACGCGGCCACGTTCAAGCGCGCTGGCAGTTTGGCGCGCGATGCAGTCAACCCCCATGACGATGCCACCACGCCCGCCGAATACCGCAAGGACCTCGTTTGCTCGCTCGTCGAGAAGGCGCTCGTCGGCGCGGTCTGAATTAAACAACGTAAGAGTCAGGAGACGCCATGACAACACACGCCATTACGATCACCGTTAACGGCCGCAAACGCGAGGCTACGGTTCCTGCACGGATGCTGCTTAGCGATTGCCTGCGCCATACGCTGGGCTTGCCTGGCACCCACGTTGGCTGCGAACACGGTGTCTGCGGTGCTTGCACTGTGATGATGGACGGACGCACCGTGCGGTCTTGCCTCACGTTTGCGGTGCAAGCCGACGGCAGTCAGCTCACCACCATCGAAGGCCTAGCCAACGAAAGCCAACTGCATCCGATTCAGGAGGCATTTTGGGAAGAACATGGTCTGCAATGCGGCTTTTGCACGCCGGGCATG
>CAIYVA010000194.1 GCA_903929455.1 uncultured Pseudomonadota bacterium | reverse complement strand
TGGCGCTATGTGCCACGCCTCAGCATGACGTTGGCGGCTGCTAGCCAGATCCGTATGATGGGATTGTGAGATGTGATCAATGCAAGAGACGATCACTTGGCGGCCCTAGCGGCCACAGCCAAGACGTCTAACAGTAAGGTTAATTTATGCCGCGTTCTCTAAGGTGGATTGTCTGTGTCAGCATGCTCGTGAGTGCGTTGGTTGTGGCAGAAGAGCCCACTGCATTATGTTGGCAGGGTCGCGACAAAAATGACCTCATCCAGACCTTTGCTAGACCGCAATACGTCATTCCAGGCACGCGGGGCGGTGAGCTGCTGGTGTATGTGCCGGTGGACAGTCGAACGATGTCGGCGCCAAGCATCCCGGGTGGCGCGGTGCACACAGTGGCCGATTTAAAAATGCTGAAAGCCTACCGTATCTTCTTTATTAATAAAGAAGGGAAGATCGATCGCATCGGCAGCAAAGGCAGCGCCTTTAGTTGGAGTCCGCCTTGGTGGTGGTGATTCGCTCAAGCTTAGTGCTGAGCGGTCGCCTCATAGACCAAAGTGCCACCCACCCACGTTTTTAATACACGCACGTGTTGGATCGCTGTGGGTGCGATGGTCAGTACATCGTGGCTCAGTAAGATGAAGTCGGCGAGTTTACCGGGTGCCAAAGTGCCTTTGCGCGTGTCTTCAAACTCAGCGTACGCTGAACCTTGTGTGTAAAAGTGCAGGGCCTCTGACACTGATAATTTTTGTGCGGGGTACCATCCGTTGGGTTGTTTGCCATCGAGGGTCGCTCGTGTGACGGCCGCATACACGCCAAGCAATGGGTTAAGCGGTGACACTGGCCAGTCGGTACCAAAAGCCATCGGGATGTCGTATTGCATCATTGTCTTAAATGCGTAGGTTCGACTGCCGCGGTCAGCACCAATGCGGTTTTCTGCCCAGCGCCCGTCATCGATCGCCTGATAAGGCTGAACGGACGCGATCACTTGCAGGTCCTTGAAGCGCTGGAAATCTTTGCTCGCCATATGCTGTGCGTGTTCAATGCGCCAGCGTCGATCGCGCACGCCGTTTTCTGCAAAGACTTTGCTATACAGATCCAGAGCGGTTGAGATGCCGGCATCACCAATAGCGTGCGTACACACTTGCAGGTGTGCGGCATCGGCCCGAGTGAAGTAATTAAGGCCTTTCGATAAAGGCTGAAAGGTGTCAGACAGTAAACCGCGATTATCGCTTTGATCTGAATAGGGCTCAAATAAGTAAGCGGTGCGAGATCCTAAGGACCCATCCGCGTAGGCTTTGACCGCGCCGATGCGTAGCGAGACATCGCCAAATGCGCGTCCGAGCCCAAGTGTGGCTTGATCATCGATCGATTCAATAGGCGGGGCCACATAGATGCGGGTAGTGAGTTTGTGCTCGCGCAATAGTTCGGCGTAGATGGCAATGTCGGCATTGCCAGGGTTCATGTCTTGCACACTGGTAACACCGAGGGATGCTGCGTGGCCTAGCGCGCGCAGAATGATCGTCCGCCGGTCATCATGAGTCAGTGCGGGTATTATTTTTGTCACCAATGGAATAGCGGCATCTTTGAGCGCGCCCGTTGGTTCGCCCTTTGCATCCCGCACGATGACGCCACCGACGGGATCGGGTGTGGCGGCAGTAATGCCCGCTAAGGCGAGCGCGCGACTGTTGACTAAGGTCATATGGCCGTCGTAGCGATCGAGAGCGACGGGATTGTTGGGAGTGATCGCATCGATCATCTGACGTGTTGGGAGTTCGCCGCCTGGCCACTTAGTCTCATCCCACTCCCCTTGGGTGATCCATTGACCTGCTGGGCGGGTAACTGCATACGCTGCAATGCGTCTTTTGAAATCGTCGGCACTGGTGGCGTCGTTGAGTTGTACCGCTTCGAGCGATGCGCCGCCGTCAGAGAAGTGCACGTGCGCGTCATTGAAGCCGGGGATAAGTCGCTGTCCCTGCGCATCGACGACGCGCGTTTGTTTGCCTTGCCAAGCGTGCATAGCCGCATTGCTTCCGATGGCGACAATCCGATCGCCTAGCACGGCGAGCGCTTGCGCCTCGGGTTGCGTCGGTTCGCCGGTCCAAATGGCGGCGTTTGTAATCACAAGGTCTGCAGATGGTGTGGTGCGAGTGCCTGTCAATACCCCCAGAGCGAGCACCATGCATGCGCCGCGTAGTAACACGGACCGAGATGCTGTCAGGCGGGTGATTTTCATGGGCAGACGTCCGTCGATCGAGTGGGCTCGTAGCCTAAGACGGGTCATTGCCCGCTACAAGCGCCGGGTGGGTGCGCAGTGGCCGTGGCAAACTACCCTGTTTGCGGAGATCGAATAGCATCCGAGGGTCGAAACTGTGTACAATTCGCGCCCCACGTGTGCTGTGTTAGTTCAGAGCTTCGTGGAATAGTGAGTCTTATCAAATAGTTACGCGCCCGTAGCTCAGCTGGATAGAGTACCTGGCTACGAACCAGGGGGTCGGGAGTTCGAATCTCTCCGGGCGCACCATTTACCAAAGTATTTTCAAGCATGCCGGTCCGAACCGGTTTCGGTTATTGCCTGCACACGGCCGGTATGGTGTCAGTCCTTATTCCAACGTAGCCGGATGATGTGCTATACATGTATAGCATTTACAGGGGTGCGTCATATGTTGGCTTTGCGTTTATCGGCAGATATCGAAGCGCGTCTGGATGCGTTGGCCAAGGCGACGGGGCGTACCAAGAGCTTCTACGCCCGTGAGGCGATTTACGAGTACCTCGAAGATTTGGAAGATCTA
This sequence comes from uncultured Pseudomonadota bacterium, assembly GCA_903929455.1. Classification (GTDB taxonomy): domain Bacteria; phylum Pseudomonadota; class Gammaproteobacteria; order Steroidobacterales; family Steroidobacteraceae; genus CAIKZZ01. The sequence goes on along the minus strand of CAIYVA010000194.1, from coordinate 6,431 downwards.
TACCTCGCTGACAAAGAGATGGAACTCGTCCGAAAAGGTAAAAGTAAAACGTATACCCTGAAGGAAGTGGAGGACGAGCTTGGTTTGGCGGATTGAGCTCAGTGATCGAGCCAAGAAGGACATCGGACGACTGGATCCACCGATTGCGAAGCGCATTCTCGCTTTCCTCCAAACTCGACTGCTACTGCTTAAGGATCCGCGGAGTCTTGGAGAAGCCCTTAGAGGCTCGACTTTAGGGACTTATTGGAAGTATCGGGTTGGCGACTATCGAATCATCGCCAACATTGACGATGACGTGCTCCGTATCGTCGTCGTCCGGGTGGGTAACCGCAGAGAGATCTATCGATAGTGGCAAAGACCAGCTGGCTACGAACCAGGGAATCGGGAGTTCGAATCTCTCTGGGTGCACGATTCCTAATTTCAGATACATACGGTGACCGTGGCCAGCTGGCCCTCAGGCGTCGTTGTGCGCCGCTCGAGCGCTGTCTTGCTTTAAACGCGGCGTCATAATGAGGTAGTGTTGTAGCGTAGGATGGATCGTGTCGGTCTGCGCTACGCGTGCGTGAGGTCTGCTGATGAAACGTGCTTATGCGAGTCTAGTGGTGATGGGGTTCTGCTGCGCACTCACTGCGTCGGCTCAGGACGCGCATAAACTGCGGATCCTTAGTTGGGGAGGGTATGTTCCCGCTGATGTGGCTGAGGACTTTCGACGGGAAACCGGAACCGAAGTTGAGGTTACGGTGGATGATGACGTGGGCATGATCTCACGACTGCGTGCATCCGGTGGTGCCGGGTTTGACCTCATACAGCCATCTCAGGATCGGCTGACCGGTACACAGCGGCAGTATCAGTTCTACAAACCGATCGACCTCACAAAGATTCACAGCGAGCGATACTTTCCCGAATTGCTAGAAAGCGTCAAGGTCAATACGACCATAGACGGTAAGCTCTACAGCGTGCCCTTTTTGTGGGGCGCCCAGGGGATCATCGTTAATCAGCGAACCGCGCAAGTTAAGGATTATCTGGATCTGTGTAAGCCGGAGCTGCATGGAAAAACCTCGATGCGTGCGCTACGTCATTCGCTGATCGCTTTTGCGTTCGGATTGGGTAAAGATCCCTTTGCGCTGTATTCTGATCCCAAGGGTTATGCCCAGTTGATGGATGAGGTCGCGCAAACCATGATTGCGTGTAAACCCAACGTCAATTTCTACTTCGAGTCGCAGCAGAAATTGTTCGAGGCGATGCGTGAAGACAAAGTCAGTGCAGCGTTGCTGTGGGACTCTGCAAGTTGGGAGCTGAATCGCGAAAATCCCTATGTGCGCTTTGTTAATCCGAAATCCGGAGCGGTGGGCTGGCTGATCACCTTTGCGTTGCCGGCGAAGGGTCAGAACGACACGGCGGCCTATGCTTGGATCAACTACACCCTGCGCCCGGAAATTGCCGCGCGCATTACCAAATCGACAGGTAACTTTACGGCGGTCAGGGGTACGCTTGCGTTAGTGGATCCAGTCCTCAAGGCTCAGTTTTTCGATAGTTTCCCTGAAGGGTTCAACCACATCCACTGGTCGCCTGCGATGCCAGCGAGCCTCGAAGCGATCGAAGCGCGTGCCCTAGATCGCGTCAAGGCCGCACACTAAACGCTTGGTACTGTGGTGCGCCGCTACCGCTGACAATTCAGAGTGCGCCTGCCCGTTTTAGGGCGCGCCCGCCTGGGTCAGCAACTATAATTGCCTGATGTCACGCAGTCTTTTGAGGTGTTGGTATGACCGTTAACCCATTAATAGCAGCGCGGCGTTACGAGCAGGGGCGGCGCGTGTTGGTGACGGGTGGAGCGGGTTTCCTGGGGTCCCACCTGTGTGAGCGCCTATTGACGCGGGGCGATGAAGTGCTCTGTGTCGATAATTTTTACACCGGCGCGCGACAAAATATCGAGCATTTGCTTGCGCATCCTCGCTTCGAGATGATTCGCCACGACGTTTGCATGCCGCTTTATGTGGAAGTGGATGAGATTTATAACCTCGCGTGTCCAGCCTCCCCAATTCATTACCAATATGATCCGGTGCAGACGACCAAGACCAGTGTGCACGGTGCGATTAATATGTTGGGCTTAGCGAAAAGAACCGGTGCCAAAATCTTGCAGGCATCGACCAGCGAGGTTTACGGGGACCCTATCCAGCATCCGCAGACTGAAAGCTACTGGGGCAATGTCAATCCGATTGGCATCCGCAGTTGTTACGATGAGGGTAAACGCTGCGCTGAGACCTTGTTCTTTGATTATCACCGTCAGCACGGTCTAAAAATAAAAGTGGCACGAATTTTTAATACCTATGGACCGCGGATGCACCCAAAAGATGGGCGCGTGGTGTCTAATTTTGTTGTTCAGGCGTTGGCGGGCCATGATCTCACCGTGTACGGGGATGGTTCGCAGACTCGATCATTTTGCTTTGTGAGTGATTTGGTTGATGGCCTTATCCGTTTGATGGACAGTGAGGATGCACTGGTTGGTCCTGTGAATCTGGGCAATCCTACGGAGTGCACCGTCGGAGATCTGGCGCGGTCTATTCTTAGGCTGACTCAGTCAAATGCTGTGCTCACGTATCGGTCCATCCCTGCGGATGATCCCATAAGGCGCTGCCCAGATATTTCGTTAGCAAAGACATTGCTTGATTGGCACCCGCAGGTGTCTTTAGAGGCGGGACTGCAGGCGACCATTGATTATTTTAGACGGACAGCGGTGGTCGGTGTTTAATCGCCGCATCTGACTTAGCGACCGAGCCCTGCGCCACAAGGCGCTAGGCTCGTGTTTTCGCCCATAGCCTTCACTGCAAAGTGGTGTAATTGGTGGGTGCGTACTCAAAGCCGCTTCCATTCGCGCGCAAGTGCCCTAAGCCAGGAAAAGGCAAGTGAGCGCCACCGACCAGTGATCGCTTGCTGGCGGCCTCAGAAAAAATGCGTATTCTTTGAGCGTTAGCCGCTTGGGATTCGACGTCGTACAGGAAGGCGATGGTCGGATCGGGCACTTGAACGGCAGCGACGTGCATTAAATCGCCCCACAGAATGAGCGATTCGCCCTCGCTCGATACGAGGTAGGCGGTATGGCCCGGCGTGTGCCCAGGCGTGTTGATGGCGCGCACCCCAGGCACCAGTTCGATATCGGTTTTAAACGGTTTGTAGCGTCCTGCGGCGATGTACGGGCTCATTGACTGTGAGGCGATAGAAAAGAATCCTTTCGACTCTGTAGGGGCTGCCTCTGCGTTTTTTGGATCGAGCCAATAGTCGCCTTCGGCTTCTGCGGCGCGCACGACGGCATGCGTGAACACAGCCTTGCCATTGGCAACCAAGCCACCGAGGTGATCCGCGTGCATGTGGGTGATGTAAACCTCATCGACTTGCTCTGGGGTATAGCCTGCTGCCTTTAAATTCTCTGCCAGTCGTCCAAAGCTTGGCCCGTAAAAAGCACCCGAACCAGTGTCCACCAAGACTAAGTGGGTTCCTGTGTTAATGAGAAAGCCATTGTCGGACAGTTCCATAGGGTCCGTGAGGAAAGCCCGTGTAAGTGCCGCGTGCAAAGCATCCGCGGAGATGCCTTTGAGCATTTGGCCAACCGGCATCATAAATGAGCCATCATTCAACGCAGTCACTTCAATCTTGCCTACTTTCAGTCGGTAATACCCAGGCGCCTGAGTCAGTTGTTGAGGTGCTGCTGATTCGGCGGGCCGGCTAGGGAGTAGGGTGATCGCCAAAACACAGGCTAAAGCCAAGAAGCGGGCGTGCTGAGATCGGTTGCGCATGAGGCTCTCCGGGTCGTTTCGATGGACACGTGAATAGATAGGTTGAGTGTAGTGGTTCTCGCGGCATTCGTGCTAGCGGGTTTTGGTGTCGCGGTGGCGATCGGCAAAAACGCATGACGAAGCGTTCTGGCAAGCGCTTTAGGGATATGATCAGTCGTTCCCGGAAGGCGAGTAGGGGGTAGGTATGGCGCTCAAGCTGGATGAATTCATCGAAGTGGCCCATCGACACTCGGCTGCGGAGGCCGAGGGTGATCTGGCGGCAACGCTTGCAACCTTAGATCCGATACCGGAATATCATTTTTATCCCATTGCTAAACGCTTTGTAGGCATGGCAGCGACGAAGCGCTACTACGAGCATTTTTTCTCTCACGCCTTACCGCGTATTCGCGGTTATGAGCTACATACTGAGTGGGTGGGGGATGCCGGCGTCGCACAAGAGTACACAGTGACTGTTGGGCATGCGGATGGCACCCAAAGTGCGCATCGGGTGCTGGGCATTTTGACGCCGGGTGTAGTCGGACTATCCGGTGAGCGAATCTACGCAGACGAAGCCATGCTCAAGATTTTGCTCGGCCCGGTGTGGAACGAGTTAGAAGTGATTTAGCGCGCTGTTGATCGCTCATCTATCGATGCAAAGACGCGCGATCCATCTGGGTGCTGAGCCAGAGTGCAACATCACCGATTTCCGCTGGGCATACTGAATGTGCCATGCCATAGGTGCGCCAGTCCACTGTATATCGATGGGCGCCCAGCCACTCACGTGCCATCAGTGCCATGGTCGGTGCCACCACGGTGTCTTCGGTACCATGGCACATGAGGATTGAGATGGCCTGATTGGCCGGCGTGAGCCGCGCTTCGAGCGATTCTGGGCAGGGCAGGTAAGTAGAAAGAGCAAGCAGGCCACCAAGCGACTCCGGATAGGACAAAGCGGTGTGTAGTGCCACCGCGCCGCCCTGGGAAAACCCTGCGATCACAATGCGTGCGGCAGGTATGCCGGCCGCTCGTTCTTGATCAATCAGCTGGGTGATTCGTGCGACCGACTCCTCCAGTCCCGGTGCGTCGCCGCGGCTATTGGGATCGAGACTCTGGATGTCATACCAGGCTCGCATGGCGTATCCCTGGTTAATGGTTACTGGACGCACAGTGGCGTGTGGGAATAGATAGCGGATGCCTAATCTTGACGGTAACCGAAATTCAGGCACGATCGGCACGAAGTCGTTGCCGTCCGCGCCTAGGCCATGCAGCCAAATAACAGTGGCTAGCGCATCAGCGGGTTCTAGGGTCACTCCCTGCTCGGTCGATATCTGGCGGTGGGTCATATGGGTCCTTGGGGCTTAAGATGGCACAGCATATCTGACTACGATAAGGTATCTGCCGCTGCATCAGCCGCCCCGGGGATCGGTCAAGGTTGTCCAAGGCAGCTAGCCGGCGTAAGCCGTGAGAGGCCGGTCTATCAAAACCTCCTATGGGGTACCAGGCAGGTGACGGCCAAGTCGTGCCGTGTGTGGCCGATGACGGGCCGAGGACCGGCTGCTTTATTAGACATTTCAGTGCCAATGGGCTACACCCAATAGATGTCATCTATTTAGCAAGGCTCGGCGAATACTCGATCGGTGTAGAGCACTTAAACAATCAGGTGGGGTTTTATGAGCACGAAGAAGCGGAAGAGAGTTGATGGTGAGGTGCTATCCGACGTCCAGGAGCGCCACACGATTGAGCAGGACTGGCGTCGCACGCCTCAGATGAAAGCGCGTAAGCCACCAAAAAATTACACGTATGTTGATGAGCTGGCCTACCTGCAGTCGGAGCTGATTAAGCTACAAGAGTGGGTGCGCGTGCAGGGTCTTAAGGTCGCTGTGATCTTTGAGGGGCGAGATGCTGCCGGTAAAGGCGGGGTCATCAAACGCATCACTGAAAGTCTTAATCCTCGTTCGTGTCGGATTGTGGCATTAGGAACTCCCACTGAGCGTGAGCGTAGTCAGTGGTATTACCAACGCTATGTGGCGCAGCTGCCGGCTGCAGGAGAAATCGTTTTATTCGATCGAAGTTGGTACAACCGCGCCGGTGTTGAGCACGTGATGGGTTTTTGTACCAAAGACGAACACAAGGAGTTTCTACGCTCCTGTCCTCTGTTCGAAGAGATGCTGATTCGTTCGGGCATTATCCTGATCAAGTATTGGTTTTCAGTGAGTGATGCAGAGCAGGAAAAGCGTTTCCAAGAACGCATCCATAACCCAGTTAAGCGTTGGAAGTTAAGTCCTATGGATTTGGAGTCTCGCAAGCACTGGGTAGAGTATTCCATGGCGAAAGACGCCATGTTCAAAGCGACTGACCTAAAAACCTGCCCTTGGCACGTGGTTGAATCGGATAACAAGAAGCGCGCACGCCTCAATTGTATAGCCCACCTATTGGCGCAAGTTCCCTATGAGCCAATGAGTCCTATTGAGATTGAAGTGCCGCCGCGACAGCGCGACACTGGTTACAAGCGACCTAAGATGTCGGCACAACGTTTTGTGCCGGCTATTTACTGATTGCGCAGAAAGCAGTCACGCAGGCATATGTAACGAAGCGCTAGCGCAGACGAACGCCTTGAATCGGTCCATTAAATGAGGTCCCTGCAGCCGTTGGGCCATTGGCTGG
>CAIYVA010000193.1 GCA_903929455.1 uncultured Pseudomonadota bacterium | reverse complement strand
TCTAGCACCACCGCGGTGGCTTCCTCGGGCGGTTCTGCACTGATCACCAAGCGCAGAGTCGAGCCCAAGTAACGGCCTAAGGCCTGTGCCAAGCGCTCTTCTGTGTGCGCCGTTCGTAACGCCTCACCGCGCGGATCAAGCTGCAGGCGTACCGTATCTCCAGCCCGCTCTACCCATGTGCACTGCGCACCCAGTTGGCGCGCAGCCCCGGTCAAATCCAACGAGGCTAATACCGTAGGCCAATTATCTGCGGTCGGCTCAAGCGTGGCGCCAGCGTCTGCCACTGCGCGAACCGCCTTGCCATCCGTTGTCACCGCGGCCTTACTGGCGGGCGACCCACGGCCGGTGGCGGCAGACGTCTGTGCGGGACGTGCGGCCGGCGCAGGTGAGCCCGCCGATGACTGTGTGGCGGGCGATGGCGAGACCGTGGCGGGTCGAAACGCCAGCATCCGAAGCAAAGTCATCTCAAAACCAACCCTAGGCTCCGGCGCCAGCGACAAATCGCGCCGCCCGACGAGGGCGATTTGATAATAGAGCTGCAGATCCTCAGCCGACATCTGTTGGCTTAAATGGCTCAACAAAGCGCCATCAAAATTCGCATCGCCACCAGCGCCAGGCACTTGCTGCTCAAGCGCCACGCGCTCTAATAGCAGACTTAACTCGCACAACGCCTGATCGTAATCAGGCGCCTGCTCATCGAGCGCCCGCAAGATATCCACAACGCCCGGCGCATCCGCAGTCGCCAAGCACTCGAGCAAGCGCACCACGTGCGCACGATCGATCGTGCCTAACATGCTCCTGACATCCAACTCATTCACACGGCCGCCACCGAAGACGAGGGCTTGATCCAGAAGCGACAAAGCATCCCGCAAACTACCGTCTGCCGCACGCGCAAGCAGCGGCAATGCCGAGGCCTCAAAAGTCACCTTCTCTGCCGTTAAGATGTCCGCCAGCCGACTGATAATCAACGGCGATGACAGACGCTTCAAATGAAACTGCAAGCAACGCGATAACACCGTCACTGGTAACTTCTGCGGATCGGTCGTTGCCAGCAGAAACTTAACGTGCGCCGGCGGCTCTTCCAGTGTCTTTAGTAAGGCATTGAACGAATGGCCTGACAGCATGTGGACTTCATCGATCAGGTAAACCTTATAGCGGCCACGGGCGGGCGCGTATTGCACGTTCTCTAACAGATCGCGCGTATCTTCTACCTTCGTGCGTGAGGCCGCGTCAACTTCAATGAGATCAACAAATCGACCTTGATCGATTTCTTGACAGGCTGCGCATTGCCCGCACGGCTGAGACGACACACCCGCCTCACAGTTAAGCGCCTTGGCGAGCAAACGGGCAACCGTTGTCTTACCAACGCCCCGCGTGCCGGTAAACAGAAAAGCATGGTGCACGCGGTTGCTGTCTAAGCCATTGGCTAGGGCTCTGACCACATGCTCTTGGCCAACGAGCTCAGTGAACGCACGGGGCCGCCATTTTCGCGCAAGGGCAAGATAGTTCACAGGCAAGTCTCGATGGTCAGAAAGCCAAAGGTGGTGACCCGCGCCAGCTGCCCTCCGGCACCCAATCGCACCGCGACCGCTGCTCCCTTCCGGGCCTGACGGGGTTGACGGCTGATTGTCGCGGAGGAACCGACGCGGGTCACCATTGAAAAATCATTAAAATCATATTGATAGATGAGTTATTCAATCTGTTTTAATAAGACCAATAACCCTTCTCAACAGCTCATCCCGCGCCCGTCGGCAGTGTGGCGGAGAGGGTGGGATTCGAACCCACGAATACCCGTTAGGGCATTACTGGAATTCCAGTCCAGCGCCTTCGACCACTCGGCCACCTCTCCAAACCTTAAAAAGCCTAACCGCGCAGTCGCGGCTGTGCCAACTGCCAATGCTACCTTATGGCGTGGTGCTCGCGGGAGCTGTCGTCACCGGCACAGGCGCTGCCCGCACCGGGGCGGACGCCTTGACCGCGTCGCTGTTAAAGCGTGGCGGTTTATCCAAACAGTGCGGCTTCCAGGCGGTGCCAGGCGGCGTCAACGGCTCAGCGTCGCCGATCTTAAGCGCGGCTTTGGTATTCGGTGGCGGCAAACCATCCACCGAATGGACGGCGGCGATACTCACAGCAGCCTCATAGGGCTGCACTTGGCGGCACGCATCCTGACTCACTCGCATGGCCTCGCAGCCGGAGATGGCCATCACCATTAAACAGACGCTGACCAACTGATTCACTTGCTTCATAAAACCCCTGCAGCACGCATGGCATCGCGCACCAATAATTGCCCTGCTGAGGACAGCGGCGTAAGCGGCAAGCGAATGCCGCCGCGAATCAGACCGAGCTGTTCCACTGCCCACTTGGCAGGGATCGGATTCGGCTCCACAAAAAGCTCTCGATGCAACGGTCGCAACCGCTGATCGATTTCCCGCGCGCGCACCGCGTCGCCCTCAAGGGCCGCATCGACCATCTGCCGCATCAACCGAGGTGCGACATTAGCGGTCACGGAAATCACGCCATGCACGCCCGCCAACAGGGTGTCAGCGGAGGTGGGATCATCGCCCGACAAAATCTCAAGATCCGTACCGCAGCCAGCGAGCAGTTCTAGCATACGCGGCAATCCGGCCGTCGCCTCTTTAATCGCCACGATGCGTGGGTGAGTAGCCAAACGAACCACGGTCGCTGGCAGCATATCCACACCCGTCCGACCAGGCACGTTGTATAAAATGACAGGCACGCTCGCGTCATCCGCGATGGCCGTAAAATGCAAAAACAGCCCCTCTTGGGTCGGCTTATTGTAATACGGCGTGACTACCAGCACGCCATCCGCCCCAGCCTCTGCCATCACTTGGGTGCGCTCAATGGTCTTGGCAGTGTCATTCAACCCACTGCCGGCAATCACAGGGATGCGACCGGCGATGCGCGCCTGAGCCCGCCGGGTTAGCTCAGCAGCATCCGCTAGGCTCACGGTCGCCGATTCACCGGTGGTACCACACACCACAATTCCTTCGGTTCCCTCCGCTAAGTGCCAGTCCAATAGGGCGTCCCACGCCGCAAAATCGACCTCACCGGAGGGGGTCATGGGCGTGACAATTGCTACTAGGGTGCCGCTGAACATAAAAGCCTTAGCCTGTGGGGTTCGCGATGGTACCGAGCGGGTGGCCATGGGCGCAAGCAAAGCCGCTGATCCTTACCCAGCGAGGCGACTCAAGGGTACACTCTGACACCTAATGACCGACTCCCGAGCCCCACCGACCATGAAGCAACTGATCGCCATTTCAGCTCTGGGTAACGACCGGACGGGAATGGTGCACGCCCTGACACAGGCGATCATCGACTGCGGCGGCAATATTGTCGAAAGCCACATGGCGGCACTGGGCAGCGAGTTTGTGATCTCGCTACTCATATCCGGCAACTGGCATTCTTTGGCGAAAGTCGAAACCGAAATCAAAAAAGTGGCCGACGCCGGTGAAATGACTATTCAGCTCAAGCGTACGGAACCGCGCCCACCACGCATCGATATGATGCCCTACTCGATTGATATCGTTTGCCTTGATCAACCAGGCATTGTCGCCAGCGTCACGGGGTTTTTCGCGGCGCGCGGCATTGATGTCGCTGAACTGGACAGCAGAAGCTATCCCGCCGCCCACACCAGTGCCCCGATGTTCTCCGTGCGAGTCATTATCAATGTGCCCAGTCGAATTCACTTAGGTGTGCTTCGCGAAGAGTTCATGGATTTCTGCGATCATCTCAACCTAGACGCGATCTTGGAACCCGTCAAGAACTGAGCACACCCAGAGGAACTCGCATGACCGCACCGGCCATTGGAAAAAAAATAGCTGACTTTGGCTTAGATTCCACCGCAGGTGCTTGGCGCCTAAAAGACGCAAGCGGCACCAAGCTGGTGATTTACTTCTATCCGCGCGACAACACGCCTGGTTGCACACAGGAAAGCGAAGCCTTTCGCGATCTGCATGCACAATTTAAAAAAGCCAAGACCGTGCTAATTGGCGTATCCCCAGACAGCGTCCTATCTCATCAAAAATTCAAAACTAAGTTTAAATTACCTTTCGAATTGCTGGCTGATCCCGAACGGAAGGTCTGCAACTTGTTCGATGTGATCAAAGAAAAAAGCCTGTACGGCAAAAAGTATATGGGCGTAGAGCGCAGCACTTTTTTGCTTGATGAAAAAGGAATTTTGCGACAGGAGTGGCGCAAGGTAAAAGTCACCGGGCATGCCGAGGCTGTACTCATAGCCGCGCGCGCGCTCTAGGTGCTACGCCGACCATGAGCAAAACCATACGCGCCAAACGCTGTCTTTTTGTGCTCGACACGAACGTGCTGATGCATGATCCGACCGCCATCTTCCGCTTTGAAGAACACGATATTTACATCTCGATGATTGTGCTCGAAGAATTGGATGCAGGTAAAAAAGGCGTTTCCGAAGCCGCACGCAACGCACGACAAGTCAGTCGATTCTTAGACGAATTGATGCATGGCGCTGCAAAAAGCGCCATTGATAAAGGCCTTGCCTTGCCGTCAGCAGGCATAGGTGGCGCCAATAAGCGCCCGCCCGCCGGCCGTCTGTTTTTCCAAACCGAGCGACTCGATGCAGGTCTGCCCGCATTGCCTGGCAAAGGAGCGGATAACGCCATTCTAGGCCAAGCCCTCGCACTCAAGCTGTCGCGACCGGATACTGAAATCACCTTGGTGTCTAAGGACATCAATCTGCGAATCAAAGCCGCCATCGTCGGCGTACACGCTGAAGATTATTTCAACGATCAAACGATTGAGGATGCCGACCTGCTGGCCACCGGCCATTTGGCCTTGGCGGGTGATTTCTGGACACGCCACGGCGACAACATGCATTCCTGGAAAGAGCAGTCGCGCACCTTTTATCGACTCACCGGGCCTGATATCGCCAACTGGCACGTCAATCAGTTCGTCTATGAAGACGCTCCCAACGGCGTGGAGGCTGTGGTTCGAAGCCTCAAGGGCAACGAGGCAATTTTAGAATTGGTGCACGATTATCGCGTGGAGCGACACAACGTGTGGGGCATCACCGCACGAAATCGTGAGCAGAATTTTGCACTCAACTTACTGCTTGACCCAGACATCGATTTTGTAACGGTCTTAGGACCCGCAGGCACTGGCAAGACACTGCTCACGCTTGCGGCCGGTCTCGCGCAAACCCTCGACACACGTCGCTTCAGCGAAATCATCATGACGCGCGTCACCGTTCCTCTGGGTGAGGACATTGGCTTCTTACCCGGAACGGAAGAAGAAAAAATGGAGCCGTGGATGGGTGCGCTCATGGACAATCTAGAGGTGCTCACACAAGGCCAAGAAGGCGGTCATTGGGCGCGTTCGGCCACCAACGACCTGCTGCGCAGCCGTATTAAAATTCGCTCCTTAAACTTCATGCGCGGCCGCACCTTCCTTAATCGATACATCATCCTTGATGAAGCACAAAACCTGACGCCTAAACAGATGAAAACACTGGTGACGCGCGCAGGTCCCGGCACAAAAATCGTCTGCCTAGGCAACATCGCGCAGATTGATACGCCTTATCTGACAGAGACCACCTGCGGTCTGACCTATGTCGTCAACCGTTTCCATGGCTGGCCATACTCTGGCCATTTAACCCTGATGCGCGGCGAACGCTCACGATTGGCAGACTTTGCCTCAGAGCATCTGTGAGATCATGCGCCATACTTAAATGAACGAATGCCCCGCCGCATGGTCTGACTGAGTCTATATGACAGCTTATACCCTTTTGTTAAAACGCGCCGTCGTCGCTTTGATCACGGCAAGCCTGTTGGCGTCGCAGTTTGCTGTCGCAGCCTCTCCAGGCCCACTCACCGGCCCGGCTGCGCAGGACTTGCCGGATATCGGTAGTCCAGCAGACGCCGTACTCACCACCGCCGAAGAGCAGGAAGTCGGCGCCATGATGATGAGACAGTTACGCGACGCCGGGGTTCTGATTGAGAACCCGGAACTCAGCGAATACATTCAAGACATCGGCCAACGACTCGCCAGTCACGCCCAAGAAGGCGATCGGCGCTTTAACTTCTTTTTGATCAAGGAACCCGGGATCAACGCCTTTGCGGTGCCCGGCGGTTTCGTGTTTGTAAACGCCGATCTCATCCTAGCGACTACCAGTGAAAGCGAACTGGCCGGCGTTCTCGCCCATGAAATCTCACACGTGACACAGCGCCATGCGGTGCGCGGCGTCCTGCAAGCAAGTCACGCAAGCCTGGCAACCACCGCAGCCATGTTGCTCGCCATCTTGCTCGGCGCCGCTTCCCACAGCTCCGATGCCGCCATGGCGGGGATCACCGTTGGCCAAGGGGCAGCAGCACAACAGCAACTTAATTTCTCACGCGAGGACGAATACGAAGCGGATCGCATCGGCATCCGCGTGATGGCGAACGCGGGATACGATCCTACTGCGATGGCCACTTTTTTTGAAACGCTCGGTCGGCGCATGGGCAACTATGGCCAGAATGCTAAAATTATTGAACTGTTACAGAACCACCCGTTGACCAGCGCACGCGTCGCCGAAGCTAAAAATCGCGCCGCCAAATACCCCACGGTACGTCCAGTCGATTCGGTGTCGTATCGTCTGGCGCGGGAAAGACTGCGCGTGATGACTTTAACGTCGGAGTCGGACCCCCGATTAGTGTATGCCGACACCCTTTTTAAGGATGATGCGGTGGCCGATTACCGCCACTTCGGTCGAGCCTTAGGCCTCATACAAGCCAATAGCCCCGCAGAAGCAACACCTATCCTTCAGGACCTAGTCAATCGGCACCCCGATATCATCGAGTACCACACTGCACTCGGTCAGAGCCTGTTGGCACAAGGCGAGACCGACCGATCGCGCGCAGTGCTCGCTCGGGCAAAGGCGCTTTTTCCTCGTAATGTCCCAGTCACCATGCACTACGCGGAGACACTGATGCGTAGCGAGGAGCCAAAGCTCGCGCATGCCGTGCTACTCGATTTATTCAACAGTGTCGCGCCGAGCCAAAGTCAGGTACGGGTCATTGCTTTGGCCGCGAGCGCTGCCGGAGACGAAGCAGAAGCCAACTACTACATGGCTGAGTACCAACTGCTGAGCGGCGAACTCACGCTGGCCATCGAAACGCTACGCCTGGCGTTGGTTAGCGCCAACATCACGCCAGTGCAACGCGCGCGCTTTAAGGCCCGCATCGACGAACTTAAAGAATACCTACCACCGCGTCTGCAGGCAGCGCTTGAACGGGGCGAGCCACTCCCCTCCCACCTGCCTGATACCCGGCGCTGAGCCGATGGCATAGGGGACAGACCGGGTGTACCATGCGCCATCTTAAGGACCCTCTATGACCGGCTATACCCGCCCAGACACGATTCGCCCGTATCGCAATCACGCACTGGCGCTCCTATTAGGCTGCCTAGGTGCTCTGGGGTGCGCTCCCTCCCACGCGGCCGACACCCCCAATGACCCGTGGGAGCGCCTGAATCGAGCGACCTACGCATTCAATAGCGCCTTTGATCGCATGCTCGGCCGACCCGTTGCCAAAGCCTATGTGGCGGTGCTGCCTGAAGCAGGCCGACATGCCATATCCAACTTTGTGGCGAACTTAGCCTACCCCACCGCCATCGTGAACGATGCGTTGCAGGGTAAAATCGCGATTGCCGGTAGCGACACGGCACGCTTCGTGGTCAACTCAAGCATTGGCCTCGCTGGCTTTTTTGACCCAGCGACGCATTTTGGTCTCGCCAGTCACCACCAAGATTTTGGGCAAACGCTCGGTACGTGGGGAGTACCAGCGGGCCCTTACTTGATGCTGCCTATCTTAGGCCCGTCCGATCTACGCGATGCCCCTGCTGAGCTGGTGGATCGCTACCTGACGGTCGATCATTATTTCGATAAATCCACGGAGCGCTATGGCGTCACGGCACTGCGCGTCGTTGATCGTCGCGCAGAACTGTTATCCACCGACGCCACCATAGACACTGCTTTTGATTCATACGCGCTGATCCGCGCGTCTTATCTAGCGCGTCGCAACTATTTGGTGCACGACGGCCAGGTCCCGGATGTCACCTACGACGATCCGCCACCTGACGACAATACCGATACCAAAACCGATACCCCAAAGTAGCAGACACCGCGCATGTTCTGCTCGCATCGGACTTAAAAACTCGGGCATTTAAAAAACGCCGCCTATACGGAGGCGGCGGTCAGCATCTGCTCGATGTCACACACCCTGGCGATGGCGGCCAACTGCACAGGCAGAGGACCCAACTGCAGGCGTTGCCCGTGAGCCCGCGCGCGCTCTACCCACGCTAGTAATACGGCAAGGCCAGCACTGTCTGCACTCGTCAGATCCTTCAGATCAATCTCGATAGTGCTCTGCCCAGCAAAAGCGCGCAGACCGCTTGCCAATAACTCACGCGCATTAGCAAAGTGCAGTGCGCCAGACAACGCATAGCGGCCATGCTCCCCACTCAACACGCAGGCCACGGTCATCGCTCGCACGCTCGCATGGATTGCATCATGACTATTTAACTGACCCGGGTGGAGCTGACAATCCGTCCCGCTCAAGACGCCCAATCACAGCATCCAAACCCTTGGCGTCAATTTCGCTGCCCAGATCGGTGCGGTAATTTTTAACATAAGAAATGCCTTCGATGATGACGTCATAAGCCATCCAACCGGCAGCGGTTTTGTGTAAACGATAGTCCACAGGTATGGTGGCTCCACTGTCACGACGCACCAACGTGCGCACGGTGGCTTCGGTCGCCGCGGGGTCACCACGAAAGGGCAATAGCGTCAAACGATCTGCCGTAAAGCCAGCGATGGCGCTGCCATAGAGCCGCACCAGAGAGTGATAAAAAGCTTGTACAAAACGGGAACGCTGATCGGCACTCGCCGCTGTCCAGTGGGTCGCCAGCACCAAGCGCGCCGTGTATTGGGCATCAAAGTGGGGCCGCAAGATAGCATCCACCAATGGATACGCCTTCTCAGCGTCTTTTTTGATAGCCGCCCGATTCGCATCTAAGGCATTAAACATTTGCTTAGACACAGAATCCATTAAGTCCTGCGGACTTTGCACGCCGTCCGCACGTGCAGGCGATGCCATCACCAAACCTAAGAAGCCGATTGCGAGCGCACTCGCTACCGTCATCGTGAGCCGCCGACCTGTGTGCGCATACCTTCCGATCATGGGGTTTTACCTGCCGACGATTTACCATCTCCCTGCCCGGCTTTATCGAACAGGAACTTACTAATCAAATGCTCAAGAACAATGGCTGACTGCGTCAACTGAATGGCATCACCATTTTTATAGTAGACATCCGAGCCACCCGGTGACAGACCAACGTACTGCCCACCTAATAAGCCGGCAGTATAAATCGCCGCATCGCTATCATTCGGAATGTGATTGAACTGCGTTCGAATAGCCAACTTCACCACTGCCTTAAAGATCGTCGCGTCATATTCAATGGATTCGATGCGACCAACCGTTACGCCACTCATCGACACCGGAGCGCCAACCTTAAGGCCACCGACGTTTTCAAAACTGGCGGTCAAATGATAGTTAGCCTCACGCAGGGTAAACCCGCGACTGGTGATTTGCGTCATTAAGAAAAATAACGCCGCAAAGCCCAGGAGCACAAAGAGGCCCGTACTGAATTCAACTGCTCGTGTCTGTCTCATTAATTAGCTCCTAAACATCACAGCAAGGCTGCAGTCAGCATGTAATCTAACGCCAGTACGGC
>CAIYVA010000192.1 GCA_903929455.1 uncultured Pseudomonadota bacterium | reverse complement strand
TCCAGAATGATGAGCGCCGGAATGAGCCCAATGAGTGGCACTGCGTCTAAAAAGGCCCCAAACAACTGCCCCGTCAAAAAATGCCGCACCTTCCATATCTGCGTCAACCGGTTCATCGTTTTGCCGGTCGGCTCCGTCTCAAAATAATCCATCGGCAGCTTCAATAATTTATCGACCAGATAAATTTGCAGCCGCGCATCGATGCGGGTCGTGGCCACCTGCGTCAATAAACGCCGCAGATACATCAGGATTGCTTCAAAGATCAGCATGATGCCAATGGCTGTGGACAACACATTCAGCGTCGAATACGAGTGATTAACGAGCACCCGATCGATCACAATCATGGAGATGAACGCCGGCACCAAAGCAAACACCGTGCTGACCAGCGCGCTAATCCCGATATCCAAAAAGAGCTTGTTCTCGCGCAGCACCTGCGCGAGCAGCCAGCCGATACCGAAGGCCTGAGATTCATCGGCAAGGCCGTGCTGGCGCTTCAGTAACAGCACCTCCCCTTCCCACACCTCAGCGAGCTGATCTTCTTCAATGAGAGCAATGGCCTCATCCGGTGCATCGGGCTCACGCACCAAGGCGACGGTACCCTTCATGGGATCGGAGTGCACCGCCTCCAAGATCAAGGCTTTGCCATCGCGGGCACGCAAGATGGCTGGCAGCGTCTTTGCGAGCCTCGGCAACTCAGCAAAGGTTACTTGCAAACGCTGCGCCTTGAGGCCGAGCTCTTTGGCCATGGCGATTAAGGCATCAGAACCGGGCTCGCCCTCGCTCAGCACAAAGCGCCGACACAGTTGCTCGGCGGTGGTCTCGATCCCAAGGCGAGTCGCAAGATTAGCGAGCGCCGACACAGCGGTGAGCCGTGGGGCCACTGCCTCTTCGTCAAACTCCGCGAAGTCAGTCATTCAGTGTTCCTCGAGCCTTTGATGCTTGGGCTGTCATGGCCTTGGCATCAAAGGCTCACACGCTGTCATCAACGGAGTCTTAAGCGGCCTTAAGCGGATGCGCTCACCCCGAAGCCTGGAATCGTCTTGATGACCCGCCGCACATGCTCGGCCGTAATGAGGCGCGTGCACTCAAACTGCCGCGGCGTGTTGGCGTGCCGTGGGCACCACAGAAAATCCGTGTGATCAAAGCGCAACTTCGGATCGCTCCAGCAGCCATTACAGGTGTGCCAGTTAATCACTCGGTACGGATTGGTGAACTCGGTTGACGGCAACGAAAAGCCGCTGATCAACACCACTTTGGTACCTGCCGCCCAGGCAAGCCACGACAGTCCACTCGACAGTCCCACAAAAAACTCAGCATGACGCATATAACGCGCCGCTTCGGCGAGCGTGATGCCCGTCATATCTTCGGCACCGTGCGGAATATGCGTCCATACGATGCCGGTGCCGTGCACCGGTTTTTGGTCGACGCAGATCACCCGATAGCCATTTTGCTTCAAAAAGGCGATAACTTCACGCCAGCCATTGGGGTTATTCCAGTACTTAGCACCCGAGGTCGCTTGCACCGCGATGCAGACATAGCGCTCGGCAATCGGCCGCGACTCATCCGGTAAACGAAGCTTCGGCGCCTCGTCAGACGGATCCACGCCGAGTATGTAGCCTGCAGTGCGATGCAAGCCCACGTGACGAAAATCAATCGGCTGCCGATCGCAGGCGATATCGTCAAAAAAGAGGCCCATGGAATAGGTGGCATACACCTGCTCGAGCAGTTTTTGCTGCTGCGCCTCGACATGGGTCAGTAAATTTAAATTAGGGTAAGCGCCCTTCAGCAGCGGAATAATGAGCCCGGATAACGCCACCGACACTTTCGCGCCCGGGTGACGCCGCGCAAATTTGTCACAGTAGGAGAACCAGGCGAGCGTGTCGCCGAGCGTGCCGATCGGAAACTGAATGAGCACATGACGG
>CAIYVA010000191.1 GCA_903929455.1 uncultured Pseudomonadota bacterium | reverse complement strand
CACAAAATGTACCCTCCGATCTAGACTTTGAAGTCGCTATTTTAAGCACCACTATGGCCGATACGGCGAGCTGCACCGATGGTGACAACTGTCGGGTGCGCATTGTCTATACGGAACCAACCGCCACCCATGCGGCAGAACTCTCCAGTATTGAACTCGTTGACCAACGCTCCTGGAAAACCCTTGATCAAGCACTGTGGCTGACGCGACCCGGTCTGCCTGGTGGGTTCTTTACGCCCAACGGCGAGTCCTTCGAACGGCAATTCTGGATTAGCCCCGTGCGCTTTACGCATGTGTCGCGCGGTGTAGGCGCCTCAACGGTCTTGTTACGTATCAAGTCACCCCGGGGCAAAGCACGCCGTAAGGTGGTGAGTCACACGGAGCTGCGTTCTGAAAATCACATTGGCGTTGATTTTGCCGCCCCGCGTAACACACCGGTCGTGAGCGTGGCAGACGGCCGAGTGATTTTCTCAGGTCCCAATGGCGGATATGGCAATCTCATCATCATTGAGCATCCCGGTGGCTATACGACTCACTATGGCCATCTCAATAGTTTTGCAAGCAACACCTGGATAGGCGCGGAAGTGCGTCGGGGAACTGAAATTGGCTATGTGGGATCCACCGGGCTATCCACCGGCTATCACCTGCATTTTGAGATTCGATTAAATGGGGCTTATCTTGATCCTTTGGATCCGAGCCAACCCTTTGCCCTGTGGATGCTGCGACGCACCGACTACAAGCCCTTAGTGAGGCAGATATTAACGTCCTCACGCGCCTTGTCGGCGTTAGATCTCACCACGGATAGCACTCACACGCTGTCGCCGCGAAGCCCCTGATTGGCCCATACTCAAACGGTTGTCTTATATTGTTTGGTCTTTAGCGCTTAGCCAAAGCATTTAATTTCTTACGCATCTCGTTGAGCTTTCCCAAGCTCACCAAAGTTTTGAGCGCGTCGCGCAGCGGTTGCAACGGATAACCTCCATACTGACCGCCTTCTTTGACATCATTGGTCACGGTCGAGCGCCCTGCTAACTCCACGTTGTCGGCGATCGTTAAATGCCCCGCTACCACGGAGTTACCGCCCGTCATGAAGTTTTTACCGATGCGTGTGGAGCCAGCCATCATGAAACCGGCCGTATAAAAGCCATTTTCACCGAGATCACAGTTATGAGCGATATGGCATAAATTATCGAGCTTACTGCCAGATCGAATCATCGTGGCGGTTAACGTTGCCCGATCAATCGAGCAGTTACCGCCAATCTCTACATCATCACCAATCTTAACAATGCCAACCTGCGCAATCTTGACAGGTTTGCCATTGGCATCGCGGCTGTACGCGAAACCATCACTGCCCACCGTGCTGTGCGGATGAATCTCACAGCGCGCGCCCAGTTCACAACGGGCACCAATAAACACATGCGGGTGCAAGGTCGTCCCTTCGCCAATCAACGCATCGTTTTCAATCACCGTGTGTGCCCCCACCCGGCAATCATCACCAATCACTGTGCGCGCACCAATCACACAGTAAGGACCGAGCAGTACCCGCCTACCGATCACTGCGCTGCCATGTACCACAGCGGTGGGGTGCTGATCACCCCATTGACTAAAGCGCTCTGCTTTGCCGTCAAAATGCTGAAGCAAAAGACCCATCGCAGCGCGCACATGCACTGCCTGCAAGAAGCAACAGGGGAAATCGGTGCTCATCGGCACTGAAGGCGTCACCGCGGCATCCACCACCACAATGGCAGGCTGGCATGCGAGTACGGCGGCTAAGTGCTCGGTGCGACTGACGAATACCAACGAGCCCACACGCGCCTCATCGGCGCTTCGACAATGACTTGCCTGACACTCCAGGTCTCCACTCACATGAGTAAAGGCATTAGGGTATTGACCCAAAATCGCGCGGGCGCTCAGCATGAGGAGGTTATCCTAGCGGTGTGGTCACGGTAGGATACGTGAGTGGTGGCCCTCTTTCCAAGGCACCCTGAGCTGGCAAAAGACCCTGTCGGGTCCTTTAACGCGGTTCCTTAGGGCGCGACCGGATGTAAGTGCACAGTGGCCTGCGCTGTGACGTCGCCGCGCCAGTCTAACCAACGATGATTGGCGTAGTCATACAGCTTGCAGCGGCTGACGCATTCCGTATAGAGCCGCCAATTCAGGCGGTAACTCAACACTTCACTGAAGTGGCTCTCTTTGAGCAAGCGCTGCGCGCGGCGCAAGCCAAACATGCCGATGCGTGGATTCACATGGTGCGCATTGTGCTCCATGATCCCATGCATCAGCCAATCAAGACCAAACGGTAAGCGCACATTGGCCGTTGAGGTCAAATACGCACGCGCCGCTTGCCAATCGTGCCGGTTCTGAAACCAGGCGATGGTAGGGTGCGTGTGGTGCACAAACACCACGAAGCCCATGATGCAGTTCCAAAGCAAAAAAGGTACGACGACGGCTAAGGCGAGCAGTAGCCACACCGACTGATGGGTGTGCTGCGCCACCAAAACCACCGCAGCGCACCACAGGACCATTCCCAGCGTAACGATGAGACTATCAATCTTGTACTGCACACGGCCTGAGCCAATTTGCTTACGACTCGCGAAGTACAACTTCTTCCACCACAGCTCTAAAAAGTAATATGCACCGCAACCGAAGCCTGAACGATACAGTCGCTCCATCGATCGGCGAACGGGTCCGAGCGAATCAAACTCGGCTTTTGATAAGGGCGTCCATACTTGGTCGCGGCCTTTCAAATTATTGAAGCCGTGATGCGCCACGTTATGACCCACATCCCATAGGCTGAACGCGGTCATCGACGGCAAAAAGACCAACCGGCCAACGATGTGATTGAGGGATTTTTGTGCGAAATAACTGCCATGACAAGCGTCATGACCGATGAGAAACAGGCGAACAATCGTACCGGCAATTAAAAAACTGCCGAATAGTTTGAGCCAGACTGAGGTTACTAATAACGTGACTGCGGAGGCTAAACAGAAAGCAGTCATATCCGCTAAAGCCAGCAGCAACGGTCGCCACTTGCCATGTGCGTCGACAGAAGCCAATAAGGCTTTTCGATTGGGTGCTAGTGTGCTCATGAACTGAGCCTAGCAGTTTTATATAGGCTTTGTCTTACGCGAAGCAAAAACTGGTTACGCCTACCCAAATAGTCGGCTATTCATCATCTTTACAGCATCTGTACGGGCTATTCGATGGCGCCAAAACGGTCGGTCGCACTGACCAATTCGTGGATCGTGCCCGGCTCAAAAGCAGAGTGGCCCGCATCAGGCACCACCCTAAACAGCGCTTCAGGCCACGCCTGATGCAGATCCCATGCGCTGGTCATGGGACAAATGACGTCATATCGTCCCTGCACGATCACACCCGGAATGGACTTTAAGCGCCCAGCCTGTTCAAGCAGTTGCGCATCGCTTTGGAGAAACCCACGGTTAATAAAATAGTGGCACTCAATGCGGGCGAACGCGGCAGCAAAGTCAGCATCGCCAAACTGGGCCACATAGTCGGGATTCAAGTGCAAGTAACTCGTCGCACCTTCCCAGATCGACCACGCCCTCGCAGCCGCTAGCATCACAGTCGAATCACTGCTGGTCAGCCGTCGGTAGTAAGCAGCGACCATATCGTCACGCTCTGCCGGCGGGATCGGTGCTACATACTGCGCCCACAGATCAGGGAACAGGGACGCAGCACCGTTGGGATTCTGATAAAACCATTCAATTTCAGATCGGCGCAACAGAAAAATGCCGCGTAGAACAAGCTCCGTCACGCGCTCCGGATGGGTCTGTGCGTAGGCAAGTCCCAAGGTCGAACCCCAAGAACCACCAAACACCTGCCAACGCTCAATTCCCAAGTGGCGCCTCAACGCCTCCATATCGTCGACCAAATGCCACGTGGTGTTCTCAACAAGACTCGCATGGGGCGTACTGTGACCGCAGCCTCGTTGATCAAATAAAATAATGCGATAGCGCTTCGGGTTGAAAAACTGTCGCATTTGGGCGTTAGTACCACCGCCAGGCCCTCCGTGCACGAAGACCACTGGCTTGCCATTTGGATTGCCACTCTCCTCAAAGTACAGTTCGTGCACCGGTGACACGACCAGTCGTCCCGTTCGATAGGGATGGATCGGCGGATACAGCACCCGACGCTCCGCACTCGCTACTGTGGCATCTGTCATAACCAATTCCTCACCCTACGACACGATGGATGACGTGCGCTCGGCGCGATCATCCGGCATCCAACCGATCAAGATCACTCCCTCCGACCATTGCGTCCCTTAGCTACCAAACCGGCACGCGCTCTGCAGGCGATAGATAAAGCCCCTGACCTGGCTTCACATCAAAGGCTTGATACCACGCATCGATATTACGAACGGTACTGGCGCGATACTCAGAGGGCGCATGCCCATTGGTGAGCACCTGATTACGCAGCGCCTGCTCGCGATACTTGCCGCGCCAATTATTAGCAAAGCCCAAGAAAAACCGCTGATCGCCACTAAAGCCCAAGACAGACAGGCTGACACCTGCGCCCACCTGCGCGTGATAGGCAGCCAAACTGGCGGTTAAGCCACCGACGTCCGCAATGTTCTCACTCAACGTTTGCTGGCCATTGATGGCCAAATCAGGGAAGGGGCGATACGCACTGAACTGCGCAACCAAGCGATCACCCGCAGCCCGAAAATGGGTCAAATCATCTGCCGTCCACCAGTTGCGCAGCCGACCTTTCTCATCAAACATCGCGCCTTCGTCGTCAAAGCTATGCGATATCTCATGCCCGATAATCGTACCAATCGCACCATAATTTTGAGCAGGGTCACCATTTAAATCAAAAAACGGCGGTTGCAGTGCAGCTGCGGGAAAATTAAGCGCATTCATCGCGGGTAGATTGACGGCATTCGCGGTCTGCGGCTCCATCACCCACTCCGAACGATCAACCGGTGTCCCAAGCTTCGCCAACTGGTGGCCGTACTCAAAGAGCTCCGCCCGCTGCTCATTCCCATACGCATCGTCTTTCACGATTTTGAGCGCCGTGTAGTCGCGCCACGTATCCGGATAGCCTACGCCTACGCGAATGACGGCAAGCTTCGCCTTAGCGCTCGCCTTGGTGGTCGCTGACATCCAATCAAGCGCATCAATACGGTCCTTAAAAGCGGCCCGAATGTGCTCAACCATGGCGGCGACCTGCGCTTTGGCTTCGGGTGAAAAATATTGTTTGGCATACAACTTCCCAGCGGCGTCACCCAACGCCTGATCGGTACTGGCGATCGCCCGCTTCCAGCGTGGCCGCTGCTCCGGCGTACCATTCAATGTCCGACCATAGAAAGCAAAGTGCTCATCGCCGATCGCCTTAGGCAGTACCGCACTGCTACGCTCCATGGCATGCAGCAGTAAAAGATCTTTCCAGGTATCAATCGGTTGACTAGCGACGAGCGCTGCAATGCCGCGCACCGCCTTAGGCTGCCAGACAATGAAATCCGTTTGATTGCGCGGCAGGCTTGCAGCCGTCCACAACACCTCCCACTCGATACCCGGTGCTTGCCGACCAAAGTCTTGTCTTTTCCAGCGATTATTGCCTTTTAGGACATCCTGGGTTTCTTCCACACTCGCATGAACCTGCGCAATTTGACGCTCAAGAGCCATCACGTGTTGCGCACGTTCACTCACATTAGAAAGACCCAATAGCGTCAACATCTTTTCTATGTGAGTCACGTAAGCCGCACGCAGATCGATCATCTTGGCTGAGTCATCAAGGTAATAGCCCCGATCAGGCATGCCAAGACCGCCTTGCATAATAAAGGGGACATAACGTTCTGGATGCTCAAGATCCTGCGCGATCCAAAGACCCAATAGATTGCTTGTATACAGCTTGGTGGCATTTAACACATCGACATCGGCACGAAGGGTGCTGCCCAAATAACCACTGAGTGCACGCCGGTCGTGGATTGAGGATAAATCATGACGTGTTTTATCAAGCGGCGCTAAGCCGCGCGCCTCGATGCCGCCCTCATCCATAAAGGCTCGGTAGTAATCACCTAAAAGACGCGCTTCGCTGCCAGCCACGGCTTCACTGGCCGCCGCTGTTTGAATGAGATTGGCTAGCCGCTTCTCCGTCAAATCGAAAATAGATGCCCAGGTGCCAGCTGAACTACGATCGCTTGGAATCTCGGCCTGCTTAATCCAGGCGCCATGGGCAAACAGGAAGAAGTTATCGCCAGGCAATACCGTACGATCCATTCCACCCACATCTAAGCCCGATGGCAGAGATCCCATCGGTATGTCTACTTGACTTGGCATGGCACTGGCAGACAAGACAAACAGAGAGCACAACGCGACACATGCGAATCGATACATAGCGATATCCTTGACGGTCTGATGTCTAACGGCACCGGCGCCAGTTGGCCATATCCAGTTGGCCACATCATGGCGATTCACCCAGGTCCATGATAGCGTCGAGCGCGTCTCCATCGATAATTGATGCGCGGCATCTCGATACTGAGCGGACGTCGGCGTGAGCCACCGGCGTTTGCCTATTGACTGTTGCCTGCTGATTACACACTAAATATATGATTTTACTGAAAAAACCCTATCTTATTTACCTGGGATCCGCCACCGCACCAACCGACGCCAAGACCGGTTTTGGACTGAAGGACTGGTGCGCGCAGTCCGTGCTCGGTGAGTGGTCGCACGCCGATGCCACGGTGAGGCTAGGGCTCGCCCGCCTATCACCCGCTGAGGCGGCCGCTCGCGGTGCAGGTTCGATTGTCATTGGTGTCGCACCCGTGGGTGGCGTGTTGCCCGATGCGTGGCTCACCGACCTAGAGGCAGCCATTGAGAGTGGGCTCGATGTGGTCAGCGGCTTACACACCCGACTGACCAGTTTCCCAACACTGGTCGCGGCAGCAAACAAACGCGGCGTACGATTAATCGATGTGCGCCACGTTGCACCACACAGCGCATGCGCCACCGGCGCCAAGCGAAGCGGCAAACGTCTACTCACCGTCGGTACGGATTGTGCGCTCGGTAAAAAATACACGGCACTCGCACTCACGCAGGCATTGAAAGAGAGCGGCCTGCAAGCCAGCTTTCGCGCCACCGGACAAACGGGCGTGATGATCGCAGGCGAAGGCATCCCGATGGATACGCAAGTGGCGGATTTCTTGGCAGGCGCTGCCGAATCACTGACACCCGCCAATGATCCGATGCATTGGGATGTGATCGAAGGCCAAGGTTCTTTATTGCATCCAGCCTATGCGGCTGTCACCTTAGGCTTGCTGCATGGCTCACAACCCGATGCCCTTGTGCTCTGCCATGATCCCTCGCGTCTGTGCATCGAAGACTACCCCGACTACCCCATTCCACCGTTGAACGAGGTCATTGAGCTTTACCTTTCGACCGGGAAGCTAACCAATCGAGCGATCCGCTGTGTCGGGGTCAGCATCAACTCATCCAGTCTTACTGATGCTGCGTGGACTGAGTATCAAATGAAGCTGCAAAGTGAACTCGGCATGCCGGTCTTTGATCCAATGCGCAGCCACCTAGACGCTGCGGTGGCTGCCATACGCGCCTTATGATGACACTCGACTGCCAACTCGAAAACTGGGAGCTAATAGAAGCGTTCACGATCGCTCGCAGCAGCATTACTCATGTTGAAGTCATTAAAGTGACCCTCACCGATCACCTAGGACATCAGGGCGTGGCTGAGGCAGCCGGCGTCGACTACGATGGTGAAACAGTCCACAGTCTGGCTGCTCAATTAAGCAGCATCGCGTCGCAACTGACCGATACCGTCTGCCACCAAACACTTGCCCAGTTACTACCGCGCGGTGGGGCGCGGAATGCACTGGACTGTGCGCTGTGGGACTTACGTGCCAAGCAAAGCGGGATACCCGCGTGGCAAAGCGCGGGCTTAGCCTCCCTTAAACCCGTCACCACGGTCTTCACCTTAGGCTTAGGAGGCGAAGAGGACACGCGTCGCAAAGCACGTGAAGCGATCGCGTATCCCTTGCTTAAACTCAAAATGGATGCCGATCGCCACATCGATATCGTCAGGATCGTGCGCGAAGAACATCCACACGCTGAGATTTTAGTCGATGCCAATCAGTCATGGTCACGAGCGAAACTTGAAATGCTTTTGCCGGCGTTACATGATTTAAAGGTGCGTTTAATCGAGCAACCTGTGCCACGGGGCGATGATGACAGCCTACAAGGACTGAACAGTTGCATCCCATTAGCCGCTGACGAATCCTGTAGCGATGCGGCATCCGTCGCGCAGTTAGCGCCTTATTACCAGTATATTAATATCAAGCTCGACAAAACCGGCGGTCTGACCGAAGCCTTAGCCGTTGCCAGCAAAGCTCAAC
This sequence comes from uncultured Pseudomonadota bacterium, assembly GCA_903929455.1. GTDB lineage: Bacteria > Pseudomonadota > Gammaproteobacteria > Steroidobacterales > Steroidobacteraceae > CAIKZZ01. The sequence goes on along the minus strand of CAIYVA010000191.1, from coordinate 8,943 downwards.
AGCATCGTATCGGCTTAATGATCGGTAATATGTGTGGCACCTCCCTAGCGATGGCGCCCGCCTTCCTAATCGCTCAGTCATGTCGCTATGTCGATCTCGATGGCCCACTGCTACAACGCCTGGATCGCGCCAATCCAATTCAGTTTAACCATGGACTCATGCAGGTACCGTCGCGCCATTTATGGGGCTAGCCTACGGCTAGCCACGCGCGCTATCATTCGTGCATGAATCGTCGTCTTCGCATCGGGTGTCTGCGGTGGGTTTTGCCGCTGGCATTAGGCCAGCTGCTCTTGCCCTTGGGCGTCATGCCAGGAAAAATTCAGGCGCACGCGACCCTCATCATGTGCAGTACCCATGCAGGTTCTGCTGCCGAGACGCCAGGCACCGATCAATCAGCACCGACGACTGCACACAAAGACAGCATCTGCCCCTTTGCGGCAGTGGCACTGGCCAGTCCGAACGCAAGCCACACCCCGATCGCTCGTCAAGAAGACCCCTCGACGCTTACCCCGGTTGCAACCGCACAATCCAATCCACCTGCCGGCCCACGGCGCATTCGTCTAGACACAGGACCCCCTACCCGACTGATGTGATACCAAAAGCGCTCTGCGCTTTTATTTAACCTACTTTGGTAGGTCACTATTCACACAACGATTCGCGGCAGCGAATCGTCGGGAGTCGGTCCACATGAATCAGCAGCCACATCAGCGATACGTTCGCACGCTCGCCGCTTGTCTATTCGCCAGCATAGTCACCTTTAGCCCAGCCATCTTTGCCTGCGCCACCTGCGGTTGCACCTTAAGCTCCGATGCCGCTAACGGCTTCGGCGTCATGGATGGCTGGCGCATCAGTCTGGAATTCAATTACCTTAATCAAGACCAGCTGAGAAGCGGCACGCACACAGCGAGCGCCGCATCCGTCGTGAACGCGCCCGCCAATCCGTCACTCGACGGCGCTGAAATCGAGCATCAAACACTCAATCGCTATCTGACCGCCGGTCTCACCTACAGCCCGCATAAAGACTGGCGAATTGATCTTAAAATCCCCTATATCAGTCGCGATCACAGCACCTTTGGCGAACAGCAAAGTCCGTATGTGCCAAGCGAAACAGCGCCCAACCAGCTCTCCAGCGTCCATGTAGGGTCACTCGGCGACATCAAACTAATCTCGAGCTACTTAGGCCTGCTACCCACCCGAAACCTAGGCATTCAGTTGGGCATCAAGTTACCGACGGGTGAGTACGGCAGCCGCGCTCACTTTAGCTCAGGCCCCGCGGCTGATACGCCGCTCGATGCGAGTCTACAGGCGGGTACGGGCACGACCGATGCACTCATCGGTGCTTACTACTTCAAAGCCATCAGTCAAAACGTGGACGCCTTTGCCAGCGGCCAATTTCAAGCGGCCGTTAAACAGCCACAGGTTGACAGGGATCATGATTACCGCCCAGGCAATGCCACCACCATTAGCATGGGCGTGCGCTATCTTGAGAACCCGCGCTGGGTACCTGCGCTGCAAATTAACGTATCCCACCGAAGCGCTGATCAAGGTGCACTCGCCGACACGACGGGCACTGCAGGCAGCGCGGCTTACCTAAGCCCCGGCATCACGGTACAAGTGACGCGACGACTACATGCCTATGGTTTTGTTCAAGTACCGATCTACAGCAATTTGAACGGATACCAACTCTTTCCGCGTTGGACCGCTTCGCTAGGCGTGGGCTATGCCCTGTAATACCCTCACCCGTCGTCGTTTGCTGCAAAGTACCGCCGCGATGGCCGCTGTCGGTATCAGTGGACTGATCCCCGCGCAAGCGACAAGCCTACTGATCGGCCAACCCGCGCCGGAGGCTACGCTCATAGGCCTCGATGGGACGCGCTATGCCACCCGTGATCTCATCGGTCAGGTGGTGGTGCTCACATTCTGGGCTACCTGGTGCGCACCTTGCCGCCGTGAGTTACCGGCACTATCCGCATACGCCGCTCGGCATGCGGCTGATGGCCTCACCGTACTTGGGTTTTCACTCGACGAGCCTGAACAACAAAAGGCGGTGAGCGCCATGGCACGCGATATGAGCTTTCCCGTCGGCTTTCTGACCGCCAACAGTGCACCAGGTTACGGTCGTATCTGGCGCATGCCCGCCAATTTCACCATCGATCGCGCCGGCAAGCTTGCCGACAACGCGTGGGATGATCAGCATGAACCAGGTTGGACTGAGGAGCGTTTAACACGCGTGTTAGATCCTCTCCTAAAGCAACGATAAGGACTAATCCATTCGGCTTAAAGACCACACTCCTTTACAAACTCTTTAACGGTCTGCACATCCGAACCCTGACAGGCAAAAAAATCAATCAGCCCTGGCTGTGCTGCGTAGCCTAAGTAAGGACTGATGCCAAAGGCACGCTCGATGCTTTTAAGAAAAGAATAATGATTGAAAGGTGTCTGCGCGACTGTACCTGGCACCAAGAAGGGCGATAACAACACAGCACCCGTTCGGTCGCCGCCATAATTTTCAAACGTAATCGTATCGTCCTGCCAGTGCGTTACTTGCGGGAAATCTCCTAAATTAGGACCGGGCTGCTGAGCGCAGCAAACAGCCCCTGGATAAGCCTGTAGATGCCCGCCAGCAGGGTTGGCCGTCTCGGGCACATCTCCCTCATCAAATAAAATCACCAGCAAGCCATCGGTCTGATACGCCGGAGACTCCACAATGCGCGGAACCCACGTGCGAAGAAATTCATCAGCAGACGCTAAGCCACCTGGTTCACCCGTAACACACGGGGTATCGTGTCCGTCGTGACATAAATTGGGAGAAATAAAGGAAAAATGTGCAGTGGTCCTGATGTTTTTTAGATCCTGCTGCAGCCACTTTAAATTGACCACATGGCGCCGACACAGCGGCGAGTCCACAATCGAGTGAAAGTAAACGAATGGATTGTGTCTGGCAGCATACTGATCGCCCAACGGTACGCGAGCGCTGGGTGCTTCAGGTGTTTGTGTCTGATCAGGCTGATTGAGTGGCACCGATCCACAGGTCGCTGATTCCCGCTTAGGATCATTGCCCATATCTTCCATATAGGCACGCCACGTTTTGTGCCGATGAGCCAACTGTTGCACCAAGGTCTTTACGTGTGCTGGATAGACACAGCCACGTCCCATCACTTGACCATCAACGGCCACGCCTTTTTCGACAAAATCACTGAATACGGTACAGTCATCACGCGTATCTACGTTGGCCGCCTGACCACTGATCATGGCAAGGTAATTCGGCAGGCTATAGTGGGCGGTGCCAAAGTACTGAGTCAGTAGCACTCCTTGCTTCGGCAGCACCTGCGCTAAGTAAGGTGCGGGTGATTGCGCTGAGAAGGTCTCTTCATAGGCTTCATTTTCGAGAACAATGACAAACACATGACCGATGGCGGCAGCCCGCGTGGCGTGAGGCGTCAGCTCAGCCCACGCCCTATCGGCTTCACTCAGGCAAAGCACCGCCAACAGCGCAACCGCCACCCATCGACTGGCCACCCCAGAACTCGGTATACCCTGCCCCATCATCCACCGCCCTGCGTGCCGGAAACAGCCCCACGATAACCGCAAACAGCTGTTTTTAATAGTCTTTGCCCACTATGGGCTGCTGATCGTCACTCCCCACGGGTGCCAACTACGTATAGCGGCGGCCAGTAGAGTGCGCCACATTGTCCAGACGATCGCGAACACTCACGCCTAAAAGACAACGGACCATGATTCGACTAGCGGTAATGACCAGTGGTGGCGATGCGCCAGGCATGAATGCTGCACTACGTGCGGTGGTCCGGATGGCGCGTGGCACCGGTTACGACATCATAGGCATCCCGCATGGGTTTAGTGGCCTGATCGCAGGTGAGTGTCGCCCCTTGGGTTCGCGTGATGTCGGCGGCATCCTTGGGCTGGGTGGCACTGTGCTTGGCACCACACGCTGCTTGGCTCTTAAAACAACCGCCGGGCTTCAAGCGGCCGTGGCCTCGCTAAAAAAACATAATATCAACGGTCTAATTGTCATTGGCGGCAACGGCTCACAAGCGGGCGCCTATGCACTCAGTCGTTTAGGTGTACCGGTGATCGGCATTGCGAGCACCATCGACAATGATCTATCGGGAACTGACATCAGTATCGGTGTCACCAGCGCGCTGGATGTTGCCGTTGAAGCCATTGATCGTCTGAGAGTCACCGCAGCCTCCTTGCGACGCGTGTTTCTAGTCGAGGTCATGGGCAATCACAGTGGCTACCTAGCGCTCATGGCAGGACTCGCAAGCGGCGCAGAAGCCATTATGCTGCCAGAAGTGAAGTTTGGACCTGAAGCCCTGATGCATCACCTACATCGTCTGTACGACCAAGGCCGTTCGCATGCCATCGTGGTAGTGGCCGAGGGCGCGGCCTATAACGCCGATCAAATTCATCAATTCTTCACCAGCCACCCTGGTCTTGCTAGTTTCGAAACGCGCGTGACCAAGCTTGGTCATGTACAACGTGGCGGCACGCCCGGCGTATTTGATCGCCTGTTAGCGACTCGGTTAGGCGCGGCAGCGATCGAGCACATCACGCTAGGTCGCTGGGGAAATCTCATCGGCTGCGTAAATGGTGAAATCGCCACGACCGAATTGAAGCATGTCAATGCCACCGAGAAACGACTGTCACCGGAGATGCTTAATTTAGCCAATGCACTGGCTTGCTAATCCTATGTAGGGGCGCTACTTGCTACCAGACAAATGCTATACACCTGACGTGTTGACCTGCGACTCATCATTAAGCGTGCACGCTGTATGCAAGCTGATGCGTAAGCAGCACAAAAGTTTTGCAGTGCTGTTGAATGACTCGATGGGCGATCGCATCGCAATGGGTTACATAGATGATAGAGAATTGGTCGTTGGCAAGCTGATTTATGATGTGAATCTGAAAGACACCACCGTCGATTTTTTTATGCGCCACATAGGCCAGGGGGTTAAGAAGATGCTACTGAAAGATATCTGCACAGTGGATGTGATCACGTGCACACGGAGCACCACGACGGCTGAAGCGGCGAAGCTAATGCGACAGCATCATGTCGGGGATCTGGTGGTGGTCGATGATCCCAATGGGGAGCGCACCCCCGTAGGCGTGGTCACTGACCGAGATTTGGTCATAGAAGTATTAGCGCTCGGTCTCGATCCTGCCACGACTCCCGTTATGGCCTACCTTCGAACCCCAGTTGTGGTCGCAAGGGACAGCGAAGACAGCACCATCGCGCTAGAGCGTATGCATGCGAATAAAATACGGCGCATGCCGGTGGTCGACGGCCGTGAACAGTTAGTTGGCATGATCACGCTGGATGATTTACTCAAACTACACGCCACCAATGCAGCAGCACTTGCGCAGATCATCGAGGAAGAACAGGTGCTTGAGCGTCGACTCCGTCGTTAGTCAGGCGTGTCGCTTGCTGCCGTTGACCTCCGCCAGCAAGACGGTGTTGACCACCCTACGTGCTCTTCCATCATGGACGATCACGTGGTTGATGCGGAAGCCTCGAGTGTTGGGTAATCGGTATAGCCGCGCTCATCACCGCCGTAAAACGTACGGCGATCGTAGGGATTTAACGCCGCTCCCACGCGGAATCGCTCAACTAAATCAGGATTGGCAATGTAAGCCCGACCAAACGCCACTGCATCCGCATGCTTTGCGTCGATGGCCGCGGTGGCGCTCACCTGATCAAAACCACCGGCGGCAATAACAGGACCTGCGAACTCTGCACGAATCTTGGCTGCCACATCGGAGGTCGCCGTCCCAGCGGGTGTATCTGGGGATTCACGCTGCTCAATCACATGAAGATAGGCCAATCCGCGCGTGCTCAAATGCGTCACAACATAATCATACAAAGCCTCATGGTTTGAATCCTTCATGTCATTAAAAGATCCTCCCGGCGACAAGCGCACCCCAATGCGATCCGCACTCCAAGCGGCGGCCGCACTGTCAATAATCTCCAGCAACAAACGCACCCGATTTTCGATCGATCCACCATAGCGGTCGGTGCGTTGATTGGTGCCATCTTCCATGAATTGGTTAATGAGATACCCATTGGCAGCATGTAACTCAACGCCATCAAATCCTGCCTCACGTGCGTTTTTAATGGCTTGCGTGTACTGCGCAACGATGGTGGGGATTTCCTCCAGCGAAAGCGCGCGTGGCACCTCGAAGGACACGGGCTTGCCCTGAGCTGTCATGTGCTGGCCACGGGCAGCAATCGCCGATGGGGCAACCGGCAAAGCACCGCCCGCGTGCATGGACGAATGCGAGATGCGGCCGGTATGCCACAACTGCACCACGATCAACCCACCCTTCGCGTGCACCGCCTCCGTCACCCTTTTCCACGCAGCCACTTGCGGTGCCGAATACATACCTGGCGCCCCAGGATAGCCACGGGCGCTCTCCGCAATGTCCGTGGCCTCTGTGATGAGCAAACCACCCGGATTGGCCCGTTGTCCGTAGTACACCGCATGCATGGGCTTAGGCACATCACCCGGTTGTGCGGCGCGCAGTCGCGTCAGGGGCGCCATCACCACGCGATTCTTGAGCTGTAACGCGCCCAAACGCACCGGGGTCAACAAAGAGGAGGTAGACATGGATCACCTTCAAGGACGGCAACGGAAAGGCGGCGAGTATGCCAAAAAGCACACCCCGTCGGCGCCAATCCCCGTCCGATGACCGACGCCTCGCCACAAAGTGCCTATCTCATTAGAAAATACGTTTAAGTTTGCGGGAAACAACACAAAATTCGATATTTACCAAGCACCGAAAGCCCACCTAGGCTAGACTCCGCGCCCTCCCTTTGCCCGCGACCACCCGCTATGACAGATAAAACACCCCCATTGCCACGCGCTTTTGCCGATCTTGGCCTTTCAACCGCGGTGCTCGCAGGCTTAGCAGATGTCGGTTATGAGTCGCCAAGCCCCATTCAAGCGGCGTGCATCCCCGTGATGCTGAGCAAACAAGATCTGTTAGGCCAAGCACAAACGGGTACCGGCAAGACCGCTGCCTTCGCTTTGCCGATTCTGTCGATGATCGATGTGACGCGGCGCGAGCCACAGGCATTGGTCATGGTACCTACCCGTGAGTTGGCCATCCAAGTGGCAGAGGCCTTTCAAAAGTATGCGGGGCGCTTACCCGGCTTTCACGTACTGCCCATTTACGGCGGTCAAAGCTATACACCTCAGCTCAATGCCTTAAAGCGCGGCCCACAGGTCATCGTCGGCACACCCGGTCGCATCATCGACCATCTGGATCGTAAGACCTTAAGCCTTGCTACCTTGCGTTTCGTGGTGCTCGATGAGGCCGATGAAATGCTGCAGATGGGTTTCGTTGAACCGATCGAGTCTATTTTAAGACAAGCTCCCGCTGAACGGCAGGTGGCTTTGTTCTCAGCCACCATGGCGCCGCCGGTTAAGCGCATCGCACAGAAACACTTGCGTTCACCACAAGAAGTGGCGATCAAGTCAAAAACCAGCACGGCCACTAACATCAAGCAACGCTACTGGTTGGTTGAGGGTATTCATAAGTTAGACGCCCTCACTCGAATTCTGGAAGTAGAACCCTTCGATGCCATTTTGGTGTTTGCACGCACCAAGCAGTCCACGGTCGAACTGGCTGAAAAACTGGAGGCCCGTGGGTTTTCGGCAGCGGCTTTAAACGGTGACTTGTTGCAAGCACAGCGTGAGCGTACGGTCGCTGCGTTAAAATCAGGCGCCATCGATATCTTAGTGGCGACCGATGTCGCCGCTCGCGGCCTTGACGTCGAACGCATCAGTCACGTGATCAACTTCGATGTGCCTTACGACAGCGAGTCCTACGTCCACCGCATCGGCCGCACCGGTCGGGCTGGGCGCAGTGGTGAGGCTATTTTATTTATTGCCCCCCGTGAACGTAACATGCTGCGCATCATTGAGCGTGCGACAAGACAACCGATTGAGGCGATGAGCTTACCCACACCGCATGACGTCAATCGTCGACGTGTGGCCAAATTCAAGGAGCGTCTAACCGCCGCCTTAGCGACACCGGTGCATGAGATCTTCCGATCGGTGATCGAGGAGTACACGCATGAGACGGGCACCGACTTGGTCGATGTGGCAGCAGCCCTCGCGAGTCTCGCGCAGGGTGATAGTTCACTGATCTTAGGCGATCGCGCCCAAGCCCCTGCGTCCGATCGCCCCGAACGCCCCAAGGTGCCGGGCCCTGAAAGTCGCGCCACACGCCCAGGCAAACCAGAGCGTGCCGGCCGCCCATCCTTCTCGAGTGAAAGCGAACATAAGCGCCCTCGCGCCCGTCGCGGTCATGAAGAGCCACAGACCATGTATCGACTGGAAGTGGGCCGCAAGCACGGCGTGCAACCTGGCAACATCGTGGGCGCATTGGCACACGAAGCCGATCTTGCTGGCTCACAGATCAATCGCATTGATATTCAAGAAGACCACACCTTTGTGAATCTCCCAGACAGCATGTCGCCCAAGATTTTGGCGAAGCTGCGTCGCATGAAGGTGGCGGGCCAACGCTTAGACATCAGTCGAGTAGACGGTCGTCCAGACGCCTAAGCATGGCAATGAGGCCGTGTGCACCGATGGCACGGCCAAACACGCATCGCTGACTTTGAACGGATTGGCCAGCGATAGACCGATCCGCCAGACGACACATTGACTGTTATCAGTATTTACTGCGCATCAAACCACTGATGAACAGCGCTCACCAACTCAGGCACGGCCGATGAGAAGCGCAAATCACCGCCACCGCGTATCTCAAGATAGGTGATCTCTAAATCCCCAGCACTGGCGGCCAGCAACGTAGCCAATCCTGCCTTCGTGGGTCCCATGGGCTGATTGCGGCTTCTTTTATACTGCCCAGCAAAGTCATCGGCACGTTGCTTTAAGACCAAACGAATTAAACCAATCT
>CAIYVA010000190.1 GCA_903929455.1 uncultured Pseudomonadota bacterium | reverse complement strand
GCCCTTCGCTCGTCGGGGTGCCTACTTGGCAAGACTTAATAACCTTCTTAAGTAACTTTACGCCTCTATCATATGAATTCTAACAGATTTACAGAAATTGCCACGGCTTTAAGTGACCCCCTGCTTGGGGCCCCCTTGGGTGTTCAGGTCGCCGAGGCCAGTCTGCGGGGTGATACCGCGGTGCTGAGCCTTACGGTCGGATTCCCGGTCGGGGGCTATGAGGCCACGCTCACCGCCTTGTTGGCCAAGGCGCTCTCGACTGCTGGCTTTGCCGGTGGGCTTGAGGCGCACTGGCGAGCGGATATTCAGGCGCAAGCGGTACAGGCCAGTCTTAAGCCGCTGACCAATATTCGTAACATTGTGGCGATTGCCTCTGGCAAGGGAGGGGTGGGTAAGTCGACCACCGCTGCCAACATAGCGATTGCCTTGGCCGCACAAGGCGCCCGCGTTGGGCTCTTGGATGCCGATATCTATGGGCCTAGTCAGCCGCTGATGATGGGTTTGGAGGGGCAGCGTCCGATGAGTTCGGATGGCAAACACATGCAGCCGCTCAAGGCGCATGGCGTCGAGGTCATGTCGATTGGGTTTTTAATTGATCCGACGCAGCCGATGGTGTGGCGCGGGCCGATGGTCACGCAGGCCTTGGTGCAGTTGCTCAGTGACACCCAGTGGGGCGATCTTGACTACTTAATTGTCGATATGCCGCCTGGGACGGGTGACACGCAACTGACCTTGGCGCAGCGGGTGCCGGTGAGTGGCGCATTAATTGTGACCACGCCGCAAGACATTGCTCTGCTCGATGCGCGTAAGGGTTTGGAGATGTTTCGTAAGGTCTCCGTGCCTGTTTTGGGTGTGATCGAAAATATGGCGATGCACATCTGCAGTCAGTGCGGTCACAGCGAATCTATTTTCGGAGCTGGCGGCGGCCTCCGCATGGCGGCCGAGTACCAGATTCCTTTGCTCGGCAGTTTGCCGCTCGATATTCATATCCGTGAGCACGCCGATAGAGGCGTGCCGACCGTGGCTGCTGATCCGAAAGGCCCGGTGGCGATCAGCTACTTTGAGATCGCAAGACGCATGGCGGCACGCCTGGCTTCCGGGGTCGCACGCGGCGCTTTTCCAACGTTAAATGTCAGTGATGATTGAGGAAGTCGGGTTTTAAGCGCGCGGATAGCGTATTTTACGGCCCGCTGAGTTGAGTTGTGTGTGCAGAGCATGGGGATTGGCATGAGCATTAAGTCAGATCATTGGATTCGTCGTATGGCTAAGAACGGCATGATTGAGCCTTTTGAGGCCAATCAAGTGCGCAGTCGCGATGGTCAAAAAATTGTGTCCTATGGCACCTCGAGCTACGGCTACGACGTTCGTTGTGCGAGCGAGTTCAAGATCTTCACTAACATCAACTCGACCATTGTTGATCCAAAAGCGTTTGATCCTCAGAGTTTCGTGGATGTGAATGCAGACGTTTGTATTATTCCGCCGAACTCATTTGCATTGGCGCGTACCGTTGAGTTTTTTCGCATCCCGCGTAGTGTGCTGACTATTTGTTTGGGCAAATCCACCTATGCACGTTGCGGCATCATTGTGAATGTCACGCCCTTAGAGCCTGAGTGGGAAGGCCATGTGACGCTCGAGTTCTCTAACACCACGCCTCTGCCTGCAAAAATTTACGCCAATGAAGGCGTTGCGCAGATGTTGTTCTTTGAGTCTGATGAAGTCTGCGAAACCTCTTACAAGGATCGCGGTGGTAAGTACATGGGTCAGCAAGGCGTGACTTTGCCTAAAACCTAAGGGCAGCTTGTCTGGCAGGGCCGTGGCATCGTGGGCTGCCGTTCTGTCGATTAAGGAATGGGTCCTGAGCTGCTGCCGCTGGTCTTCCACTGGATCGTATTGATCGTCATCAGCAGCCTGATGTGGCCATCATCGCGCTGTTCGGCGCGCACAATCACTTGGTGTAGTGCGGGTGCATACCAAAAACGCCATGATCGGCCGCGACCTTGTGCGCCGGCGCGGTCGCTCTCATAGACGACGGTATTCAAATTGCCAAGCGCGGTGTTTAAGCGCTCGCTACGCACAAAGCGATACGCATAGTGTTTTATGTCTTGATTATCGATCATGGCGTACTCAGACGGTGTGCGCCCGGCATTCAAGTCGAAGAGTACCGCCGCGCGAATAGACAGAGGGTCGGTTAAGAGGCCCTCAAAGGGCAAGTCGAGGGCGATGCCTTTCACTTGGCCTGTGACGTGATGGCTTGTCTCGTCGTAGCTCAACTCAGCCGTCCCCTCTGCATGGCTACTGCCGTCAGTGATGTGATAGCGAATAGGCTCGATACCGTTAGGCGTCACCCTAAAGACGCTTTGCTCAATGGATTGCGGGCTAACGAACAAGCGCGCCAACGCGGTGGGCTGGGCTCGCGTCTCGTAGGTCCAAAGATCCGTGGTGGCATCGTGCGATAAGGTCACCTTGAGATCACCCACCCCAATACCCTTGAAAGCGGTGCGATAAATCGCCTCGTGGGGTGGCACGGGGAGTGTGGTGGCGTGGGTTACGCTGCTGCTCAGCGCGAGGCCCAGCATGATCCGCGGCGCGATCCGTAACAGTGAGCGTGTGTTTTTATTCATATAATCCTGGCAGACGGACCGGTTGTGACAGCGCAGATCCGTCGAGAAAAATCTGCTCACGCTGGCACTGGAGTCGGCCGAGCGCGATCCATTCCAACACCGTGGGATAGAGCCTGTGTTCAGCTTTTTGCACGCGTGCTGCGAGCGTGTGCGCATCATCGGTGGTGAGAATCGGCACCGGTGCGTGTGCGATCACCGGGCCACCATCGAGTGTCTCGGTGACAAAGTGCACGGAGCAGCCGTGCTCCGTTAATCGCTCATCGAGCGCGCGTTGATGGGTATGTAGGCCCTTGAGTGCTGGCAAAAGCGAGGGATGAATATTGAGTATGCGATTTGCATAGTGTGCGACAAAGGTCGGTGTCAAAATGCGCATATAGCCGGCTAAGATCACCACGTGCGGCGTGTAGTGGTCGATGGCTTTGATCAGAGCCTGATCATGGCTCTCCCGATCGGGATAATCACGTGGGCTCAGTGCCACGGTTGGTAACTGTAAAGAACGTGCGCGCTCAAGACCTGCCGCCTGCGGGCGATCGGATAGCACGGCGCGAATATCGATCGGTAGCGAACCGTGGCTAGCGGCGCGTTCGATGGCGGTAAAATTAGTGCCCGTGCCGGATAACAGCACCACCACGGGTAGCTTGGGCGGGTTAGGATTCGAGGACGACACCACGAGTGCCTGTACGAATCTCACCAATCACGCTGGCCGTTTCTCCTAAAGCGTGTAAACGCGCCAATACGTCATTGACCGTATTTTTAGCGACGCATACCGTCATGCCGATGCCGCAGTTGAACGTGCGGTGCAGTTCGGTTTCATCCATGTTGCCGGTCTGCTGGAGCCAATCAAACACCGCGGGACGGGTCCAGGATGAGCGGTATAAGACGGTTTCTAAATGCTCGGGCACCACGCGCGGAATGTTCTCTAGCAGACCGCCGCCGGTGATGTGCGCTAAGCCATGGATGGGAAATTCAGCGATTAAACGCAAGATCGATTTCACATAAATGCGCGTGGGCGTGAGCAGTTGATCGTACAGCGAGTGACCGTTGAGTTGCGTGTGGGCATCCGCACCGGCTAGCGCGATCAGTTTGCGAATTAATGAATAGCCATTGGAGTGGGGGCCAGACGAGGCCAAGCCAATCAAGACGTCACCAGCCTCTGTGCGGCTACCATCAATGATTTTGTCCTCGTTGACGATGCCGACACAAAACCCGGCTAAGTCATAATCACCCGCGTGATACATGCCGGGCATCTCGGCGGTTTCGCCGCCGACCAATGCGCAGCCCGCCTGCGTGCATCCCTCGGCGATGCCGGCGATCACTTGTGCAGCCACTGGCACGTCGAGTTGTCCGGTCGCGTAATAGTCTAAAAAGTACAGCGGCTCCGCACCTTGCACGATCACGTCATTGACGCACATGGCCACCAGATCAATGCCGATGGTGTCATGTCGCTTTGTCTCGATCGCCAAGCGCAATTTAGTGCCAACGCCATCGGTTCCAGAGACCAGGACGGGTTGTGGGTAGCGATCCAGCGGTATCCGAAACAACGATCCGAAGCCGCCTAAGCCACCCATGACGCCCGGCCGTTGCGTGCGTTTGACGTGCGGTTTGATGCGTTCAACGAGGGCGTCACCGGCGTCGATGTCGACCCCCGCATCGCGGTAGGTTAGGGAGGGGCGCAGATCAGACATAGGGTGGGCCATAGGACGCTAGGAAGGCTGTGGTATTTTACATGGGGATCAGTGTCGCTGCCGCTCTTCACTCGAGAAAAAAGCGGCGACGGGGAAAATAATGGCGCGATGGGTTGACAGAGGTGTTGGGCTGCTAGTGGCAGTCGCTGTGGCTTGCCTGCCGGGGGTAGGGCAGGCCGTGACCGTCGTGGGCTTATATCAGGGGGTGGTGGCCACAGCCAATCGTGAGCCTAGCAGTGATGCCTTGGCGGCCGACGCGCTGCGTCAGGTGGTCGTGCGTGTCACCGGTCGGCAGGCGGCGGCCAGCGACCCTAAACTGGCTGGGGTGTATGCACAGGCCAGTCATTACGCCCGCACATTTCGGGCCACCGCCTCTGGGCAAACCACCGTTGATTTTGAGGGTGCCAGCATCGACTTGGCTTTAGCGCGTGCAGGCCAAGCGCTGTGGGGTCCTGATCGACCGCTGACTTGGGTGTTGGTGCTCAGTCGAGCGGCTGATGGTTCGGTGGCTGTCAGTGCGCCAGAGCCAGAGGTGCGCCGAGCGATGGAGGAGGTGGCCCTCCAGCGCGGCACGCCGCTCACCTGGGCGTCACCGCTGCTGCCGTCTGAGGTGCTTGAGGCCGCCGTCGCGGGGCGCTTAGCGCCGCTGCTCGCGGCGGTGGGTGCGGAGGCCGTGCTGGTCGGTGTCGCCCCGTCGGGTGGTTGGCGTTGGTTGGGGCCTGCCGGTAGCGATGCGGTGACGGGCCCGGCAGTTGAGGCGTTGACCGTCATGGCCGATCGCTATGGGGCGCGGTTTGCTGTGCTGGGTGGGAATGCCCGTGGGCAGCTCATTGAGCTGCGCGGTATCCGGTCACTGACCGACTACGTCCAAGCACAGGCGACCTTGAGTGCCGATGCCGCTCTGCGCGGTGTTCAGGTGGAGTCAGTGGCGAGTGACACGGTGCGTTTTCGCGTGACCAGCGCGGCGGATCGGCTCGCCTCCTTGCAGGCGATGGGGTTCGCAGGATGGCGACCGCTTGAGTCGGTTGATGGGGTGCTGCGTTTTGAGAAGACACCATGAAATGGTCGCAACTTCCGAACGCGCTGAGTATTGGACGCATGTGTCTGGTCGTGCCAACCGTGTGTGCATTGTTGTTGGGGCATTATCCTTTGACTCTGTTGCTGTTTGCCGTGGCTGCGGTATCGGATGCGCTCGATGGTTGGATTGCCAAACGCTTTGATTGGATGTCCCGCCTTGGAAAAATGCTGGATCCGATCGCCGATAAGGTTTTGTTGGGTGGGGTCATTCTGACGTTGGGTTGGTTGGGCTTGGTGCCGGTGTGGTTGGTCCTAGCCGTGGTGCTACGCGATGTGGTGATCGTCGGCGGAGCGATCGCCTATCGTGTCTTCATCGGCGATGTGGAAGGGCATCCGACCCTCATCAGTAAACTCAATACCTTGTTGCAGCTGGTTTTCGTGCTGGTGGTCATCGCATCGGCCGCGTGGCCCTTGCGGGTGCCGCAGGCGTTGCTGATCGCTTTGGGCGCAGCGACCTTTGTCACGACGGCCATTAGCGGTCTTGATTATGTCGCGCGCTATGCGCGTCAGGCTGTGCAGTCCCGTCGCGCACGGGTCGGTGTGCTCTGATGAAAGAACAGTTGCCCTTAGCAGTCAGGCTGCGTGCCGCCTCGACCTTTGACAGTTTTGAGGTGGGCGAGAATGGGGCGCTTTTGTCGGCTTTAATGGCAGGTGCGAGTACTGCTCGCTTGCCGCCGTTGTGGTTGTGGTCAGGTTCAGGTCAGGGGCGTAGTCATTTGCTGCAAGCCACCTGCAGTCGTGCCACGCAAGCGGGGCGGCGCGCGTGTTACTTGCCGTTGGCTGAGTCGTGGCCACAGCCGGAGATGCTCGCGGGCCTGGACGCTTTAGAGGTGGTGTGTGTCGATGATATTCAGATGGTGCTTGGTCAGGCGCCGTGGGAGCGTGCACTGTTTCGTCTTTACAATGATGTGCTTGAGCAGGGTCATCAGTTGGTGATCTCCGCGTCCGCCGCTCCAGCCAATTTACCGATTGCCCTGCCCGATTTGGCATCGCGATTGGCTGCTTGTGTTATCTGGCAAATTAAGCCGCTTAACGACGTAGAGCAGGGCAACGCGCTGTCAGCGCGGGCGCGCGTGCTGGGCATCGAATGGTCAGAGGATACGTTGCAATATTTGCAGCGTCGCCTGCCGCGCGACATGACGTCTTTATTTAAGGCATTAGAGCAACTGGATGCGGCCGCGCTGTCGCATCAGCGTAAATTAACAGTGCCCTTCGTTAGGTCGGTGCTTGAGACCTGGGTCGGCTCAAGCGCAGATAAGCAATCACCGTGATGAATAACGTGGTGGCGATCAGCACGAGGCCAAGCGCATAGCCCTTGGCTCCGGGGTTTGCCACCCAGTCCATCAGTCCGTAGGCTAAGTAAGGCGACAGTAGCAAGGTGGCCGCGACGTGTCGCGTGCGCTTCGCGCGCCAAAGGCTAGGCACGATGATCAGCCATGGCAGAACGCCCACCAGACTTAACACGAGACCCGTCTGCCCGGAATACCGTTGGCTATGCCACCAGATCCACTCGCCGCACAGTAAGCAGACCAGCGTCACGACGCCTACGCGCAGCGTATTGCTCAAGGGGTGAGGTGGGTATTCGTGTGTCATTGGTGGTGGCGAGGCGTGGTCGGTCATGGGCGATTGTGCGCTAAGCGGGCGGCCACATCGGCTACTCGTCGGCCGAGCTGCTGAGCAAGTTGTTTTTCATCATCAGACAGTGCGGCTTGACTGCCCTTGGTCACGTGTCCTGCGCCGTACGGGCTGCCACCTTGTTGTGTGCGAGCCAAGGCGGGTTCTGTGAATGGCAGGCCCACCAACAACATCCCGTGATGAAACAGCGGCAGCATCATCGACAGCAAGGTCGACTCTTGGCCGCCGTGTTGGGTGCTGCTTGAGGTGAATACACCGGCCGGCTTTCCCACGAGGTCTCCGGAGGCCCACAGCGCACCGCTGCCATCTAAAAAATGTTTCAAGGGAGCCGCCATGTTGCCAAAGCGGGTTGGGCTACCCAAGATCAATCCTTGGCACTCAGCCAGATCCTGATAGGTCGCATACGGCGCGCCGCTGGTGGGCACCGCGGCCGTAGGTGGGTCGATCGTGGTGGTTAACGGTGGCACGGTGCGTAAGGTGGCGGTCATGCCCGGGACAGCCTCCACCCCACGGCAGATTTGGCGGGCGACGGCCGCCGTGCTGCCATCGCGGGAGTAGTAGAGGACCAGAATACTCATGCTCAGTCGCCTTCAGTGCCAGATCAAAGTGACGGTGCTTGACGCTGCCGGCCGCCGCTTGCTAGCGTCGGGACTATGTCATTCGCGAATGTTCGCATGTTTTTGACTCGGCGAGGCGCCGGCGTGGGAGTGCTTGTGCTCTTATTGGGTGCGTGCGTCGGTCCCCCGGTGCAAACCATGAGTGACGCGCGCCAGATGATCATCGCGGCGGAGCAGGCGGGTGCGGAGCAGGCGGATCCTGCGGCACTGCAGTCTGCGCAGAAGAATCTAACGACCGCCGAAAGCCTCATCATGCAGCGCGACTACCGCGGTGCACAGTCGGCAGCCGACAGCGCTCGCCGCAGTGCGGCGGATGCGCTTGCGGCAGCGCGCCTGACGGAGCGTCCGCGCGAGCCTTAACCCCGCCAGCGGGTGGTCAGGCGGGTCAGTACCAAGTCCGGATACTCGCGACGGTTGACGCTGCCGTTATAGCGGCCGAGGGCGCGTCGATAGTCGTTGTGCTCCATCGCGAGATAGTAAGCAAGAATTTCACAACCCAGCTTGATATTGAAATCAATGCTGCCAAACAAATGGTTATTCACCCCTAGCTGACGCGGCCAGAACGGCATCACTTGCATCAGGCCTACTGCACCTGCCGAGGACACGGCGTAGCGATTAAAACCGCTCTCTACATCGATGACCGCGAGCACCAGCTCTGGGGTCATGTTTAAGTCAATGTGGTGTTCTTGGCGGTAGCGCGCCAAGATGGCGTGCGTTTCGCAATACACTTGCGTCAAGGTTTCGATGCGAATCTTGGCATCTGGCAAGGCACGACGTAAGCGCGGTTCTTGCAGTTTAAAAAAAACTTCTTCGCCAAAGCGATCTTGATGGCCGTCGCAGCGCGTACTGGCGATCGCGGCTTCCAGCACGCGGCCTAAGGCGGGGTCTTCTTGGTGATCGGCGCGCGCCGGCACGGCCAGACAGGCAAGCGTGATACTGGCTGCGATTAGGCCTACGGGCCGCGCTGAGCGCGCGCGGGTTTGCTGTTGAGCGTTAGTTTTGAGTGCGGCTTTTAAGAAAGGAAACCACCTCGGCCAGCGGCACGTCTTCGTTGTCGGTTGCGCGCCGCGAACGATACTCGAGTGTCCCTGCATCGAGGCCGCGCTCACCGATGACAATGCGGTGTGGAATTCCATACAACTCGGCATCTGCAAATTTCACTCCAGGTCTTGCATCGCGATCATCTAACAGGACGTCAAAGCCGTGTTCGGTGAGCGTTTGATAAAGCTGCTCCGACGCGTCCCGCACCCGGGTCGATTTATGCCAGTTCATCGGCACCAGAACCACATGAAACGGGGCTAAGGCATCTGGCCAGATAATGCCGCGCTCATCGTGATTCTGTTCGATGGCCGCCGCTACGACACGCGTCACACCAATGCCATAACAGCCCATCAGTAGAGCGACCGCTTGTCCGCCCTCATCCAATACGGTCGCGCCTAAGGCCTCGCTGTACTTGCGGCCTAATTTAAAGACGTGACCCACTTCAATGCCGCGGGCAATGGATAGCGTGCCTTGGCCTGAGGGGCTTGGATCACCTGCCACGACATTGCGTAGATCAGCGACGGTGGGTTCTGGCACATCGCGCCCCCAGTTAACCCCGGTGAGATGGGTATCGTGCTGATTCGCGCCGCAGATAAAGTCGGCCAATGCGGCTGCCGAGTGATCAACGAGCAGCGGGCAGGCTAAGCCGACCGGGCCGAGAAAGCCGATCTCTGCGCCTAATTCACGACTGATGCGGGCAGGATCTGCCATGCGCAGTGGATTCGCTACCTGGGGCAGATTCTGCGCTTTAATCGCATTGAGTTCATGGTCGCCACGGATCACCAGTGCGATCAGGCCGCCGTCGGCACCGTCGACAATCAGTGTCTTAATACAACGCTCTGCCGGCACGGCCAACAAGGCGCACAGTTCAGCAATGGTGTGCACCCGAGGAGTGGCTATGGCGGTGGTGCTGGCGCTGGGTGAGGGTCGCGGTGTGCGTGGTGCAATGGCTTCCGCTTTTTCTAGATTGGCGGCGTAGTCATCGCCATCGGAGAAGGCAATCGCGTCTTCGCCGGAGGCGGCTAGCACATGAAACTCTTGCGATCCGGTGCCACCAATGGCGCCAGGATCTGCAAGGACCGCGCGAAACGTTAAACCCATGCGAGTGAAGATGCGTGTGTACGCATCGAACATTAGGCGATAGCCTTGATCAAGCGATGCCTCATCGAGGTGAAAGCTGTACGCGTCTTTCATCAGAAACTCGCGTGCGCGCATCACGCCGAAGCGGGGGCGAACTTCATCACGGAATTTCAGTTGAATCTGATAAAAATTAACTGGTAGTTGTCGGTAACTTTGAAGCTCGCGGCGAGCGATATCGGTGATCACTTCTTCGTGCGTAGGGCCATACACGAAGCTGCGCTCGTGACGGTCTTTGAGACGCAACAGCTCCGGACCAAACTGATCCCAGCGGCCGGATTCTTGCCACAGTTCGGCCGGCTGAATGGTGGGCATTAAAAGCTCTAAGGCGCCCGCTCGATTCATTTCTTCGCGGATAATTGCTTCGGCCTTGCGCAGCACGCGCAGACCCATCGGCAGCCAGCTGTATAAGCCCGCGGCGACACGCCGGATAAGCCCCGCGCGCAGCATCAGTTGGTGGCTGATGACCTCGGCATCGGACGGTGGTTCTTTTAGGTTATTGATCGGATAGAGACTAAGACGCATATCAACCTCGGGTCTGGGCCGCTAAGCGACCGCGGGAAAGGCGCCAATCTTAGCAGGCGGCGCCCGAATCGCCGGTCTTAGGTTGTTGGCGAGGCCCGTGAGCCCTATCATCGGGGGCTATGAAGCCAGATCAGCACCGCCCCCTTGCCGCCTCAACCGCCGGTTTCCGCAGACGGGGCGTCTTTTTGTTGCCCAACCTGTTAACAACCGGCACCTTGTTTTCAGGGTTTTACGCCATCATCGCCGCGATTGACGGTAATTTCGATCGAGCCGCCATCGCGATTTTTAGTGCGATGCTGTTTGATGGCCTAGATGGTCGCGTGGCGCGTTGGACGCACACAGAAACGACCTTCGGTAAGGAGTTCGACAGTCTGTCTGATCTGGTTGCCTTCGGTTTGGCGCCCGCGTTGGTGGTGTACCAATGGGGCTTTTCCCGATTGGCTGAATACAACGCGACCTGGGGACGAGTCGGTTGGTTAGTGACGTTCTTTTATGCGGTGGCCACCGCACTGCGCCTGGCGCGATTTAATGCGCGCTCGGCGACGGTCGATAAGCGTTACTTTGAAGGCCTGCCATCGCCATCAGCGGCTGCCTTGCCGGCATCGTTCATTTGGTGTGTGCACAAATACGACATCGCAGGCTTCGAGGGGCTGGTGATGGCTTTCGTGGTCACCGCAGTCGCTGGCACGCTGATGGTCAGTCAATTGTATTACTCGAGCTTTAAGGGCGGTCATCTCACCGGTCGAGTGCGGTTTACCTCAGCGATTTTAATTCCCTTGGTGTTTGTCATTGTGGCGATTGAGCCGCCAGCGGTGTTATTTGCCTTCTCTAGTGCATTCGCCTTGTCAGCGCCGATCGCTTGGGTGTGGCGACGCGTGCGGCGTAAGTCGGTGAGCGCGTCACGTTGATGGATGCGCGACGCGCAGCCGTTTTGCAGGCGCTGGGTATTGAGCGTTTCATCCCGCGGGCAGTGAGTCAGCCGCTCGTGTCTGTGGCGCCGCTTGAGGTGGCAGCCATGGATCGTCCGGTGCTATCCGAGACGATCGGCCAGTGTCAGCAATGCGCGCTGGGGGGCAGTCGCACACGGTCGGTGGTGGGATCTGGTGCAGAGGCTGCACCCTGGTTTTTCCTGGCCGAAACCCCGGATCCCGAGGATGACCGCTCCGGGGCGGTACTGAGTGGTCGCACGGGTGCTTTGTTGATATCGATGCTGCGCGCGTTGGGCTTGGCGCGAGAGCAGGTATTTGTCAGCACCGCGGTTAAATGCACCCCCTCGGCTCGTGCGGTGACCGTGAGTGAACTGGCCGCGTGCGCTCCGTATGTGCATCGGCAAGTGGTACTGCAACAACCCAAGGTAGTGCTCTGTCTGGGCGCGCGCGTGGCAGATCAGTTGTTGGGTGTTGCTGGCACCCTAGGTGATCGGCGCGGCCGCGTGCACCGATTGGAGTCGGTGGGATGTGCGGTGGTAGTGACCCATTCACTCACCGATATTTTAAAAGCGCCGGCGCATAAGGCGCAGGTGTGGGCTGATCTACAGTTAGCAGCCGATGTGGTGCATGGCCGTATCAGCTGAGCGTAGTGACACTGGCGCCATCGTACATCGAACGATGGTGGAGGCTGATGTGGCTGCGGTCGTAGCCATTGAGCAATCGGCTTATACCTTTCCATGGCCCGAGGGGATTTTTCGCGACTGCATCCGCGTGGGCTATCTCTGTCGGGTGTTGGTAGCGCCCGAGGGGATTGTGGGTTACGGGCTCGTCGCCATGGGTGCGGGTGAGATGCATCTGTTGAATATTTGTGTGCACGCTCACTGCCGTGGTCAAGGCTTGGCGCGCCGTCTGTTGGTGTGGTTGTTAGACGAGGCGCATCAAACCGGTAACGGTTACGCTTTTTTAGAGGTGCGACCCTCTAACCACGCGGCCATCCAACTGTACGACAGCTTGGGCTTTCGCCAGGTTGGTGTGCGTGCCGGCTACTATCAGGCGACGGATGGGCGAGAAGACGCTCAGGTGTATCGCATGGATTTGGATGTGTGGGCGATGGCACGCGCCAAGCGGCCACTGCTGCGCGGCACCTAAAAGACATCATTTTATGTTTACAAACATGGGTTTATAAACGAAACTGACGCCACTTATGAATACGGCTCCATCCCCCCTGACGAGCGCATCTCGCGACGACGTCAGCATTCGTCGCACCTTTGCGATTGTCTCTCACCCCGATGCGGGCAAAACCACGCTCACCGAGAAGCTATTGCTATTCGGTGGTGCCATTCAAATGGCAGGAACCGTCAAGGGTCGTAAGGCCACGCGACACGCGACCTCCGACTGGATGCGCTTAGAGCAACAGCGCGGCATCTCGGTCACCTCGTCCGTCATGCAGTTTCCTTATCACGATCGCATTGTGAATTTGCTCGACACGCCAGGGCATGAGGATTTTTCTGAAGACACCTATCGAACCCTGACCGCAGTCGACTCAGCGCTCATGGTGATCGATTGCGCCAAGGGCGTTGAAGAGCGGACCATTAAGTTGATGGAAGTGTGTCGACTGCGTGACACGCCGATCATGACCTTCGTTAATAAACTGGATCGGGAAGGTCGCGAACCGATCGAGTTGTTGGATGAGATTGAGCGGGTGTTGGGTCTGCAGTGTGCGCCCATCACTTGGCCGATCGGCATGGGTCGCGATCTATTGGGCATCTATCATTTGGTTGAAGATCGCATTTATGCGTATGAAGCAGCCGCTAAGGGTCGAGCGGGCACCAATGTGACCATCCAAGGATTGCGCTCACCTGAGGCGCGTGATTTCTTAGGCGATCGCTTTGATAAGTTTCTCGCCGAAGTGGATTTGGTGTCAGGTGCCACCGTCGCGTTTGACCTGCAGGCCTATCTGCAGGCTCGACAGACACCCGTGTTTTTCGGCTCAGCGGTGAATAATTTTGGCGTAGAAGAGCTGCTCTCGACCTTTGTCGAATGCGCGCCGGCTCCACAAAAAAGAGCCACAACGACGCGCGCGGTGGAAGCGCCCGAGAGCAAATTTAGTGGCTTTGTGTTTAAGATCCAAGCCAACATGGATCCCTCCCATCGCGACCGGATTGCGTTCTTGCGTATCTGCTCGGGACGCTATAGTCGTGGTATGCGCATGTTTCATGTGCGCTTAGGAAAAGAGGTGCGCATTGCAGATGCGTTGACATTCATGGCGGCAGATCGGCAGACCGCTGAAGAGGCGTTTGCCGGTGACATCATCGGTCTACACAACCACGGCACCATCAACATTGGCGATACCTTCACTGAAGGTGAGCGTCTGACCTTCACGGGCATCCCCAATTTTGCGCCAGAGCTTTTCAGGCGTGCGGTGCTCAAAGACCCACTGAAAGCGAAGGCGCTACAGAAGGGTCTAGCGCAGTTGTGCGAGGAGGGTGCCACACAGCTGTTTCGACCGCTTCGCAACAATGACTCGATTCTCGGTGCGGTAGGCCCCTTGCAGTTTGAGGTGGTGGCTTTTCGTTTACAGGATGAGTACAGCGTGCAGTGCGCCTTTGAGGCGATTCCTGTGGCGACCGCGCGTTGGGTGCATTGTGATGATGCGAAAAAGCTCGCCGAGTTTCGTGAGCGCTGCTACGAATACTTGGCGCTCGATCACTCCGGCCAATTGGTCTACTTGGCACCTGGACGGGTGAATTTGGAATTGACTATAGAGCGCTGGCCTGGGGTGAGTTTCCGCGAGACCCGCGAGCACCTGGCGGGCGCGACCTAAAATCGCCGCACCGCACAGGCCGCAAGCTTCATTTAAATTATATTTATTTCAATGAGTTGCGGATTGTTTGCTATGTTCTTCGAAGTATCACGGGGCGCGCGTTACAGTTTGGCCAAGCGCGCTCGTTGTGCGTGCAGTTCAGTTAACTGATGCTGAAAGTCGGCTAGGCGTGCGCGCTCTTGCAGGACTACCTCGTCGGGTGCATTGGCGACAAAGCGCTCGTTATTAAGCTTGGCTTCTGTTTTCTTTAGATCATCCGTCACTTTCGCGATGCGCTTGTCGATGCGCGTGGCTTCTGCGGCGACATCGATCAAGCCTGCCATCGGTACCAAGATGCGCATATCGCCCAGTAAGGCCACGGCAGCCTCGGGCTCCGTCTGGTCGCTGGATAGGGCGGTGATCGTGCCAAGCTGCGCCATCCGACTGAGCCAGTGCCGCGTGCGCTCAAGCTTCGCAAGATCATCGCTTGAGGCATGTGTGAGTAACACGTCAAAGCGCCTCGAGGGCGCAATATCCATCTCTCCGCGAATTTGGCGGACCGCTAGGATGAAGTCCATCACCCAGCGCATCTCGGTCTCCACCGCGGCGTTGCGAGTGCCATCGGGCAGTGAGGGCCAGCTGGCCTGCATGAGACTGCCGCTGCCACCCGCCAACGGGCCTACGCGGCTCCAGATTTCTTCCGTGATAAAAGGCATCAGCGGATGCAGTGCACGTAATAAGGCATCTAGGGTGGTGACTAAGGTGCGTCGGGTGGCGCGCCGAGCCGCCTCACTGGCGGTGTCTGATTGTAAGATGGCTTTGCTGAGCTCTAAGTACCAGTCACAGAACTCATACCACGTGAATTCATATAGCGCCTGACTGGCAAGGTCAAAGCGATAGGCTTTAAAGCTCTGTTCAGTCGTTTCTAAGGTAGCCTGCAGACGGGAGCGAATCCATACGTCCGCCAGTGACGGGCTTTCCTCCCCGGTGCTTAAGTCTTGTCCTTCAACGCTCATCAGCACAAAGCGTGCTGCGTTCCATAGCTTATTGCAAAAGTTGCGATAGCCTTGGATGCGCCCTACATCAAAGCGAATATCCCGCGACAGCGTGGCAAGCGAGGCGAAGGTAAAGCGCAGCGCGTCGGTGCCGTAAGCGGCGATGCCCTCAGGGAACTGCTGGCGTGTTGATTTTTCGATGGCGGCCGCTAGGTGTGGCTGCATCATGCTGCTGGTGCGCTTGGTGACTAAAGTCTCTAAGTCGATTCCATCGATCAGATCGAGGGGGTCAATGACGTTGCCTTTGGATTTAGACATTTTCTGGCCTTCCGCATCGCGGATGAGACCGTGTACATACACTTCATGGAAAGGCACATCTCCCATGAATTTCAATCCCATCATGATCATCCGGGCGACCCAGAAGAAGATGATGTCAAAGCCGGTCACCAGCACGGCTGTCGGATAGAACTTGGCGAGTTCTGGTGTTTTATCTGGCCAACCCAGGGTAGAGAAAGGCCACAAGGCGGAGGAAAACCAAGTGTCGAGCACATCCTCGTCTTGGGTCAGGATTAGATCGGCGCTCAGTTGGTGAGATGCGCGCACCTCAGCCTCATCACGACCCACATAGACGGTGCCATCGGGGGCATACCACGCGGGAATACGATGCCCCCACCACAGTTGGCGGCTGATACACCAGTCTTTGATATTGCGCATCCATTCGAAATAGGTGCGATCCCAGTTTTCAGGCACGAAGCGAATGCGACCGCTCTGTACGGCCTCAATGGCAGGTCCCGCGAGCGGCGCGATGCGCACATACCACTGATCCGTCAGCCACGGTTCAATCACGGCCTGCGAGCGATCGCCATGCGGCACCATCAAAGTGTGTGGCTCTATTTTTTCAACGAGCCCTTGCGCTTCCAGTTCGCTCACCAGCCGAGTACGTGCCGCGAAGCGATCAAGTCCCTGATAGGTTGTGGGTACAGCGTCGTTGAGTTTGGCGTCGCGATCGAAGATATTGATGATGGGCAGGCCATGTCGCACGCCCACCTCATAATCGTTAAAGTCGTGTGCTGGGGTGATCTTGACGCAGCCACTTCCAAAGGCTGGATCGACAAACTCATCGCTGATGATGGGGATGTCTCGATCCGCGAAGGGTAGGCGCACGGTTTTGCCGATGAGGGCCTGATAGCGCGCATCATCGGGGTGCACCGCCACGGCGCTGTCCCCCAATAAAGTCTCTGGTCGCGTCGTGGCGACCACCAAGTGACCAGAGCCATCACTCAGCGGATAGCGCAGATGCCATAGGCTGCCCACTTCTTCTTGTGAGAGCACTTCCAGATCCGACAGTGCGGTGTGCAGTACCGGATCCCAGTTGACCAAGCGTTTGCCGCGATAAATCAACCCTTCCTCGAATAAACGGACAAAGCTCTCGGTGACCGATGTGCACAGGGCAGGGTCCATGGTGAACTGATCGCGTGACCAGTCGACACTGCTGCCGAGGCGACGCATTTGTCGGGCGATGGTATTGCCGCTCTCCGCTTTCCACTGCCAGACGCGTTCGATGAAAGCCTCTCGACCGAGATCGTGACGCGTCTTGCCCTCGGCATTGAGTTGCCGTTCGACCACCATTTGTGTCGCGATGCCGGCGTGATCCGTGCCTGGCTGCCACAGCGTGGCGTCGCCTCGCATGCGATGGTAGCGAGTGAGCGCATCCATGATCGTGTCTTGGAAGGCATGCCCCATGTGTAAGGTGCCGGTGACGTTGGGGGGTGGGATGACAATGGCGTAGGGCGTACCGGTGCCTTGCGGCGCAAAGTAGCCTTGGGCTTCCCAATGCGCATATAAACGTTCTTCAATATCGCGAGGTGTGTAGGTCTTATCCATAGCGCTTAGGCGTTCACTCGATGGGTTTCGGGGGGATGTCCGGCATCCCGGTAGTGTGCAAATCGACGTCGGCCGGCCTCGCGACGTGTGGGTTCTGCATCGACGAAGTCGGCCACGCGCGCATAGCTTGTAAAGTCAGTGGGCGCCTCGGCGCACAGATTAACCAAGACGTCTGCTTGGATACTCGCGCTCAGTGCAAGCCACACCGGCGTTTGCGGTACGGTTGCGGCAATCGCTTGGCTTGCGTCGGTTGCGATGGCATGCGGCACGAAACTGCGATCAGAAAACGACCACAGCAACGTGTCAAAGGCACTCACCTCTGCAGCGGAGGGCAGGCACACGCACACGGTCAGGCCTTGCGCGACCGCTTTTTCGATCAGTCGACAGGCATAGGTCAGTCGATGCTGAGCGTCCGCTCCGTCGAGCACGTAGAAGTCAACTTTCAAGGCCATTAGGCGCGCGCGAGCAGGTAGTCGACCAGTAAGGCGACGGGACGTCCGGTGCTGCCTTTGTTGGCGCCGCCCAGCCAGGCACTACCGGCAATATCAAGATGCGCCCACTTCATGCCGTCCACGAATTTCCACAGGAAGCAGGCTGCTGTGACCGCCCCTGCCTCACGTCCGCCGATATTGGCAAGATCAGCAAAATTACTCTTGAGCTGTTCTTGATACTCCTCGCCTAAGGGCATGCGCCAGCAAGGATCAGCTGCTCGTTGACCGGCGGCTAACAGATCATTGGCTAAGGCATCGTCATTGCTCATCAATCCCGATAGGTGTGCGCCAAGCGCGATCACGCAGGCGCCGGTGAGTGTGGCGACGTCAATGACCACTGCGGGTTTAAAGCGACGGCTGTAGGTCAAGGCATCGCACAGAATGAGTCGGCCTTCGGCGTCGGTATTCAGTACTTCAATGGTGAGCCCCGCCATGGAGGTCACGATGTCGCCTGGCTTGGTGGCGCGTCCGCTCGGCATGTTTTCGCAGGCAGGAATAATCGCCACGGCGTTAATGGGTGCATCCACCACCGCGAGTGCCTTTAAGGTCCCTAAGACTGAGGCCGCCCCGGTCATATCGAACTTCATCTCATCCATGGCGCCTGGGTCTTTAAGGGAGATGCCACCGGTATCAAAGGTGACGCCTTTGCCCACCAAGGCGATCGGTGCGGCGCCTGCTTTGCCGCCGCGGTACTCGACCACGATGAGGCGGGCGGGCTCTGCGCTGCCGCGTGTGACTGACAAAAATGAGCCCATCTTCAGGCGCTTTAGTTCGGGTTCGGCAAGCACGCGTGTGCTGATACGGCGGTGCTCTTTGGCTAAGCCTTTGGCGACTTGGCCTAAGTAGGTGGGTGTACAGACGTTGGCCGGTAGGTTGGCGAGATCCTTGCTTAAAGCGGCGCCTGCGGCGATGCCAACGCCGTGCAGTAGGCCGCGTTTCATCGACGTGAGGTCGGTCTGTGTGGCGGCCAACACGCGCACGCCGGTGAGTGTCGGTGCTTTGGGCTTGCGACCTGACTTCAGGCTAGGGATTCGATAGTGAGACTGCAGCAGTGTTTCGGCTGCATAGCGTGCGCGGTAGTAGGGATCAATGTCGCCATACGCATCGCAGGCAAGCGTCATCAGTGCTTCGGTGGCGCCACACTTGAGAAGGGCTTGAGCCGCCGCCTGTAAAGCGCGTCGGTAATGCCGGCTTGAGCCTGACTTTCGGGCGCCCATGCCGACCAGCAGCGCGCGCTCAATGGGACCGCCCAAGTCGGGCAGTAGCAGGGTATCGCCTAGGCGACCACTAAAGTCACCGTGTTTGACGATCCGGCTTAGCCGCCCGTCGAGGGCCCCATCAAGGGTGGCGGCCACGCCAGTGAGCGGGCTGTGCTCGTACACACCAATGACAGCGCACTCGGTACGGAGTCGGCGGCTGCTGAGTAATTCGGTCGCAAAATCCATGCAAGCTCTCCATCGCGCGGGGAGCGCAGGCCATCTCCGGAGAGGGGATAGGCGCCGCTCTTCTGTGCGACAATTAGTCGGGTTGACGATCATGGCGGTACAGCGATTCCCTGTCCCGCCCTTGAGGGTGAGAGTGTACTGCAAGGGGCCCCCCATCCGTGCGAATAGGGGGTTAAAAATAGGTCATTGGGGGCGGCTTTGACGATTATCGACCGCTATGTTCTGCGCGAGGTGCTGTGGTCGTGGCTGGCGGTCACTGGCGTGCTATCCGCTGTGCTGGTGGCCAACCAGTTGGCGCAAATCCTAGGTCAGGCGGCCGCGCGGGGCT
>CAIYVA010000189.1 GCA_903929455.1 uncultured Pseudomonadota bacterium | reverse complement strand
CTAGATGCAGCACCGCATTGGTCGAGCCCCCTAAGGCAATCACGACCGTAATCGCATTTTCAAAGGCCTTGCGCGTCAAAATATCGGAGGGTCGAATCCCCGCCTTGACCAAGCGCACCACCGCCTCACCGGCGCGCTTACAGTCCGCAAGCTTGGTGCGTGACACCGCTTCTTGCGCGGAGCTATTAGGCAAGCTCATCCCCAGCGCCTCAATCGCCGAGGCCATGGTGTTGGCGGTGTACATGCCGCCACAGCTCCCTGCACCGGGGATCGCGGTCTTCTCGACCTCACGCAACTGAGCGGCACTGGTAGCGCCACTGGAAAAACTACCGACCGCCTCAAACACCGAGACGATGTCGCGGTGATGAGCACCCGGTTGGATGGTGCCGCCATAGACAAACACCGCGGGCCGATTAAGACGGGCAATCGCCATCATGCAACCGGGCATGTTTTTATCGCAGCCACCGATGGCGACTAAGCCATCAAAGCCCTGCGCACCGCTCACGGTTTCAATCGAATCGGCAATCACCTCACGCGACACCAACGAGAAACGCATGCCTGGCGTACCCATTGAAATGCCATCTGACACCGTAATCGTGTTGAAAATACGGCTTTTGGCACCGGCTTGATCAGCACCCGCCGCAGCCACCGTCGCCAAGCCATCTAAGTGCACATTGCACGGGGTGATGTTGGACCAGGTGGTGGCAATGCCAATCGACACCTTGTCGAAATCTTTATCGCCGTAACCCACGGCTCTTAGCATGGCGCGCGACGGGGACTGCGTAGTGCCCTCCATCACAAGGCGGGAATAGGCTCTGGGGTCTTGGGTCTTTTTGCGGGTCATAACATCACTTTGATTAAAAACGATTCGACTAAAAACACATCACGTCATCGGTCGGCGCACCCGCGCAGTGTGCAACGCAGCGCCCTTTGAATCCAGTCCTTCGCGCGTCACGTACGCGGATAGCGCGCACTCAACCACGCAGCCAACGCTCGGATGGTCTGCGCCTCGCCACCCACCGGACGTCCCGGTCGCTCACGGCCATTCCATGCATACAAATCGATGTGGACCCAAGCGATCGCCTCCGGCACAAAGCGGCGTAAAAACAGCGCAGCCACAATGGATCCGGCGAAACTCTGCGTCGAGGCATTGGTTAAATCAGCGATCTTGGACGACAGATCATCGGCATAAGGCGCCCACAACGGCATCGGCCACATCGGATCGGCGGTGGCACGCGAGGCCCTCATGAGATCGGCCGTCAGCGCATCATTACTCGCGTAAAGCGCCGGTAATTCCTGTCCTAGCGCCACCCGCGCGGCGCCTGTGAGGGTGGCCAAATCAATCAGCACATCGGGCGCCTCCTCCGCTGCCAAGGTCAACGCATCCGCCAATACCAGACGCCCCTCGGCATCGGTGTTGGTGATCTCTACGGTCAGACCCTGTCGCGAGCGCAACACATCCCCGGGGCGGTAGGCATTGCCAGCCACGCTATTCTCAACCGCTGGAATTAACAGGCGCAGTTGAATCGGCAATTGTGCCTCCATCAGCCACTGCGCAAGGCCTAGCGCACAGGCGGCACCGCCCATGTCTTTTTTCATCAAGCCCATCGCCGACGATGGCTTTAAATCAAGACCACCGGTATCGAAGCACACACCCTTGCCCACGATCGTCACCCGCGGTCCGTGTTGGCCATAGCGCATATCCACCAAGCGCGGTGCCGCACTCGCGGCACGACCGACGGCGTGAATGAGCGGAAAACCGTGGGCTAACAACTCATCGCCCACCACGTGGGTCACACGCGCCCCATAGCGCATACCCACCGCATCCACCGCCGCTGCGAGCTCAGCCGGCCCTAAATCACAGGCGGGTGTGTTAATCAGATCACGGGCCAGCGCATCCGCCGCCACAGAGCGACGCACCAGGGCAAGATCCGCCCCCTCAGGCAGGATCAGTTTGGCGGGACAGACTGGTTTTTTGACGGAACGATAGCGATCAAAGCGGTATTGGCCGATCGCCCACCCCAAGGCCATCTCAGTCGCCGCCGCCGGTATCAACGGTGTGGCCAGCGCATACTGGCCTTGCGGCAGCCGCTCAACCAATGCCGCGATATCAGCGGCTTTCAGCAACTCGGGCGCTCCACGGCCTAAGCCCAAAGCGACCCCCCAAACGGTACCCGTGGACTCCGGCAACACCAGCACCCGCCCACTTTGACCGATAAAATCATGCGCCTTGGCCCAGGCGCGGGCCAGGGTAGCGCGATCCTTCGGGAGACCGCCAAGCCACGCCTCAAAGGCCCCTTCCGGGACCCACCAGAGGGGGGTGCTCAACGCTGTCGCATCGCCAATCCATGGATCCATGGCCGCTCATTCCTGATAAATCGAGCCGCCTAGAATAACTTAAGCGAATCCAAGCGTTGACAAGGCTTAGGCGCGTATGATGACATCGCACCGTTATTTGAAGTAAGACCCTATGGTTACCCGCAAAAATCTGGCCTTCCTCGTCGATCCGACGTCAGTCGCACGCCCTAAGGCGCTGCTGCTGGGCCTCCTTCCATCCCCTCACAGGTGCGGGCTCCTCGGCTGACCATAGGTCGACCAGAAAGATCAGGAACCCCGCACCGGTCACGCCGAGGCGGGGTTTTTTTTCGGCCATTTCACTATTTAAAAATTTGAACTCGGAGACAGCTCATGCGGATTTATGCAGCGAAAGATGTTGATCAAAAAGCGCTTCGTGGCGCCACCATCGCCATTATTGGTTATGGCAGCCAAGGGCGAGCGCATGCGCTTAACCTGAAAGACAGTGGCTACAACGTCGTGGTCGGCGTACGTCGCGCTGGACCCAGTTGGAAGAAAGCACAGAAAGATGGCTTGAAAGTAGCGGAACCCGCCAAAGCGGTGATCGGCGCCAAGTTGGTTGCGTTGCTGACCCCTGATCTGACGCAGGCTGCTGTCTACAAGGAAATTGAGAAGACCTTAGAGAAAGGCGCCGCTTTGTTGTTTGCGCACGGCTTTAATATCCACTTCAAGCAGATCAAGCCTCGCAAGGATCTGGATGTGGTGCTGATCGCACCCAAAGGCCCAGGCGATCTGGTGCGTCGCCAGTACCAGCAAGGTCGTGGCGTCCCCTGCCTGATCGCTGTGGCCCAAAATGCCACTCGTCGCGCCAAGCAAGTCGCCTTAGCCTATGCACACGGCATCGGCGGCACCCGTGGCGGCGTGTTGGAAACCACCTTTGAAGAAGAGACCGTCACCGATCTGTTCGGCGAGCAGGTCGTGCTGTGCGGTGGCACCACCGAGTTGGTGTTGCGCGCCTATGAGACCTTAGTGGAAGCCGGCTACAAGCCAGAAGCCGCTTACTACGAGTGTCTGCATGAGCTCAAACTCATTGTGGATCTGCTGCACGAAGGTGGTATCACCAAGATGCACCAGTTCATCTCTGAGACCGCCAAGTATGGCGATCTGACGCGTGGTCCGCGCATCGTGACCAAGGCGACCAAAGCCGAGATGAAGAAGATCCTCACGGAAATTCAGTCAGGCAAGTTTGCACGTCAGTGGATCAAGGAAACCAAGACG
>CAIYVA010000188.1 GCA_903929455.1 uncultured Pseudomonadota bacterium | reverse complement strand
TACATGCAACACACCACCATTGGGTGTTTTGGTGAAGCGCTCTGTGACCGCTTTTAACTCATAGCTCGCACTCAGGTCTTGGCTAGAGGCGTCATCACTCGGTGTACTCCTCTCCGAGCGGCTATTCATCCCGCTATTGTTCATGCCACCGTTATTCATGCCGCCACCTGGCCCACTGGCCAGCGCGATGCTCATGAGGGCCGCAGATAAGATCAGACATCCCGCCACTTGCCGCATACACCATCTCCACGCCGTCATATAAAGGGTCATCGCCAACCCTGCCGCCATTGAGTCGCATCTTGTAGGCTACGCCATGGCACCTCTTGCTGTCTTTTAGAGTACACCGCCTCCAAAATCACAGCGACCAAAGGCGCACCCGTCACGTCAGGCTCTACCAACGACACCACAACAAAATGTTTTTCTTTGCTCTGTGGTTTTACCGCTGTCCACTTACTGTTAAGTACTTTCTTTGGGTGTAAGGGCAACAGGACATTAGCGGCTAGTCGGTGCATCGCTTCTGTCACTTACAACACCCGACGACCTGTTTTTGCCACCACAATATTGACGGATTCGGTATTGGGATCGAACATAAT
Organism: uncultured Pseudomonadota bacterium; assembly: GCA_903929455.1. Lineage (GTDB taxonomy): Bacteria > Pseudomonadota > Gammaproteobacteria > Steroidobacterales > Steroidobacteraceae > CAIKZZ01. The sequence continues at coordinate 20,509 of CAIYVA010000188.1, read as the reverse complement.
TTCAATATCACCGCGATCTAACTGCCGGCGCACCTGAGCCACTTTAGTGTCCAAAGTCACTTCACGCTCACCATAGTCAGTTCCTTCGCGAAGGACAAAGGATTCGATGAGCTTATCAAGCGTCTCCGCTGGCAATTCGCCATGTGGAACACGGATAGGCGGTAATGGCTCTGCGTCATCCGTTGTCACAAACTCACCTTTATTCAAAACGCGGGCCGCGGCTTTAACAACTCATCCACAGCCACCTCAGAAAGCCCTGACTGACTAAGACCTTTCGCAATACCCACTCGGTCTGCCTCACTTTTATTCTGACTATTTTTAAACTTACCCACCATCGAAGTGATCTTGATTTCAAAACCAACAATCGCTTTAAGCATGGATGCTACATAATCCTCTGGCGCATCAGCGACTGCCCACGATTGAGCGCGATGCTTTTCATGTTCATCCGTCAGATCAGTGACTAACGAGCGCACCGCAAGCGCATCGGTCACCCAGTGCAAGGTGCCATGCACATGGACCGTGGAATAATTCCAAGTAGGCACCACCCGCCCATCAATCGCTTTCTGTGCATACCAAGCGGGTGTGATGTAGTGATCAGCGCCTCCAAAAACCACCAGAACAGAAGCTGCATCCGGCACCAGCGCCATCAGCGGATTGGCGCGCGCAACATGACCCCGTAGCCTAAGCGATGTCGGAACACTCGTATCCACGAGCAAAGGCAGATGATCTACACTCGGACAACCCGCTTGCATACTCACCACCATCGCAAGCGGATGAGCACGCATAAATGCGAGTAAGACGTCGAGCCTATCCTCACGAAAGTAGTCGGGCAGATACACTGCTTACTCCTAGGATAAAACGTTTGAGTGTGATCAAACAGCTGCGCTACCAGTTTACCGATGCCGCAGGGCTTGCGTCATTCATTTGCGCAGACAACCTGCGGTTTCACGGAGATATCGCAAAGCAAGCCAAGACTCTATACTGGAGTCTCCGGATTCCTTGGAACGCACATGCCGCAGGCTCCCTCAGTAGAACATTTGGAAGTCAAAATCGCCCATCTGGACCAGGCGATACATGAACTCTCCCAAGCGCTATATCAACAGCAGATGAGGATGGATGCCCAAGAAGCCTTGATTCGGGAACTGTTAGAAAGACTGGAGTCGGGCGATCGTGGCAGCGCAAGCCCCGACACCCAGTTTGAGATTCCGCCACACTACTGATTGGTGTTTTGTAAGTGATGTTTTGTGAGTGCTATTTTGAACATGCCCGATGATCATCACACCCAAGCGACCGTGGGCGGCGATCATCGGGATGACGCACGCACACCGCTCGCAAACCTCGACTTGAATTCGTAGCGTCGAAACAAGCGCCTAAGCCAAAACGCCCAACCGGCGTCTCTATTGGGCGCGATCAACGTCATAAAATCAGCCGAGTGACGGTCCGGCGATATCACTTTAAATAATTGATTTTATTATACTTAATGGCAATATTGCCTGCTTTGAGTATTGGGCTAGAAGCGCCGGGTCTTAGACAATCAAACGGCGCTTGTCTACAGTGGCGACTAATAGACCATAGCCTGCCATGCAATACGGGCAGGACTGTGAGCAAAATATCCGCACCGTTTGCGGCAGATACCTTCTTGGGAGAGAAGCATGATGAGCCAGAACAATGTCACGCGCACCTCGATTCGCGCCATGATCACTGTGATCTTAAGCGCCGGCCTGAGTGCCCTCACGGCGGCCAACGCCCTAGCCGACAAGGCGGGTCCGAGTGCGGACGTCTTAGGCGACATCATCGTCACCGGCACGCGCCAAAGCGGCATGGCCGTCTTAGACAGCCCAGCCCCCGTTCAACTGTTGAGCGCAGAGGCACTGCGCGCTGCCTCCGGCAGTCCTGATCTCATGTCGACACTTGCGCAGATTGTGCCTTCTTTAAATCTGCAAGCGTTTGGTTTTGATATGGCCGGACAAACGCTGCAGGCGCGGCTTCGCGGCTTAAGCCCTAACCATGTCTTAATTTTAGTCAACGGTAAGCGCCGTCACACCACGGCCAACATAGCCATCGATACAGGCTCCAGCTTCCAAGGTGGTGCCAACGTCGATCTTAACTTCATCCCATTGGACGCCATTGATCACATTGAGGTGCTCACCGACGGCGCTGCCGCTCAGTACGGCACCGACGCCATTGCCGGTGTAGTCAACATCATCGTGAAAAAGAACTCATCGGGCGGCGTCGTGAATGCAAGCTACGGCCAATATGGCAACAGCGGCGGCAAAACCAATGACGTCAGCGCCAACGTAGGCCTAGAACCAAGCACCGGCGCTTATTTTAATTTGACGGGCGCGTACCGAGGTCACGGTCACAGCTTTGTAGGTGCCATCGACGAACGCGTCGTTCATAATGATTATTGGGAATATCCGATTGATGCGAACATTCCCAATGCCCCTGGTTATCCGTATCTGAATCGCATCTCGGGCGATGGTGCGGTCAAGCAAAAAACGATGCTGCTCAGTGCGGGTATCGACTTCGAGGGCGGTAGTGAGTTGTATTTCGTGGGCAGTTACGGTCACAAAGACGCCGCCTCCTACGAAAATTATCGGCTACCGCACAAAGCATATTACATCGATCCACAAAACCCGGACGTCACGATCTACCCCTATCCTTTCGGCTTTACGCCGCAAGAGGCCAGCAATGAGAATGACTATCAGCTGAATGCGGGCTTCAAGGGCGCAGTTGGTACGTGGAATTACGACATCGGCACCGGCTTTGGCGGCGATAAAGTCTCTATCTCCACCTTGCACTCTTGGAACACTGGCTATTCTGCACGCTACAACGTGCCGACCCCGACTGATTTCTACGACGGGTATTTACAAGCAACTCAGTGGACAACCACCGCTGACGTGAACCGCGATATCGATATTGGCTGGGCAGGCCCTTTGAATGTGGCCTTTGGCGGCGAGTATCGCCGGGAGACCTACACAATTGGTGCTGGCGTGCCCATCTCTTGGTTAGATGGTGGTGCCTCCGGTTACGCCGGCTTTACACCCGAGGATGCGGGATCGCATGACCGCACCAACGAGGCGGTCTACATCGATTTGGCAGGCAGACCGACCGATAAGTTGCGCTTAGATGCAGCCGCTCGCTTTGAACACTACAGCGATTTCGGCAATGCAACCGTAGGCAAACTCACAGGTCGTTATGATTTCTCGCCTGAGTTTGCGATACGTGGCACCTTAAGCAATGGCTTTAGAGCACCGACGCTGGCTGAGGAAAATTACACCTCGACAACCGTATCCCCCACCGCCGCCTATGTGCAGTTAGCCCCTAACTCGCCCGGTGGTCGCCTGCTCGGTTTAGGCGATGGCTTAAAGCCCGAGCACTCAGTCAGTCTGAGTTTAGGCGCCGTTTGGCGCCCACAACCGGGCATGAGTGTCACCTTGGATGCGTATCAAATCACCCTCACCAACCGCATCGTAGGCAGCGGATCATTGGTGGGAACTGATTATGACGGCAATCCGATCTCTCCTTTGGTTACACAGGCCATCCTAGCCAGTGGCAACCAGCTGGATCCGACGGTGGCGTTTACGGGTATCAATATCTTTGCCAATGGCATTGATACACAAAGCCGTGGTATTGATTTGGTGTTTGATTTCCCGGTCACCTATAACTTTGGCAAGATCAACTGGTCGATTGGCGCCAACTACAGTGAAACCACGGTCACCAAGTACGCCACCACACCGGCGACCCTCGCTGGTGGCAATCCACCGGTCAATCAACTGTACGATCCCAATGCGTACTCGAACCTAACCACCGCCAATCCAAAATACGTGGTGAATTTAGGCGCGCTCTATACCCGCGGCAATTGGTCAGTTAACTTGGTTGAGAAAATTTACGGTCCGTCTTGGGACTGGGAAAGCGATGACGGTGATAACGGCTATGGTGGCCCTTACCCAGAATGCGTACCACGCGGTGGCCTATTTATTTGCTCCGGCCAACTCGATTATTTCCAGAACCGTATCGGCGTAACACCGATCACCAATCTGGATGTGAGCTATAAATTGAACGATAAGCTCACCGTGACCATGGGTGCGCTTAACCTGTTCAATAAGTTCCCACCACTGATCAATGCCACACAGTTAGCCCATGAAAACAACCCGTACTACGGTGACAACGTCGGTACCAACCAATACACGCTGTTCTCGCCATTCGGTATCAATGGTGGCTATTACTACGTGAAGGCCAGCTATAAATTCTAAGCGGATGATCTATTAGGCTCACGCCAAGGCGGTCGCGACCGGTTCGCGACCGCCTTTTTTCATGGCGCTTTGTTAAGTTTGCAGTCTCGCTCTTAAGGACACCCCGTGCCCACACATTCCTCCGCCTCGCCAAGTGATCGAACGCCTGGCGATGCCATCACCCGGCCCGTTGGCCCAAGTCGTTTCTTGTGGATTGTGCTGCCCTATGCCGTCTATATTGGCTTCACCACCAACGGCGGTGCATCGCTGCTGCTGCGACGCGCTGGACTATCCGTTGGTGAGGTTGCAAATGCCATTGCGCTTTTAGGCATTCCGGCGACCCTCTATTTTTTGTGGAGTCCGCTCGCCGATCTTTGGCTACCAAGACGCACGTGGTATGCGTTATCGACCAGCCTCGCTGGCATCGCCCTCGCGCTCGGTTGCTGGGTGCTTGAACGAGATCCAAAACTGTCGATCTGGATTTTTTTCATAGGCATGCTGTTTTGCATGCTGATCTCATCAGCCTACGGCGGCTTGATGGCCTCGCTCGTCGCACCAGAGCAACGTACCCGCGCATCGGCATGGGCACAGGCGAGCAACTTAGGGGGTGGTGCCATCGGACCTGGCATGCTCTTGTATGTTGCTTTGCATATCACGTCTTCCGCCTGGGTACTGATCACACTGGTCTTGGTGATGCTACCGATGGTAGCCCTCATTGGTCTTCAGGAGCCGGCACGCGCACCCACACCTGGCTTTCGCTTGCACCTGCGTGAGATCGGGCATGAACTACGTGCGACCTGCCTACTGCCACGAAACTTCTTTGGCTTACTGTTGTTGTTAGCACCACCCGGCGCTGGTGCGCTCATTGGCTTGCTACCGGCGATTTCTCCTGATTATCACGTGGCGGGCACGTCAGTGGTTTGGATCAATGGCATCGGTGGCGGTGCACTGATGGCGGTTGGCTGCTTGATTGGCGGTTGGGTTCCACGCTTTGACAGGCGTATTGCGTATGCACTCGCGGGTGCACTGAATGCACTACCGGCGGCCTTTCTCGTGTTCGCACCCCCCACGGCGACCACCTATGTCATCGGTACCGTTGCGTATTTATTCACCATTGGACTGACCTCTACTTTGTCGATGGACTTAGTCCTCGACATGGTCGGTGTCGCTGGTCGCAGCGGCAGCTTGCGCTATTCCATCTTAAGCGCCCTATCCTATGTGCCCATCGCCTACATGACCTGGCTTGAGGGGCGCGCCGCTGATGCCTTCGGTTTCAAAGGGGTGCCCGCCATCGAAGCGCTGAGTGCGTTGTTTGACTTACCACTGATCCTGATCTGGGTCTGGTGGGCCCGTCGCTCACGCACGCGATCAGGCACAACGATAACCGCCTCTGCTTAAGCACGGTGGGCCAGTTCGCGGTACGCAATCAACACCACTCACTTGACGGTGTAGCCGCGTCCTTCTAGACAAGCCTGCTGCGCCCTAAGGTAATCTGTGCGCCTTCCTTGGTTACCCTCACTGCGCGTAGGATCAAAGCCCGTTTGATCAGCCGCCCAACGATGACACTCGTAGCGGTCACGTGCCTGCACATCTGCTGACTGACCGTTCTTCGGATACACGAAGATATTGTCGCCCACCGGTTGGGGGGCTTCGGTGGATGACGTGGTAGCCACCGCACCGGGCGAGGCCACCACCTCATACTGATTCAGGTCACTGTGATAAAGATAATAGGTTTCATTGGCATAGTAGTACTGCGTGCCACCGAGCATCACCACCGTCGTGTACACGGGCAACCACGGCACATAGGAGCCATACGGCGCTCCAACGACTCGATAGCCACCACGGTAGCCTCCGTACCACACACCACCTGCGAACCAGTAGCGCTGCCCCTGAAAATGGGTGCTGTGCGCACCCATCGGCGGATGAGCCACTGGAATGCCGCGCGCAGGATACGGATGATTGTGCCCATAGGCATTGTCCAGATGGGGCGGCGGCCTATTACCTGGCCCTGCGATACCGATGACCGGCAGCAGTAGACTAGCCACTAGCGCCGCAGCCGCCATCACAACACACTGTTTTTTCATACTGCTCCGGCCCCCGCCGTACCATCTATACACACAGAGTTCACCACGCGCATGGCGTCGCATTATTTAGGATGGTGGTCCCTATGCGGACTGGCGTGATCAGACTCTGAGCCCTGTTTCCGAGTCGCCAACACATGCGCCACCTGAGTGCGCTGCGCGTCAGTCAATACGGATTGATAGATCTGCACCATCGCATCACTGTGCAGCTGAATCATCGAACTCGCATGACGTTTAACGGTTTCCATTAAATCGGCATAGCCTGGATCACCAGGCAGGGTGGTCGTGAACTGCGCCTCAAGGTGCTGATCACTCTCCATCAGCTCCCTCATTTTGCTGTGCGTTTGCTCATGAATGGTTTTGAGTTGTGCCTGCTGGGCTTCCGTCAAATCGAGCGCGCACAGCGCACCCATGATCGCCATCATAGGGCCTGGCGGCGGACCGCCCATCATCGCACCCGGCGGTGGACCCGGCGGTCGGCTATCTGGCGGGCGACCTGCGTGCGCATGCTCGTGATGACTTGGCATATCCTTGTGCCACGCACACGGATGATCAGGGTGTCCATCGGCATGCTCACGAGCGCTGCCACCACAGGGTGCACCAGGATCACAGTGGGGCCGATCAACTGGCGCTGTCAGAGGGATGGAGGTATCAGGTGCGGCCGCCTGACCCGTGAGGGACCACAGGCCACTCAGTACCACGACAGACAGTACTCGACGGTAGTTCAGCATCACGCACTCCTTACACTTAAAAAGACTCATCCTGCGGACCCGGCAACGAACGAACCCTTTGAAACTTAAATTTAAGCTTGCCAACAGTCTCTAGTGGACTCCAATTGAAGCTTTTTCACCATTAAGAATTCTTATTGTCATACCGATCATGCTGTCGTTGCTCAGAAAATCTGAATTTAGTGGATTTTTTTACAGTAATTAGACACTTTTCGCTGATTTTGTCGAATTTTATCAACTATGTGAAATCTAGGTCGGTAACGACCCGCCGGCGCCCAAACAAACCGCCTCCGTTATGCGGCCAATCACCGGCAACGCTATGGGATACTTAGAAATTAAGCCCCCTAGCCGATGACCGATGCAGGAGTGTTCGCGCGTGATGAGACGATCCAAACTAATCGTAGGTGTCCTGATCGCTCTACTGGCACTCGGCATCACCATCTACCAGACGCGCTGGAAGAATGCCGCAAGCGCAGGAGGCGGCCCCGGCGGCTTTGGGCACGGCGGTGGACCGCCGGTATCGGTGCGCATCGACACAGCCCACCTAGGCAACATCGATGTGGTCATCGATGCCCTAGGGACAGTCACCGCTCGCAATACCGCGTTGGTGCGAACCCGCGTCGATGGCCCTCTAATCAAACTTCACTTTGCGGAAGGCCGCGATGTCAAAGCGGGCGCTCTACTCGCTGAAATCGACCCAAGACCCTACCAAGCGGCACTTGAACAAGCGCAGGGCCAGTTAGCCAAGGATCAGGCGTTACTCACCAGTGCTAAGAACGATCTCAATCGTTACCAGACGCTGCTGACGCAAGACTCCATCGCCGGCCAACAAGTTGAAGATCAAGCCGCTCTCGTGCACCAATGCGAGGGAATGGTCAAATCGGATCGCGGCACAGAAAGCGCAGCACGGCTCAATGTTGAATTCACTCACATCACAGCGCCCATTGCCGGGCGGGTAGGCTTAAGGCAAGTGGATGTTGGCAATATAGTGCATGCCTCAGATACGACAGGCATCGTCTATGTGACCGAAACCAAGCCTATTTTCGTGGTGTTTGCGGTGCCTGCCGATCGCATCCCAGCGATTGATCACCTCTGGCGTAGTGGCACTACACTCAAAGCCGAAGCCTATGATCGTGACGGTAAGACTATTTTAGCCACGGGCCACCTAGACGGCACCGACAATCAAGTGGATACCACAACCAGCACCGTCAAGCTAAAGGCGATTTTTGATAATGCAGACGGCGCCTTATTTCCGAATCAATTTGTCAATGTGCGCTTAACGCTCGAGACACTTAACAAACAAGTACTGATTGCGACCTCTGCTGTGCAACGCGGTACCCCAGGCACTTTTGTATATCGAGTCAACGATGATTCGAGCGTCTCTTTAAAAGTCATCAAACTGGGCGTAAGCCGCAACGACGTCGCAGCGGTTATCGACGGCCTACATGCGGGTGATCGTATCGTCACCAATGGCACGGATAAGCTACGCGACGGCGCCCGCGTGGATATCGCAGTCGATGCCCCTGCCGGCAGTAAAGGCAAAGGCGGCGGTAAAGGCAGTTCGGGCGGCAAACCCGCTGACCCATCCAGTGGGCACCGTCGTGAGCCTGCGAGCAACTGAGTGAACCCATCGCGGTTATTTATTCTGCGCCCGATCGCGACCTCTTTAGTGATGGTTGCGATCGTGCTGGCAGGCGTGATGGCTTATATCGCGCTACCCGTCTCAGCGCTGCCACAGGTCGACTACCCCACCATTGCAATCACGACCCTCTACCCAGGTGCCAGTCCGGATGTCGTTACCTCGGCCATCACAGCGCCGCTTGAACGACAATTCGGTCAGATCCCGGCGCTTGTGCAGATGTCATCGACTAGCTCCGGCGGCGCATCAGTCATTACCTTACGCTTCTCACTCGAGAGCACGCTCGATGTGGCCGAGCAAGAAGTGCAAGCGGCCATCAATGCGGCGGCAACCTTCTTGCCGAACGATCTGCCGATGCCCCCTACCTACGCCAAGGTAAACCCGGCCGATGCACCCATCGTCACGCTCAGTATTACTTCGGATACCTTGCCACTGCCCACCATAGAGGACTTCGTTGATACCCGCCTAGCCCCCAAGCTATCCGAAGTCACAGGCGTAGGCCTAGTCACCATTGCCGGCGGTCAGCGGCCGGCGGTGCGTGTGCAAATCGATCCGATGGCGTTGGCGGCAGCAGGACTAACGGTTGAAGATGTACGCAGTGTCATCGGCACGCAAAACGTCAACCAAGCCAAAGGCAGTTTTGATGGCGCAACCGTCGCCTCCACGATCGACGCCAACGATCAGCTCAAATCCGCAAAGGATTACAGTTCAATCATTCTGGCGTTCAAAAATGGCGCACCGATTCGCCTGACCGATGTCGCCTCAATTATTGATGGCGCCGAGAATAGTCGCTTAGCAGCCTGGGCCAGTCGCGATGGCAAGACGGTGCCTGCTGTGATCGTCAATGTACAAAGACAGCCCGGCAGCAACGTCATTACCACAGTCGACCGTATTAATGCTCTTCTGCCCAAGTTGCGCGCAAGCTTTCCAGGCGCTTTGCAACTGACCGTACTGTCTGATCGCACCACTACCATCCGCTCCTCGGTTCACGACGTGCAGTTTGAGCTGGCGCTGTCTGTGGCCTTGGTGGTGCTTGTCATCTTCTTGTTCCTGCGCAATCTACGCGCCACCATCATCCCAAGCATTGTGGTGCCCGTATCACTGATCGGCACCTTTGGCGTCATGTTCCTAGCCGGCTTCTCCATCAATAATCTCACCATCATGGCGCTCACCATTGCCACAGGCTTCGTGGTGGACGATGCCATCGTCATGATTGAAAACATCACTCGCTACATAGAGGAAGGGGTAGCCCCACTTGAAGCGGCTTTGCGTGGCGCCAAGCAAATCGCTTTTACGATTATTTCTCTGACCGTATCGTTAATCGCCGTATTGATTCCCTTGCTGTTTATGCGCGAAGTGGTCGGGCGGTTGTTTCGCGAGTTCGCTATCACCTTAGCGGTGTCTATCGTCATCTCCGCGATTGTCTCCCTGACGCTGACGCCAATGATGTGCGCCAGGCTTCTTAAAACACATGATTCGAGTACAGAAGCCCCGTGGCTGAGACGCCTAGGCCAAGCCTTTGATCGACTGACGGCAGCGTATGGGCGACAGCTGCAAGTGGTCTTGCGACATCGCCGCGCGACGCTGATCGTCGCTGTCGGCAGTCTTTTACTGACGATCTTGCTCTATATCGTCATCCCCAAAGGCTTCTTCCCACTGCAAGACACCGGTGCATTGCAAGGCATCACCGAGGCGCCGCAGTCCATCTCATTTGCTGCCATGAGCGACCGTCAGCGCGCCCTTGCGGACGCACTCCTGCAGGATCCTGCCGTGGAGAGCATTGCGTCCTTCATCGGCGTTGATGGGGTGAATGCCACGTTGAACAGTGGACGCATGCAGATACAACTCAAGGCACATAGCCAACGAGAAACTGATCTACCTACCTTAATGCGAACCATCCAAGCGCGAGCCGCTCAGGTGCCAGGTATCACGCTCTATCTACAGCCAGTCCAAGATTTGACGATTGAGGATCGCGTATCACGGACTCAGTACCAATTCACCTTGGAAGACCCTTCTAGCGCGGAGCTCTCTGTATGGGTGGGCAAACTGGTGACCGAATTAAAGTCCAAAGCGGCCGTTACCGATGTCGCCAGTGACTTACAAGATCAGGGACTTCAACTATTCATCAACATTGACAGAGCAAGTGCCCGTCGACTCGGCGTCACAGCGGCCGCCATCGATAATGCACTGTACGATGCCTATGGGCAGCGACTGATCTCAACCATTTTTACGCAAGCCAATACTTACCGAGTCGTTTTAGAGGCACGCCCGGCTGACGCCGATGGACCTTTAAGTCTTAACAAGTTGTATGTCGCAGGAACGCGAGGCCCGATACCCCTAAGCAGTGTCGCGCATTTTGAGGAAAAGACCACCTCACTCGCCATTAACCACCTTGGGCAGTTCCCGGCCACCACCCTCTCTTTCAACGTGGCGGCAGGCTCCTCACTCGAAGCAGCCGTCAAAGATATTAGAGCCGCAGAAGCCGCACTTGGCATGCCAGCGAGTATCGCGACCAGCTTCCAAGGCGCTGCCTTGGCATTTGAAGGCTCGCTATCGAGTACGGTGTGGTTACTGATCGCCGCGATTGTCACGATGTATATCGTACTGGGCGTACTGTATGAAAGTTACATCCATCCAATCACGATTCTGTCGACCTTACCATCCGCTGGGATCGGTGCGCTGTTGGCGCTGCAGCTCAGTGGCAATCAATTAGGCATCATCGCGATTATCGGCATCGTGCTACTGATCGGCATCGTGAAGAAAAATGCCATCATGATGATCGACTTTGCCCTCGCGGCGGAGCGTGAGCAAGGAAAATCCCCAGAGGAAGCCATCTATCAAGCCTGTTTGTTGCGTCTACGCCCAATTTTAATGACCACGGTCGCCGCCTTAGCGGGCGCTTTACCGTTAATGCTAGGCGCCGGTGTCGGGTCTGAGCTTCGCCATCCTCTGGGTATCACGATGGTCGGTGGACTGTTGGTCAGTCAAGTGCTGACCTTATTTACCACACCCGTTATCTATTTGGCATTTGACCAGCTCTCACGCCGCTTAGCCAACGCGAGGGATGTGTCGCCAGACACAGCGGCCTTATGAGCGAACCCTCAGAGAGCGATCCCTTTGAGCTAACAGCACAACAGGCAGATGCCCGCGGCATCTCTCGCCCTTTTATAGAGCGACCGGTCGCCACCTCTCTACTGACCATTGGTATTGCCTTAGCCGGTTGGATCGCGTTTCTAGGCCTGCCGGTGGCGGCACTCCCGCAGATTGATTTTCCCGTGATCTCGGTACAGGCCTCACTGCCAGGGGCGAGCCCTGAAACGATGGCGGCCACTGTGGCCACGCCACTTGAGCGCTCACTCGGACAAATTGCGGGCGTCGATGAGTTAACCTCCTCAAGCTCACTTGGTCAAACGCGCATCACGCTGCAGTTCGATCTGAGTCGGGACATCGATGGCGCCGCACGCGATGTCCAAGCAGCCATTAACGGCGCACGCGCACTACTACCCACGGCACTGCCGAGTAGCCCTATCTGGCGCAAGGTCAATCCGGCCGATGCCCCGATCATGATCATTTCGATGACCTCTTCCACACACTCGATGGCCGAGATCTACGATGTGGCCTCCACAGTCGTCTCGCAAAAACTGGCGCAAGTACAAGGCGTCGGGCAAGTCACCGTCGGGGGTGGTTCACTACCGGCGGTACGTGTCGAACTAGACCCATTAAAACTCGCCAGCAACCACCTAAGTCCAGAGCAGGTGCGTACTGCGATCGCTAGCATGAACGTGGATCGGCCCAAAGGCGCCATCGAAGACAGCAACCACCATTGGCAGTTACTGGCCAACGATCAAGCACGCACAGCGGCAGAGTACTTGCCAACTGTGGTGTCGTGGCAAAATGGTGCGGCCGTCAGACTGATGGACGTCGCTCAGGTCACCGACTCTGTGCAGGATGTCCGCAACAGCGGATTAGCCAATGGCAAGCCGGCCGTCATTCTGATTCTCAATCGACAGCCGAATGCGAACGTCGTGGAGACGGTCGCAAGGATACGCGCTCTATTGCCTCAGCTACGTTCGGTGGTACCAGCCACCATTCAACTGGATGTCGTTTTAGATCGCACACCCACCATACTGGCTTCTCTTCGTGAGGTAGAGAGAACGCTGATTATCGCGATTTTGTTGGTGGTCTTCGTGACTTTCTTTTTCTTGGGCGACTGGCGTGCAGCCGCCGTCTCTATTGTCGTCGTCCCAGTGTCTTTGCTAGGGACATGTGCGGCGATGTATCTGTGCGGTTACAGCATAGACATCTTGTCGCTGATGGCCCTGACAGTGGCCACCGGATTTGTGGTCGATGATGCGGTGGTTGTCCTTGAAAACATCATGCGACATGTAGACGAAGGCATGACGCCCTTTAAAGCCGCCTTACGAGGTGCGCGCGAAGTGGGCTTCACCGTCTTGGCCATGAGTTTGTCGTTAATTGCCGTGTTTATTCCGATTCTCTTTATGCAAGGACTGATCGGACGTTTATTCAGAGAATTCGCGGTCACTCTAGCGACCGCCATCTTGGTGTCGCTCGTGATTTCACTAACCGCGACCCCCATGCTTGCGTCACGCTTACTGCGCCCATCGCTTGATATTAAAAAGGGGGCATTTGCCAGCGTTGCTTCGCGTTGGTTTGAAAGCGTCAAGTTAAGTTATCGTTCAAGCCTCGAGTGGGCTCTCGATCATGGTCGATTCGTATCGATTGGTTTATTACTGACGATCATTTTGAACATTGCGCTCTATATATTTATTCCCAAGGGCTTTCTGCCGCAACAAGACACTGGCCGCCTTATTGGTGGCATTCAGGGAGATCAAAGCCTGTCATTTACTGCCATGAATGACAAAATTAAGCGCTTTGTGAGCATCATCCAGCAAGACAAAGCCATTGAGAACGTGGTGGCTTTCACCGGCGGCGGCCAAAAAAACACAGGCTTTGTGTTTGCGATTTTGAAACCGGTGGCTGCCCGTCCAGGTGTCTCGGCGGACGATGTCATCAATCGGCTGCGGAAGCCGCTCATGCATGAGCCCGGGGCGTCTTTATTTTTACAGTCTGCGCAAGACATCCGGGCAGGCGGTAGACCGGCGAATGCTCAGTTTCAATACACTGTACAAGCCGATAGTCTTGAGCAGCTGAAGCTGTGGGCGCCTCGTCTTAAAAATGCACTCATGGAGCTGCCAGAGCTCGCTGACATCAATAGCGATCAGCAGGACAAGGGTGTCGATACATTGGTCACGGTCGATCGAGACGCAGCGACGCGTCTAGGCATTAGCATGAGTGCTGTGGACTCTGTGCTGTATGACTGGTTCGGCCAACGCCCCGTGTCGACTATTTACAATGCACTCAATCAATACTATGTCGTCATGGAAGCTAACCCGCGCTTTTTAACCGACCCAAGCTCACTCAATAGTGTCTATTTGACGGGAGCGAATGGCGCTCAGGTGCCCTTATCAGCGATCGCCCAATTTAGCGCCACCAACACCGCCTTGGCGGTCAATCATCAGGGGCAATTCGCAGCGACCACGATCTCCTATAATCTGCCGCCAGGCGTGTCGATGTCACAGGCGACCAATGCCATTGATCGCACCTTCGCAAAACTGGGCATCCCCACGAGCGTTCGCGGCAGCTACCAAGGCACCGCGAAGTTATTTCAAGGCGCCAATGATGCTCAGCCCTACCTCATACTGGCTGCGATCGTCGCCATGTATATTGTGTTGGGTATTTTGTACGAAAGTCGATTGCTGCCGATCACGATTTTATCGACGCTGCCATCGGCGGGCGTTGGCGCCTTATTGGCCTTACTCGCGCTTAAGGTCGATTTCACACTCATCGCATTGATTGGTGTGATTCTATTGATCGGTATCGTCAAAAAGAATGCCATCATGATGATTGACGTGGCCCTCGCGTTAGAGCGCGAGCGTGGGCTCGATCCTAAAGAGGCTATTTTGACGGCCTGCACGCAACGCTTTAGACCCATTCTGATGACCACCATGGCCGCTCTAGCGGGCGCGCTGCCTTTGGCTTTGGGTCATGGTGATGGGGCGGAGCTTCGTCAGCCCTTGGGCATCGCGATTGTAGGCGGACTGGCCCTCAGTCAATTACTGACGCTATATACAACACCTGTGATCTACTTATACCTTGATCGGTTGCGGCATCGCTGGGGCAACCGTCGACTGATGCGGCCTCACTCGACCCTGCTGGAGCCTCTGTGAACTCCTATCGCTTAATCCTGCTACCTATCGTCTCGTGCCTACTGGCGAGTTGCGCGATTGGTCCGAACTATAAGCCGGTGGACATCCCACGCCCAGACGCCTTTAAGGAAGTCTGGCAGCCGGCGAAGCCTTTGGATACAGAGCCTAAGGGTCCTTGGTGGCAAATTTACGGCGATGCAACACTCAATGACTTAGAAGAAAAAGCGATTCAGGCTAACCAAACGATCCGCATCGCCGAGGCCCAGTATGGCGCTGCTGCCGCCACCGTTCAGGCTGCCCACTGGGCGCTGCTGCCAAGCCTTACCTTTTCCGCAGGCTCCACTGAAAATCTATCGCTGTCTAATTCATCCGGCGGTGGTCCACAAACGATTGCCACCTCGACCACGGATAAGGTCAGCGGCAGCGCCGGCTGGGAACTCGACTTCTGGGGTCAGCTACGCCGCGGCCTGCAGCAAACCAACCGCTTAGCCGAGGGAAGCGCCAAAGACTTGCTCGCAGCACAACTCTCTGTCACTGCAAACCTAGCGCAAGCGTACATGCAACTACGAGCCATTGATGCGCAGCAAGATCTCCTGCAACGTACCATCAGTGCATATGAACGCTCACTGACGATCACTAGAAACCGCTACGCCGCTGGCGTGTCGCAGCGCACTGACGTCACGCAAGCAGAAAGCCAGCTAGCCTCAACACAGGTGCAGCAAGCGGAGCTTGGAGTACAACGACCCATTTTAGAGCATGCAATTGCGGTACTCACTGGGCAAGCGCCGGAGAATTTTTCGCTGGCGAAAGACCCTGCCTTGCCAGCCCTACCGGGCCTTCCCAACGTACTTCCTGCGACCTTGCTTGAGCGACGTCCCGATGTCGCGGCCGCGGAGCGCCGTGTCGCTGCTGCCAATGCCGCCATTGGCGTTGCCCAATCCGCCTACTTCCCCGCGGTCAGCATCACCGGCACCACCGGCTACCAATCCAACAGTTTTCATAATCTCGCCAGTCTGCCCAACAAAGTATGGAGCTTTGGCCCCTCCGTCGCTTACTCTCTGTTTGACCAAGGCACGCGCACATTGCGTCTAGACACAGCTAAGGCGGGGTATCGTCAAGCGGTTGCCACCTACCGTCAGGCGGTCCTGGGTGCACTGCAAGATGCTGAGGATCAACTGGCGACCTTGCACGGCCTGTCGATTGAAGAGGAGGCGGCTAATCGTGCGGCGCGCGCTGCCAAGGAGACGCTGATCGCGACCGAAAACCAATACCGGGCCGGTACCGTCAGCTACTTGAATGTCGTCATTGCAGAGAGCACCTCACTGACTACCGACAGCACTCTCATTAACGTCCAGAGCCGTCGCTTGCAGGCCCACGTGGGTCTGCTGCGCGCCATGGGCGGTTCTCCCAACCCTTAACAGCGAACCACCGTCATGCCCCATACAGAGATGATTGACGTCAGAAGTGACACGGTGACACGACCCACTGAGGCGATGCGCGCCGCCATGATGGCCGCCGTTGTCGGTGATGATGTCTTTGCAGAAGACGCCACTGTCAACGCGCTACAGGAGAAAGCAGCCGCGTTGTTTGGTATGGAGGCGGCTCTTTTTTGCCCCTCCGGCACGATGACCAATCAAATCGCGATTAAGTTGCATACCCAACCTGGCGATGAGGTGATCTGTGATCAACTCTCCCATATCTACCTCTATGAAGGCGGTGGCATCGCAATGAACTCAGGCGCCTCTGTGCGCTTGTTGGCAGGCGATCGAGGTCGATTTACGGCCGATCAGGTCGCTGACAACATCAATAATGCAAACGATGCGCACTTCCCCCAGACGCGCTTAGTCGCCATCGAAAATACCGTCAACAAAGGTGGTGGTGCGACGTGGGACATAGAGGACATCAAACGCATCCGCGTCTTAACCCAGCAGCGCGGCTTGGCGCTGCATTTAGATGGCGCCCGCCTGTTTAATGCATTGGCCGCTCATCAACAGACACCACAGGTCGTCGGTCCACTGTTCGACACCATATCAATTTGCCTCTCGAAGGGCTTAGGCGCACCGGTCGGCTCCTTGCTACTCGGCACCCGCGACCATATGCGACGTGCCCATCGCATTCGCAAGGTCTTAGGTGGCGGTATGCGCCAAGCCGGTTTTATGGCGGCAGCCGGTCACTACGCGCTCGATAATCACCTCACTCGTCTGACGGAAGACCATGACAAAGCAACTGCCTTGGAGCGCGTCTTACGCTCGATGAGTTATGTGGTCGACATCCTGCCGGTTGAAACCAATATTGTTATTTTTAAACTGAGTGATCACGTCAGTACCGAGGACTTCCTAAGCTACCTAAGCGAACAGCAGGTACGCGCCGCCAGTGTCGGCAAACAGCTGATTCGGATGGTGTTTCATTTAGACGTGAGCGACTCGCAGTTTGATCGACTGCTCGGCATTGTCCGCGCCTTTCGTTAATATACACATCTTACTCGACGCTACTGCCTTGGAGCCTGACATGATCTCTGCTCGCTTATTTAAATCGCTGATACCCGCTGTTTTTTTCACACTGTCCATTGCACTTACAAGCTTGGTAGTGCATGCCGATGACAGCGCTGCACGAGTGCAAAAAATACTTGCAGATACCCCTTTTATTGATGGTCACAACGATCTCCCCTGGGGAATTCGTGTCGCTTTTGGTAGCGACGTCGTTGCCGCCCACTTAGAGATCGATCACAGCATCCAGCCGGATCCGCTGGCACCGCATCTGATGACCGATATCCCGCGGCTGCGCCGCGGCCAAGTGGGTGCGCAATTTTGGTCCGTGTGGATCCCTACCTCGATTCAAGGCGCCGAGGCGGTGCAAGTCACGCTAGAGCAAGTGGATATCGTGAAGCGTATGGCGGCGGCTTATCCTAAGGATTTAGAAATGGCTTACAGTGCGTCGGACATCCGCCGCATTCATCACCAGCACAAAGTGGCTTCGTTGATTGGCATTGAAGGCGGCCATCAGATCAACGACTCATTGGCGGTATTGCGCCAGATGTACGATGCGGGCGCACGGTACATGACCCTGACGCATACAACCAACACGGACTGGGCGGACTCCGCGACCGATTCGCCTAAATTCTTGGGCTTAACGCCTTTTGGAGAAACCCTTGTCCATGAAATGAACCGTATCGGCATGCTGGTCGACATCAGTCATGTATCAGCAGAAACAATGAAAGCCGCCTTAAAGACAAGTGAAGCGCCTGTCATGTTCTCGCATAGCTCAGCGCGTAGCCTCGTCGATCATCCACGGAATGTGCCAGACGATGTGCTGGCTCTGTTGGCGTCCAATCATGGCATCGTGATGGTGAACTTCTATACCGCCTATGTGTCGGCTGAGCGCAATCAATGGGAAGCTGACCATGCCGCTGAAAGGACCCGCTATAACAGTCCCCCTTACAACGGCTTGTATATCGGTCAACCGGAACGCGCCAAAGCGGCCCTAACGGCTTGGGAGCAGGCGCATCCCATACCGGTGACTACACTGGCGCAGGTGGCTGATCACCTCGATCATCTTAAAAAAGTTGCTGGCGTGGATCACATTGGCGTCGGTTCTGACTTTGACGGCATGGAAGACACGCCAGTGGGTCTTGAGGGTGTTGACCGCTTTCCTGCACTGTTACAAGAATTGATGCGCCGCGGTTGGTCCGATGCCGACATCGCTAAAGTGGCTGGCGGTAACTTGCTTCGGGTACTGGCGGACGCGGAGCGAGTCGCTGCACAGCTTTCCCAACAGAGACCCGCCTCACCCGTCAAATTTAAACCCACTGCGACGCACTAAGGCACACCAGGGGTGCGCTTGCTGAGATCACGGTACAGCGATCGGGTCATGCGCTCGATCGCGCCTTGATGAATGCACACGGCGATCTTTGGGGAAGAGCTGACGCAACTCAGTTAGCGTCAACGGGTATGCAGCCGCATCCGTCGAATCGCCAGGCCAAGTGATTACCGAGTGATGGTATTCGGGCAGAAGCCTCCTGCGCGGTCCGCGCTTTATTGAAGGCGTGTCGACATCGCGGATCTCACCCTTTAGGCGCGACCCGCGGAACGATTGGATACCGATGACTGCAGTCGACCGCTATCGGCTGGCAGTGAGTACTGGACAAGACTCCGTATCCATTATTGGTTCATTCCGTGTTATTTACTCGGCACATTAAGGATGTGCTTCGGTTGGTTGGTGAGGATGCCATCGGGTAAAACCACATTCTCAAACGCTTAACTTGGGCTAGCGTGACGACCCGCATCGAGGATAAAACCATCATGGAAGCCAATCAAACCGGAATGAGCGCATGCTTTTTGGTTACGAGAACTTACCCGCAGTAATCAGCGTTCGCTCAGCCCTTTATTGAGTGGTATCGTACGATATTATCGAATTAGACAGCCACTGAAGATCTAAATGATGCGTTATCCACTTTGCTACAGTTTACTCACCGCCTTATGTGTCGGCGGCTTCTGTGACGTGGCAAGCGCCGACGTCAGTTCGGTGGTCGTCACCGCTACCCGAGAAGCGGCCACCATCGGCGATCTGCCAGCCGCCATTGATGCGATCGATCAAGCGACCATTGAAAGTGGTCGCCGCCAAGTCAATCTATCCGAGACACTCAGCCAAGTACCCGGTGTGATCGCCAGTGAGCGGCAAAATTACGCACAGGATCTGCAATTATCGGTACGCGGCTTCGGCGCACGCGCGAGCTTCGGCGTTCGTGGTGTGCGCCTGTACGCTGATGGCATCCCGGGCACCATGCCAGATGGACAGGGCCAGTTTTCACACTTTGATCTCGGATCGGCTGGACGCATTGAGGTGCTACGCGGACCGTTTTCAGCGCTTTATGGCAATTCCTCGGGTGGTGTACTCGCTCTGTTCACAGCCGATGGTCTACCCGATCAAACCTTAGGGGCCACTGTGATGGCGGGTAGCTTAGGCACTCAGCGCTATGCCATTAAGGCCGCCGGCGACACGGGCAGCATGAACTACGTGATCGACGCAAGCCATTTCCAGACACAGGGCGTACGCGATCATAGCCAGGCTGAGCGCAATCTCTTTAATTCGAAAGTACGCTTTAACTTAGCCAACGAGGGAAAACTGACCGTCGTTGCTAATCTCATCGCGACCCCATTTGTGCAGGATCCTCTTGGACTGACGCGCGACCAGTGGCTGTCGGATGCCACCCAAGCGGGTGCTGGCGCACAAACATACAACAGCAGAAAATCGCTTGATCAAGAGCAAATCGGCATGAGCTACTCGCAGCCATTGGCGGCGAGCACTGAGTGGCAGGCCACTCTCTACGGCGGACATCGACAGACCGTACAGTTTCAGGCACGACCGAAAAGCACCGAGCAAAGACCCACCGATCCAGGCGGGGTCATCGACTTAGCCCGCGGCTATGGGGGCCTTGATGTACACATCACGCAACATCACACCTTAGCGGGTGGCCCACTGTCATTGACCGCTGGCGTGGACTATGACCGCCTTGATGAAGCACGCCGTGGTTATCTCAATTTCAATGAAGATAATTTGGGTGTCCGAGGCGAACTGCGTCGCGACCAGGCAAATAAGGTCT
>CAIYVA010000187.1 GCA_903929455.1 uncultured Pseudomonadota bacterium | reverse complement strand
TGGGTCTCTGGGTCTCTGGGCATATGGTCAACTGACAACAGGTGCATGAGGAATATCCAGCATGGACTGATTGTGCTCGGCCAAAAACCCAGCAAACCACTCCGGATGCTGCATCTCCACCCGCGCATAGGCATTCACCTCCCACGTGAGTTTGCCCGCAGCAGCGCATTCCTCGATCACAGCGGCAAACGCCTGATTAAACAAATCCAACAGGGCGCGCGGGCATATCCAGAGGCCGCCTAAAAAGCGCCACCACACCAGCGCTGTGGTCAATCCATACTCAGGTCGCATCGCAGGGTATTGCCCCATCGGAATGATGATCTGATCACCGCCCCGTTGCTCACTGATCCGCTGCAGTTGCCGTCTCGCTGTCATCGGCTCTTCACATACCTTAAAAATATTGGCGTCGATCCACGCGTAGTGTGAGAAGGATGGAAACTGCTGTGACGCGCGCTCGACCAGTTCATTCTTAGAATTCATAAGACACAGATAGTCAGCGGTGTCTTTCATGACGTTGCGATGAGGAGGCAACGACGCCTCTGAGGAACCACTCAGAAGACGTTGATACTGCGCAATCTCAGTGAGCGCCAGTGGAATTACCTGCACACGACTCGATAGCGGCGGCAAGTCGCCAACCAGCGCGGGGTCCACAAATAACACAAGGTCGATCGCACACGCCGCCAATTGCGCAAAATGATGCAACCGAAAACGAATGTCTCGCTGACTAAAGCCCACGCCTTGACCGACCGGCAACGCGCCGACACTGCGCTCATGCGGATACAAGTCATAGAGCATAGACACAAACAAAACGGACATCACTCCTCCCTCTTGAAAGGCGACATGGCGACGCCTTAAAATGCACCGTCAGCGATCAACACGCGACGCTCAGCACCGACATCACCGCCCACTCACGTTCCACATCCTTACCCGCGTTCCACGCCCTTCCCGCCCTCGCTTTAAAACACGGCAACGATTCGTATGGCCACGGTTAAACTCCTAAGCAATTACGCCACCAGCCCCGAGTTATGTCAGGACTTTACGCGTCAGTGCAAGACAGAGCGCCAATGGGACGAGATCACACTGACGACAGATGATCGCGCGGATTACTTCCTGCTGATAAATGGACCGGGCGAAGGGACCGAGGATTTCGACCCGGCACGCACGATCCTAACCCACCTGGCGCCGCCCCACGCCGTCGCCACGTGGGGTGATTGGGCGACACCCGATCCTAGACTGTTTTTACAGATCCGACGTCATGATCGCTACGCCAATATAGCGGAGTGGCATTTAGAGGCTGATTGGACGCGCTTAAGCCGTGCGTCTTTTGCCAAAACCCACACCCTCTCAAGCATCACGAGTTCAAAAAACGAAGACCCAGGCCAACGCCTACGCCTGCGGTTTCTACACTTTTTAGAGGCGCACGGGCAGCCGATCGATATCTATGGCTTTAGCAATGATCACTCGTTTTCTAATTACCGAGGGCCGCTCCCTAACCGCGACAAGCGTGCAGGACTTGCACACTACCGCTATAGCTTCGCAGCCGAGAATTCGGCTCACTACAATTATTTCACTGAGAAGCTCCACGATGCCTTGCTGATGGAGTGTCTACCCTTTTACTGGGGCTGCCCTAATATCGGCGATCACATCGATGCACGCGCGCTGATTCAACTGCCGCTTGAGGACTTTGCAGGCTCCTTAGAATTAATAAAAGAAGCCATCGCAGGGGACGCTTGGACT
>CAIYVA010000186.1 GCA_903929455.1 uncultured Pseudomonadota bacterium | reverse complement strand
AGGAGAGCTATTACTCCACGCCAGTCAGTACGCGGAGGCTGCCGCCGCTTTTGAGCAAACACTGGCCAGCTATCCGAATCGACGCCTCGCCCTACGTGGCCTTGCACAAGCAAGGTCGTATCAATAGCAGAGCATCGCGCAGACAGTCAGGCTTATCGATAGTCATCACTCTATTTTAACGATCGGCACAATCAGCGAGAAAACCATGCGATCACTTTGCACACTCATCGCCCTGCTTATCTTAGCGCCATCGGCAAGCACCTTAGCCGAGATCGCGCAAGCCCCACCCCTCTCATCCGTCATATCTCCAGCGAACTCTACCCGCCAGTCGCTGGTCGGTGCGTGGCGTTTGGTGCGCATTGAGCGTCTTGGGGCGAACGGACCGATCGCCGAGCCTTTTTATCAAAGCGAATCCGATGGTCTGATTGTATACGACGCCTCCGGCTGGATGAGCGTGCAGATTCTCGGTGGCCATCGCCCCGCGATGGAAACCCCCGCGCACCGCACGGGCTCACCGGCAGAGCAGACCAACCAACCCATTAAGGCGGCACTACTCGATAGTTACTATGCGTATTTCGGTACTTGGCAAGTCGATGAGGCGACCAGTACGGTGACGCATCAGATCAGCGGCGCGCTCTACCCGGACGAGATCGGCATGCACTATGCCCAGCACGTATCTTTTGAAGACAACCGCATGATATTTAGCATCACCGATCAAAAAAATGGGCAGCCCATCGTGCGCCGGAAAGTCTGGCAAAGAGTGGCTCCCTCCTTGCCCTAGCTGTACATCGTGTAGGAACACCTTTCAGGGCTTCACTCACCCGCCCGTCTAGATGAAAGGCATCAAAGTCTGTCACACTGAGGCCTATGAAAACGCCGCCCGGCCTACAACCGCTGATCGACGACGGCATCATTGATGAGGTCATCCGCTCGCTGAAAAGCGGCAAGGAAGCGACCGTCTACCTAGTACGGGCTGGGACGGAGCTTCGCTGCGCCAAGGTCTATCGAGACATGGGACAGCGCAGCTTTAAACAGCGTACCCGCTACCAAGAAGGGCGCAAGGTGCGCGGCAGTCGTGAAACGCGGGCAATGAACAAAAGCACGCGCTACGGCCGCAAAGAGCAAGAAGAAAACTGGAAAAACGCTGAGGTTGACGCGCTCTATCAACTCGCCAATATAGGCCTCCGCGTACCCAAACCTTTTGGCTATTTCTACGATGTGCTGGTCATGCAATTGATCACCACTGAGAACGGCGATCCCGCCCCGCGCTTAGGCGAAGTGGATCTGTCAGCAGAACTGGCACGCGAATATCATCACACCTTAATCCGACAAGTCACGGGCATGCTGAGCCTAGGACTCATTCATGGCGACTTATCCGAATTCAATGTGCTGATCGCACCCGACGGCCCAGTGATCATCGACCTACCTCAGGCGGTAAACGCAGCGGGCAATAACATCGCTTTCGAGATGCTCGAGCGCGATGTCAACAACATCCGAAATACGCTAGGACGCTTTGCGCCCGAGCTACTGGATACCCGCTATGCAGAGGAAATGTGGGCACTGTTTAAAGAAGGCGCCTTGCAGGCCGATACGAAACTGACGGGTATTTTCGTCAAAGACGAGAAAGCAGCGGACGTGAATAGCGTCTTAGTCACCATTGAGGATGCACGCGAGGAAGCCATCCGGCGCGCCCTCGGACGCTTAGCCATCACCGAATAGCTGTCGAATAGCTATTGCCGCGCGCTCAGTGGCCAAAGCACAGGGAACAAAGGATGAACGAGCGGGGCACCCGCTGGTAGCTCATCCCGAAGCCCGGGAAACTCTGGGGATGTCACCCACGAGCGCGGCGCGTGACGAATATCATCTCCAATCATACGCACGGAAAACACCCGCCGCCGATGGCCAGGCAAAACGCCTCCCGCCGCGTGCAGTGTCAACATATTGAAAGCGACGACATCACCGGGAGCCAGCTCCCAACCCAGCACGCGATGACGATCCGGGTGCGCATCGACATCCGGCAACTCCTGCAGCGCGCCTTCTGGAAACCACTTGGCCTCTTGCGACACAAACGCACGTGGCATCAGCCACGGACCACGGTGTGAACCTGCCACAAACTGCAAGGTCGCTGCTGCGCTGATCGGATCCACGGGGATCCAGAAGCTGACATTTTGATGGCCTTCAATGTTGTAGTAAGGCTGATCCTGATGCCAAGGTGTTCTCTGCCGAGTACCAGGCTCTTTGGTTAGCATGTGATCGTGATACAGGCGGATCGTTTGACTATCCGTCAAGGTCGCCGCAATAGCCGACAGTGCCGAATCAAAAATCACGCGCCGATAGGCCTCGATTTCTGACCAACAGCAAAAATCTTCAATAAAAAAACCAGGGTCGTCTGGGGCGCTTGCGACCTTAGCACGCGGACTGGGGTTAGCTAAATTGTGATCAATGCCGGCACGCAGCAAATCAATCTCAGCGGCGTTTAATACGCCCCGCAAACAAACAGCACCGTCCTCTTTAAAAGAGGTGAGCTGCTCGTTACTCACGCGGAAAGGCGTCATGGAACAATCCTGCTACGGAAGGCGTCTATTGAACAGAAGGGCGCGCCTAGCGGCACACGCCCATCGTACACCTCTATCGAGCGGTCACCGTACCCCGACGGCCACGACGATCACGAGATTCGGCCTGAACCACCGTCTTGATCGGCGGCAGAGAGACTTCTTTACTCAAATGAGGATAGGGCGCTGTTTTGTGCGGCAGCGCCATGGCTTCGACAAAGTGCGCCTGAAACTTGGGCTCGAGCGCGGTTTCAATCTTCTCGACTTGCCCCACGATGGTCTCAATCACCGCACGTGAACGGGAATCCAACAGCGCAATACGGGCGCCTGTACCCGCCGCGTTACCGGCGGAGGTCACATGCGCCAAATCGCAATCCGGAATCAATCCAAGCACCATGGCGTACTTCACATCGATGTGACTGCCAAAGGCTCCCGCTAGGCGGATTCGCTCCACCTGCTCAATGCCCAACTTATCCATCAGCAGCCGAATACCGGCATACAAAGCCGCCTTCGCCAACTGAATCGCGCGTACATCATTTTGCGTGATTAATAACTGACGCTCGCCCTCATGCAGAACGTAAGCGAAGGTACGGCCATTGGCGATCACGCGAGGTGTCTGTGCTGCAAGCGCACCATCGACCACACCGTCTTGATTGATCACGCCCGACAGGTACAGTTCAGCCATCACCTCAATGATCCCTGAGCCACACACACCAGTAACACCGGTAGTGGCAATCACCTCAGCAAAGCCAGGCTCATCAGACCACAGATCAGAACCAATCACCTTAAATCGCGGCTCACGGGTAACTGGATCAATGCGCACACGCTCAATCGCACCGGGTGCTGCTCTTTGACCGCAACTAATCTGTGCGCCCTCAAAAGCAGGCCCTGTGGGGCTCGAGCAGGCGACCAACCGGTCGCGATTACCCAACACTATTTCCGCATTCGTGCCGACATCGACAATCAACGTCAAAGGCTCGGCAAGATCAGGTCGCTCAGCAAGCAATACACCCGCTGTGTCCGCGCCTACATGCCCCGCAATACAGGGCAGCACATAGATGCGGGTGCTCGGGGCAAGTGACAGACCAATATCAGCCGCGGTGACGGTCACCGACGTATCAACTGCCAGCGCGAACGGCGCGCCGCCCAACTCCACCGGATCAATGCCCAGCACCAAGTGATGCATGATCGGATTGCCAACCAAAGTCACCTCAAGAATCGCCTCATGCGGCACGCCCGCGGATTGCGCGACATCCACCGCCAGTTCACTTAAGGCAGATCTCACCGCCTCAGTCATCTGCGCAGCACCACCTGGGTTCATCATGGAGTAAGACACCCGACTCATCAGATCTTCGCCAAATCGAATCTGCGGGTTCATCAGGCCTGCAGATGCGACCAATTCTCCATTGGTGAGATCGCACAGATGCGCCGCGATGGTGGTTGAGCCGACATCGACTGCCATACCATAGACTTTTTCGCGAAGGCCTGGCCACACCGCCACAATGCGCGAGCGGTTATGCACCGCAACGGTCACTTTCCACTCGCCCTTGCGAAGAACGACCTGGAGTCCTTGCAAAATCGACAAGTCACAATCTAAGGCGTTGAGCTGCCATTCACTGGCAAGCGCATTCTTCAGGCGACGTAAGTCACCAGAAGGATCGTGCATATCAGGCTCTGCCACTTCCACATAGTGCAGCGTGATCAGCGGATACAGCTCAATGTCACGCGCCTCGGCGGCCTTGCGTACCACCTGCTTGTGCACCTGACTGGTCTCAGGCACATCGACCACCACATCACCCTCAACACGCGCTTGGCATGAGAGTCGACGGCCAGCCGCCAAGAGGGTGCGACGCGCTAACCGCTCTTCTGGAATGGTCGGTGCTGACAAGTGCGTACCGGAGGAGCGCACCCCGTGCTTGGCGAAATCGCCTTCAGCAATCAGCACCTGACAGCGGGTACACATCGCCCGACCGCCGCACACCGAATCAATATCGACACCGAGCGTGCGCGCAGCAGACAACAAGGTCGTGCCCATCGCGAAACGTCCTCGTTTACCCGATGGCGTGAAGACTACGAGAGCGTCGGCGGCGTCCGTCATAACTATGCTCAGTTCAAATCATTAAGCTGGGCGCGAGCGATGACCGCCCTCACGACGGCCACGAGGACCACCGGCAGCCTCTGAGCCTGGAGGCGGCACTTCACGGAACTTCTTAATCCAACGCGCGCAGTTT
>CAIYVA010000185.1 GCA_903929455.1 uncultured Pseudomonadota bacterium | reverse complement strand
CGTGAATGCAGGATATCGCCCAGAATGGCGGTGCGTACGCGATACTGTAAGCCGGAGGGTGCCTCGTTACTGCGGTCTCCGCGTACATAGTTAAGAATTTGTAGGCCGGTAGTCGCTGTGCCGAGAGCGCTTTGTTGGGTAGACGACAGATTGGCCCATTGAAAGGGGATGCCCGTACTGCCGTTCATCGTGATGATGACGCGAGTGGTGTTTGACTGATCATTGATGATGCTTTGTGCGCCGTCATTCCACCAGTCGGCAGCTACGTCAACAACGCCTGAGGCATTGACTGGATACGCATGAATATTGCCAGTCCAGTTGGTTCTCTCATAATCCGTTTTAAAGACAATCTCATTGCCGCTGGTGAGATTATAATTAGTGACTTCTAGCTGCGAGATGCTGCCAGTCGGCGCGCTGGCAGGCGTAAATGCAGTGGCAGCGATCACTAGCCCCGTGATAACAACGAGCCCTAGGCCCGCCCACTCAATGTGATGCTTTGATAATTTGACTTTCATAGGTTGTTGCTCGCGTAGTGTTAGCAGCTCAGTACGCTGTAGATGATTTGGACGACTCGAGTGGCGCCTCGGGCGCTGGTGCCTTGGCCGACGATGCGATAAAGGTTGACGGTGCCACAGCCAGTGGTCGCGCGACCGCCCTGATTGAGGCTGCCCGAATTAATCAGTGACAGGTTCTGCCCTAACAACTCGATTAAGTAGCGTTGATTGCCTTGAGTGCCGACGGCAACGGAGTTGCTGTCATCCCAGGTCATGGTGGTGAAGTCGACGTTGCGCGTTTCCAGATAACCGATCGGGTACAGCTGAGGCGTGCTCCCGCCGCTGTAGGTGATAAAGCCCCCATCTTTAAAGTGGCTACTGGTGGTCAGCCATTTCTCTGCTGTTCCGGTTGCGCTGCTGGCTGCGTTAAAGGCGGCAGTTGCGAATTGCTGGTTGCCGGTCAGCATGAACTCGGTGCGCCAGATCTGCATGGCCGAAAAGCCCAAGACCAGCACCACGATCAGCATCACGAGGGTAGTGACCAGCGATATGCCGACCTGATCTTGTCTCGATGGGTTCATGTGGCAAAGTGGTTTCATGTGCGACGCACTCACTGGTTCCGCACGTTGACGACCATGCTCACCACGGTTCGGCGGTAGTTGTCCGGGGACGCTGACTTATCAATGGTGAGATCGCCCAGTACGTAGGTTGAGTTGTTGGTGTAGCCGGTTTCCGGGGTGCTCGCGCGCAGCAGTAGCCACACATAGACGCTCTTGACTTGGTCCCAACTGCTGCCTGTGTTCGTGAGTGCCGTCGCCGTAGGCGCCGATAGAGCGCTTAGTGTGGTCGCATTATACAGTTGCGTGTTGGTGCTCGTGCCTGTCACGGCATATTGGAAGTGAATGGTCTCCACGTTACTGGCGACTAATTGGTTGGTCATGGCGGGACCTGAGCCTAAAGTCACCGCATACAGGGCAGGCACCTTAGGAGACTCTGTCGCTGACGTCGTGTAGGGGCTCACGTAGAACACGGTGGTATTGAGTGGGTAATCAAGCCACGGGGTCTGCGTGATCAGTCCCTTTACGGTGTTGGCGTTCGCGGTGGTGCCAAGGAAAATCTGACCGATACTGAAGGAGGAGCGCAGGTACAGCGTATTGGCGGTGAGATTCAGTACGGCGCTTAAGTTGTTATCGACGTTGGATAGTCCCGCACGACGCACCACGAGGACATCACCTTGTGAGTAGTTAGCGGTTGGGATGCAGGATCCAGAAAATGGATTTTGGTTATTACTGCCCCATAGCCCTTGGGTCAGATTGGCCGCAAAGCCGGATGCAAGACATTCGTTGGTGATTGAACCCACCAAACTGAGTGAGGTGGAGACGGGTGGTGCGGTGACGCCACGGTAGCCGGCATGGATGATTTCTCGGCGCAGTGCCTCTAGGGCGAAGCGTCCGTTGTTGCTGAGATCAGATAGTGCTGAGTTGGTGCGCTCACTGCTGGCGCTGGTGACGTAAAGGCGTGCAACGCCCACCAGCACCAGCAATCCGATGGTGACCGAGATAAACAGTTCCAGCAGACTAAAGCCCGCGTGGCGATGAGCTGGGATACCCGCGCGGCGCATAGATGGGCTCACTGGGCAAGTACCTTGGTGGTGGTCAGTGTCAGGGTGTCGGCTGTGCCGGTTGCGGCATAGTTGGTGTTCTGGGCGCTATCGCGTCGCTCAAGCCAGGTGAGCACGATCGTATAGCTCGTGGGGGTGTTGGCGGCCAGTGTGCCTACGGTGATGGTCCAGGTGGGGCTGGTCAGTGAGCTTTTTAGAATTTTTTGACTCCATAAGGCAAGGTCGTAAGCGACCAAATCCGCAGGCGTGCAGGCGCTGATGCTGCAGTCGGTAGCCACTAAGGAGGCAGTGGAGGCGGTGGGCGTGGCATACGCGCCTTTTATTGCCTGCCCTACATTGGCCTCCATTCTTTCGGCGATTTCCGCAGACAGATTAATCGCCTGACTGCGCGAGGTGCTACTGGCTGCCATCCGCAGGGCGTACACCTGTAAGGCGATGGCACTAAACATGGCGAGCGCGATCAGCACCATGGCGACGAGCACCTCAATCAGAGAGACGCCGCCCTCGCGGTGTTTTAACCGATGGAGGGTGGTCATGTGTGGGTGCTCTGCGAGGTCATGCGCGTACCCATCACTTGTCCACTGGGGTACACGGTTACTTTGAGCTGAATTGCATTGGCCCAGGTGCCTGTGATCGTGAGCACCACATTGGTGGTAGAGCCCTGAGCGCCGTAGGGTGTGAAGCGGATGGCGGTGCTAGGTCCTGCCACCAAGGCCGTCGTCGTTGTTTGCGGGCCTTGAATCATGATCGGGTTCGGCAGCTCAAGCGTACTGCTGTCGCAGGTGCTGCTGCTGCTGGCGGCATAACACACCAGCCAACCGCGAACGCCCCAATCGGTGGAGCTTGCGCAGTTGTTGGTTCCATCATTCGCACACACCAGCACGCCGATGTTGCGTTTCATGGCCTCGTTTCTGCCCTGACGGAGCGTGGCTACCAAGGCGCCGGACAACTGATTGGCGCGCGCGCTACGTACAAAATCGATCATAGAGGGTATGGTCATTGCCGCTAAAACGGCCAGCACCCCGATGGTCACGAGCAGTTCAATTAGTGTAAAGCCAGCGGCTAAGCGCTGCACAGGCTGTGGGTGTTGGCGAGCTTTGGGCATGGAATACTCTGGTGCTGTTGGCCGCACACACTCGGGCGCCCGTTTGATGTTAGCCGTGAGCGGCGGGGCAAGACTGCGTCAGGCGTCGCAGAACAGGCGGGCACCCCCGGGGTGGGCGCACACCCGCTCATTGGGGGGGGTGTCTCGGTCGTGGCTATGGCGGGTGCTCCTCCTCTGGCTACTAGGCGTCTTTCCGGCCAGGCGTCGGGACCGTCGTTACACCGCGCTTGGGAGGGGGTGGTACGGTTTGGGAGGTGTTCGCTCGCAATTGCGCTTTCGGAAGAGGGGTTCTGACGGCTATACTGAGGGGCTCCGATTAGCAGCGTGCCTAGGGCGCTGTCCATTTTTCTTGCGAATGTGGCGGAACTGGTAGACGCGCTGGATTTAGGTTCCAGTGGGGTAACCCGTGAGGGTTCGAGTCCCTCCTTTCGCACCAAAGGATATTGAGGATGACTGATTCGATTGCAGCAAAAGGCGCGTTGGAGCGCCGGCTTGAAGTCCATATCGATCACGATACGGTCGAAAAAGCCATTGATGCCCGCCTAAAAACCTTCGGCCGCCAAGCGCGTCTGAAGGGGTTTAGGCCCGGGAAAGCCCCTTTGACGGTGGTGAAGCGCCAATTTGGGGCGCAAATCCGGGATGAGGTGGTGAATGAGATGGTTCGGGAGCATTTGGGGACCGCGCTGCAGGAGCATCAATTGGCTCCGGTGGCCAATCCACAGATCGAACCCTTGCCGACTGAGAACGGTGCAGGCTTGCGTTTTGCAGCGCATTTTGAAGTCTATCCAGAGATTAGCCTATCGGGTCTTTCGGATATCGAGGTCAGCCGCCTGACCGCCGACGTGGGCGAGGCGGATGTCGATGCCATGATCGAAACCTTACGGAAGCAGCGTCCCAACTACAGCACAGCGACGCGCCCGGCGGTGGATGGTGATCGCCTGACGGTGTCCTTTGAAGGGCGCTTAGATGGGGTTGCTTTTGAGGGCGGTACCGCAGAGGGTGTGGAGATCATCCTAGGCGCCGGTCGGATGATTAAAGATTTTGAGGCAGGTCTGCAGGGCATGCAGGCGTGTGAAACCAAAGTGGTCCCAGTGGTCTTTCCAGCGGACTACCAAAAGGCTGAATTGGCCAGTCAAAGCACTGAATTTACCATTACGGTCACTGCCCACGAGCAGGCCGACTTGCCGGCCATCGATGACGAATTTTGTGCGGTGTTTGGCGTCACGGAAGGCGGATTAGCCGGTCTTCGCGCTGAAGTCGCTGAGAATATGCGTCGTGAGTTGACCGAGAATATTCGCGCTAAGCTTAAAACGCAGGTGCTCGATAAGCTGTTAGCCAGTCATCCGGTCGAGTTGCCGAAGGCGGCGGTTGAAAGTGAGCTCAGGCAGCTCCAAATAGAGTGGTTAAGGCGCATGGGCGCTGACTTAAATAACTTGAAGCAAGCACCTCCGCGCGAGCCCTTTGAAGAGAATGCCAAGCGTCGGGTGGCGGTGGGTCTGTTGATGGGTGAAATCATCCGCGCGCAGAATCTCACGGTGGATGCGAAAGCATTGGATGAGCGTATTGAGATGGCGGCGATCAGCTACTCGGATCCGGAAGCGGCGATCGCGCAGATTAAAGCGGATGAGCGTTTGCGCTCGCAGTTCGCGGGTAGCTTGCTTGAGGATCAGGCCGTGGAATGGCTGCTGACACAGATGAAAGTGATTGATCAGCCGGCTACTTTTAAAGAACTGATGAATTTCGGCGCTTAAGCGCTGTGGAGTTTGTGATGACCAAAACCGCTGCTCAGCTTGTCCCCATGGTCGTTGAACAAACGGCCCGCGGCGAGCGTGCTTACGATATTTATTCGCGCCTGTTAAAGGAGCGAGTGATCTTCATCGTTGGTCCGATTGAGGACCACATGGCGAATTTGATCGTCGCGCAGATGCTGTTTTTGGAGTCTGAAAATCCGGATAAGGACATCGCGCTCTACATCAATTCCCCTGGTGGCATTGTCACCTCGGGGCTAGCCATCTATGACACCATGCAGTTCATCAAGCCCGATGTCAGCACGATTTGTGTTGGTCAGGCGGCCAGTATGGGTGCTGTGTTGTTGGCCGGCGGCGCCAAGGGTAAGCGCTATAGCTTGCCGCACTCGCGCGTCATGATTCACCAACCGCTCGGTGGTTTTCAGGGTCAGGCAACCGACATTGAGATTCATACCCGCGAAATCTTAGAGACGCGTGAGCGTTTGAACCGAGTGTTGGCCAACCATACGGGCCAGTCGCTCGATAAGATAAAAGACGACACCGATCGCGATAATTTCATGAGCTCGGAGGCCGCCAAAGCCTATGGGATCATCGACCATGTGTTGGATAAGCGTGCGCAGCTGCCAGCCATGAGTGCGTCTGAGACCAGCAAATCCTAGTCAAGACGCCCGTCACCCGGACAAGGCGGGACGGCTGTGCTCGAGTGCCTCGTCGGCTAAGTGAGGGGTGGGTTTTTGCAGGGCGGCGGTCGACGTGCTATAAAAACGGCAAGGCCATGACCGCTGTGGGCGAATTGAACATAACGCAAGGCGTTAAGGACTCTCCATGACTGATGAATCACGCGGCAAAGGCGACGACGGTAAGTTGTTGTATTGCTCCTTCTGCGGCAAAAGCCAGCATGAAGTCCGTAAGCTCATCGCGGGTCCGTCGGTGTTTGTGTGTGACGAGTGTGTCGAACTGTGTAATGACATCATTCGCGAAGAATTAGAGGAGAAGGCGGAGAAGACCCGCGAGAAACTCCCCAAACCCCACGAGATTAAAAAAGTTCTCGATGAGTATGTGATCGGTCAAGAGCGCGCTAAAAAAGTGCTGTCGGTGGCTGTTTACAACCATTACAAGCGACTGCAAACCCGTACGCCCGTCACGGGTGAGCGCAAAGTGGCTGGTCGTGACGAGGTGGAATTAGCCAAGAGCAACATCTTGCTGATTGGCCCAACCGGTTCAGGCAAAACCTTGCTGGCGGAAAGTCTGGCGCGGATGTTAAACGTGCCCTTCACGATTGCGGATGCCACCACGCTGACCGAGGCCGGTTATGTGGGTGAGGATGTTGAAAACATCATTCAGAAGTTGCTGCAAAAGTGCGATTACGACGTCGAAAAAGCACAGACCGGCATCGTGTACATCGATGAGATTGATAAGATATCACGAAAAAGCGATAACCCCTCGATCACCCGCGATGTGTCCGGTGAGGGCGTGCAGCAAGCGCTTTTAAAGCTGATTGAAGGCACCATTGCGTCTGTGCCGCCGCAAGGCGGTCGCAAGCACCCGCAGCAGGAGTTCTTGCAGGTCGATACGGGTAATATTTTGTTTATCGTCGGCGGTGCATTCGCAGGCCTTGAGAAAATCATTCAAAACCGCACCACCAAAAGTGGCATCGGTTTCACCAGTGAGGTTAAAAACACTCACGTCATTCCTAAGTTTGGCCAAGACCTCTATCGCGAAGTGGAGCCTGAGGATTTAATCAAGTTTGGGCTGATTCCTGAGTTTGTTGGCCGACTGCCAGTGGTGGCTACGTTGGAGGAGCTCGATGAGACGGCATTGATGTCGATTCTGATGGAGCCTAAAAACGCGCTGACCAAGCAGTACCGCAAGCTGTTTGATATGGAAGGCGTTGATCTTGATTTCTTGGAGCCTGCGTTGCGCGCGGTGGCCAAGAAAGCCATGGCTCGAAAGACCGGGGCACGTGGTCTGCGTACCATTTTAGAGAACGTATTGCTCGACACCATGTATGACCTGCCAGGCATGAAAAATGTCAGTAAGGTTGTCATTGATGAGGCGGTTATTGGCGGCGAATCGCCGCCCTATATCGTCTATAAGGCGCCGGAAGAGCCTAAGCTCGCACCGGTTGAAGAGCGTCGCACCGGATCTCTGTGACCGGTAACGGGTAGCGGCCGCCCCCCGATTGGTCCAGTACCGATCGGTGCGGACCGCGGCCTGATCTGGGGTTTCGCTCCGGATCGAAGAAGTCCTATCGGCTTGAGCCTCTTGATCAGCCGAAACTCGCCCCCATTCAGTTATCCTTAGAGACGACTCGTACCGGCACCGCATCGCGGGCGACTTGGGCAACCTTAGGACACGCCATGACTACAGACCTCCCTGCTATTGCGGCCGACGTAACCGAGTCGGCACCCGAGCCTTTGCCGGTATTGCCGCTTCGCGATGTGGTGGTGTACCCGCACATGGTGATCCCGCTGTTTGTGGGGCGCGAAAAAAGTATTCTGGCGCTTGATCAGGCGATGCGTGCCGATAAGCAGATCGTGTTGATCGCGCAGAAAGCGGCGGATGTGGATGACCCGAAAGCGGATGACCTATATCGCATTGGTACCGTGGCCACGATTTTGCAGTTACTCAAGCTCCCCGATGGCACGGTGAAGGTTCTGGTCGAGGGCGTGAGTCGTGCACAAGTCGATAGCCTGGTGACGGCTGATTACTTTGCCGCCTACATCTCGCCGATGCGCGATGTGGATACCTACGATGAGCGCGAGATGGACGTGTTGACGCGCTCGGTGGTCAGTCAGTTTGAGCAATACGTCAAGATGAACAAGAAGGTGCCGCCGGAGGTATTGACCTCACTCGCGGGCATTGAGCAGGCGGGGCGCCTAGCCGATACGGTCGCGGCGCACATGTCCTTGAAGCTGTCGGAAAAGCAAAAAGTACTGGAGATCGCCGATATCCGTAGCCGACTCGAGCATGTGCTCGGTCAGATTGAAGGCGAGATGGAGGTGCTGCAGATTGAGAAGCGCATCCGTGGGCGCGTGAAGAATCAGATGGAGAAAAGCCAGCGTGAGTACTATCTGAATGAGCAGATGAAGGCAATTCAGCGCGAACTAGGCGATTTAGAGGATGCGCCCAATGAGTTGGGTGAAATCGAAAAACGCATTAAGAAAGCGGGCATGCCCAAAGAGGTGCGTGCCAAGGCCACTGCCGAACTCAATAAATTGAAGTTGATGTCGCCGATGAGCGCTGAAGCCACGGTGGTTCGGAATTACATCGATTGGTTGGTCAAGACGCCGTGGAAAAAGCGCAGCAAAGTGCGCACGGACATTCATGCGGCGCAGACGGTGCTCGATGCAGATCACTACGAGTACTGGTGCTGATGGAGACCGAGATTTGG
>CAIYVA010000184.1 GCA_903929455.1 uncultured Pseudomonadota bacterium | reverse complement strand
GCCCCGATCGCTCGCTCTTGCTGTCTGATCTGTCAGTGGCGGCCGCTACGCCTGGCGCTGGTCTGATCAAGCTGATCGTTACCCGCGGTCAGGGTGGCACGGGCTATCGCTATCCCGCTAGTCAAGGCGTGTGTCGCTACGTGACTGCGCAACCCCAACGAGCGCGACCCGCCCACTACGTCACCGACGGCATTCGCGCACAGTGGGTCAGCGTCCGGCACGGTTCACAGCCCTTGTTGGCCGGTTTAAAGCATCTCAATCGACTCGAGCAGGTACTCGCGCGAGCGCAGGTATCCGAGGACGTTGCGGAGGGCTTGATGCTCGATCAGACGGGTCATCTGATCAGTGGCACCATGACCAATGTGTTCATGGTGATTGATAACCGGCTCGTCACGCCAGCGCTGGTGCACTGCGGTGTTGCCGGGGCGATGCGCGCAGCGCTTGTCGATGCGTGGCAGGCGGCAGGTCATGCGGTTGAGGTGCGCACGGTGCAACCGAGCGAACTGTCGGTGGCGAGCGAGGTGTTCGTCTGTAACGCGTTGATCGGCGTTTGGCCGATCACGCGATTAGACGCGTCGCATTGGTCAGTGGGCCCGTATACGCGGCAGGCGCAGGCATGGATTGCGCAATGGTAAGGCTGCGTCGCTGGCGGTGGATCGGTGGTGGGATTGTGGTTTTTTTAGCCTTAGGGTTAGGCCTTGTGCTGCAACGGGCGAATCAGTGGTATCACTCACCGCTCGTCGGTGTGACGCAACCGACGGTCATTGAATTCGCGTCAGGGGAGTCTCTTAATAAGCTTGGCCAGCGTTTGGCCACACAAGGCATCATCCATCATCCCCGTTGGTGGATTGCGTTCGCGCGTTGGCAACACAAGGCGCTGCACATGCGTGCGGGCGAGTATCAAATACAGCCAGGCACGACACCGGCCGGGTTAGTGGATCAATTAGTCGAAGGGCGCGTATTGCTACACGCCGTTACGTTGGTTGAGGGCTGGTCATTCGCGACTGCGCGGGCGGCGATTGAGTCCAACTCGCTATTTAGACACAGCTTGGCAGGCGTGAGTGATCAGGTGCTGATGGCTAAGCTTGGCCTCAACGGCCTATCGCCAGAGGGGCAGTTTTACCCTGACACCTACCGGGTAGCCCGCGGCAGCACAGATGTGGATTTCTGGGCTCAGGCCCATACGCATCTGCAGGTGGAGCTTGCACGCGTATGGCAGAGTCGCCAGGCGAATCTGCCGCTAACGACCCCCTATGAGGCGGTCATTTTGGCCTCATTGATCGAAAAAGAGACGGCGCAGGTGGATGAGCGCCCGGTCATTTCGGCAGTGTTCATCAATCGATTGCGCAAGGGCATGCGTTTGCAAACCGACCCGACCGTCATATACGGGCTAGGTCGGGCCTACCAGGGCCGGTTGCATCGGGTGGACCTCACCACGGATACCCCGTACAACACCTACACCCGAGCGGGTCTTCCGCCCACACCGATTGCGCTCCCGGGTGCTGCCGCACTGCAAGCAGCGGTGCAGCCTTCGAACAGTACGGCGCTGTACTTTGTGGCCAGCGGCACAGGTGATGGCCGGCATGTCTTTTCCGACTCGATTTTGGAGCACAATAAGGCGGTACAGCGCTATCTGCGTGCGCGGCGCGCTTTGGAGGCTACCAAGTGAGTCTGGGACAATTCATTAGCTTCGAGGGCATTGAGGGCGTTGGTAAGTCAACCCAAGTGCGCGAGGCAGCTAAGCGGCTCACGGCGAGTGGGCAGCGCGTGCTGATGACGCGCGAGCCGGGCGGTACGCCCCTCGCTGAACGGATTCGTGGGTTGGTGCTGCACGAACGCTCGGAGCCATTACCGGCCAGTGCGGAGCTCTGTCTGATGTTTGCGGCGCGTGCTGTGCATACCGATAACTTGATTCGTGCGGCGTTCGCGCGCGGTGAGCATGTACTGTGCGATCGTTATCTAGACGCCACCTTTGCTTATCAGGGAGGAGGG
Organism: uncultured Pseudomonadota bacterium; assembly: GCA_903929455.1. GTDB lineage: Bacteria > Pseudomonadota > Gammaproteobacteria > Steroidobacterales > Steroidobacteraceae > CAIKZZ01. The sequence continues at coordinate 14,380 of CAIYVA010000184.1, read as the reverse complement.
CGAGGCGTACCTGACAAAGATATAGCGGCGCTGGCGCGGCTCGCGTGCGGTGATCTAGCCCCTGATCTCACGATTTTGTTGGATGCGCCTGTCGACATCGCGCTACAGCGGATGGCGCAACGGGGTGAGTTGGCAGATCGGTTTGAGCAAGAGACCACGGTTTTTTTCGAGCGCGTGCGCGCTAAGTATCTTGCACTGGCAGAGGCGCATCCAAAGCGCATGGTGCGTGTGGATGCCAGTGCCGGTGTGACGGCCGTTTCGGCAGCGGTGGAGCAGGTGCTTCGTGCGCGTGGACTGCTGCGATGAGTGACGTCAGTGTGGTGTCACGTGCCTGGTTGGATAAAGCGCCTTGGTTAGACGCCAGTCGGCAGCAGGTTCGCGATGCGCTCGCTGGCGACAAGCTGGCACATGCGCTGTTGATTCACGGACAGTCTGGGGTCGGCAAGGCGGCCTTAGCTGAATGGATCACGCAGTTGGTGCTATGTGATCAGCCGGGGGAGGAGCCCTGTGGGGTCTGTCAGTCGTGCCGGTTTTATCTGGCCGACACACACCCCGATATACAGCGGGTCGGGATACCGGAGGGCAAGAAACAAATCCCGGTCGATGATGTGCGCGAGATGATTACATCCTTACGGCTCATGAGCGGCCGTCGTGGACGTAAGGTCGCGATCATCGATCCAGCGGATGCGATGAATGCCAATGGGGCTAACGCCTTGCTAAAGACCCTAGAGGAGCCTCCAGCGGGCACCCTGCTGATTCTGACGGTCGCGCGTCTGGAACGCTTGCCACCAACGGTGGCCAGTCGCTGCAGCCGCGTGTCGGTCAAGACGCCCTCGCGTGCTGACGCGCTCACATGGCTCGCGCAGGTTGACTCGACGGTGGACTGGAATGGGCCTCTGGCGCTGGCCAGTGGCGCACCGGTCGCTGCCATGCGCTTGGTGTCAAACGGTGGTGCGTTGATCACTGAGCAGATGGCGGAGTTGCCGGCCATGCTGCGACGTCCGGACACGGATGTGATCGCTCTGGCTGAGCGGTCACAGGCGCACTTTCCCGCAGAGCGCCTGCGTTGGTTAGAGCATTGGCTATGTGAGCGCATCCGACGCGGGTTGGGGATAGCGGTATCTGATCACAACTTGGCAAGTCAGCCCTTGCCAGCGGAGGCTCGAAAGAAGCATATTCAAGCCCTGTACGGGCTGCTTGATCAGACGCGGCTTGCGCAAAGTGCGCTGCGCGGCTCGGCTAACGTGACGTTGTTGTTTGAGACGCTGTACTTTACGTTGGCTCGTGAACTTGAATGGTTACTCGCGCAACAGCCTCGGTCGTGATACAGGAAATTTGATGCTCAAGGCAGTCAGCAAACCCGGATTACTCACGCTCACCATCAAGGATAAGAGCGCGCTGTATTTGGCGTACATGCCTTTTGTAAAAAACGGCGGTCTGTTCGTGCCGACGCAAAGCACCTACGTACTTGGCGACGATGTATTTATGCTGCTTAACCTGATGGGGGAGAGCGAGAAACTGCCGGTCGCTGGTCGGGTCATTTGGGTGACGCCTAAGGGTGTGACCGGACGGCGGGTGGCGGGTATCGGTGTGCAGTTCTCGGAGCAGGACCACGGCAGCACGCAGAAAAAGATAGAGAATTATCTAGCAGGCGCCCTCGGTGGCGATAAGCCCACGCACACGATGTGAGTGCGACTTAGGCGAGCGCCGTTGGATGCGCGTTTAGGCCGCCTTCTAATGTCGAAGCGGTCATCCCATTTTCAGTCAAGATAAATGTCGCAGCCTCACTGCGTCGGCCGTTATCACAGACCACAATGTATTCTAGTGCCGGCTCTAAATTGCCAAATTTTAGGCGTAGTGCGTACAGCGGGATATTCATGGCGCCCGGTAGGTGAGCCGCTCTAAACTCATCGGGCATGCGAACATCAATCCATGCGGCGCGCCCGGAGCTCACTATTTTGGATGCACTCGCAAAATCGACCATGCGTCGCATCGGTACTGCGAGTAAGTCTAAGAAATGCTGTTTGGACAGGCGCACCAATGCACCATCCGTCAACATGCGTACATTGGCATTGCGTGGCGTGTCAGCAATCAGCGATTCTTCACCGAAGCTGTCACCGGCGCTTAGTTCAGCGAGCAAAATTCCGTTGGGATTGGTTGGAGAATCGCGTACCACCACGCTACGTCCAGAGATCATCACATAGAAGTAATCGCCGGGCGCGCCCTGTCGCACAATCCACTCACCGGCGGAGGCCTTGCAGTGCTCTACGAAGGCGAAAATTTGTTGCAGATTGGCGCTTGGCACATGATGGAAGGCATTGACCTGCAACAGCACGGTCATCCAGTCATCGGCAGCAGACTCGGCTGCGTGACCGGTCACCTTGGGCATGATCTCAGCGACCCGATACGCGCCCGTTTTTGGCGAGATCTCTGATACCTCGTAGGTGCCGGTGCGGTCCCAGGTCAGAAAGATATCGAGCATGTCGCTGTCTATTTCGAGATAGACAATGTCGGAGGCTGCGCGTGCGCTGAAGCGACGCGGCATCAGAGGTGCTAGGGGGCTGCGCGCCTCAATAGAGCCACCGCGAATGGTGGCCACCACCGTGCCTTGTTGTAGCAACTCGACCTCGCCCGCGACTAAGTAGAAGGTCTTCTTGTCGCTGTCACCGGTGCGGAATAAAAAATTATCGGCAGTGAGACGACTCAGGCCCGTCTTTCTAGCCAAGGAGGCGACGGTCTCACGCTTAAAACCATCTAACGGCACGAAGGTGCGAAGGATTTTATCGTCTGCTATCTCATCCATACACGAAGACCTACTGAGCGACCGATTAAGCAACGCGACGCGCTGATCTCACTTATTAAGGCAGAGCGTACAGGCCGCGTGGCCTGAACACAACGAACCGGCTCACGAACTGATCAGGGGGTCGAGCGTCTGGGTTGGTCGCGGGCGTGTCACCTCAAAGTCGCAGACCAGCGGTAGATGGTCAGAGAAGCGAACCGATGGCATGTGGAAGTTAGTGACCTCGATGCCTTCGCTGTACAGGATAAAATCCAGTTCGCGTTTCGGCTGGTCGCTTGGGTAGGAGGGTAGGCCGTGCGTGTTGGCGCTTTTGAGGCCCGCCGCCTGCATAAATAGATAAATCTCGCTGTCTCCCCAAAAGGTGTTGAAGTCGCCGGCCAGAATCACCGGTTTTTCAGCGCGGGTAATCAGCTCATGTAGGGCCCGCAACTGATCTTGCCTATGCCGGTATTTGAGTGAGAGGTGTACCAGGAAGATAATGGTATCGGCGAGTTCAAGCTCGATGATGAGGCGCTTAATGCCCGTGTCAAAGTAATGGAAGCGCTGGTTATGAACGCGGGGCGAAGCGAGAATGGCATTGCCTTGCTTACGCACGATCGGCATAAGCGTGCCGAGCGATTCCGTCCCGTATTTGCATTCGTAGATTGAGTAGTGGCCTAACTGGTCAGCAATGAACTGCGCCTGATTGAGCATGCCGGTGCGGATAGAACCTGAGTCCACCTCGACAAGTCCAACGATGTCAGGATCCTGCGACTGTAGGAACGTGGTGATGCTATCGAGAATAGGTCGATTAGCGCGTAGGTAGCCAGAACCCGGTACTGGCAAATGAAAGCTGGCACCGGTGCCGGTAGCGTAGCGAATGTTGTAGACGACCAGACGCATGATCTTCTCAGAAACGTGAACGACAGCAGTGGTGCGGCGAGCTTGGCGCGCGCTGCATGGCGTGACAGCCAGTCGGCTACACGAGCTTAGCCTTCTTGCAGTGCGAACATCGGTGTCACTTTCCGACCAGCGAGTCGACGCGCTCGTGGCTCGGTGCGTGTGACAAGCGCTTGACTATCATCTGACCACGACAGCTGCTGCGAAGATCCCTTTGCAATGTCGCTGGCTAGGGTGACGACGTCCGTTGCGAGACGCTCTGCGTCGTCGATCGACATCTTGCGAACGGTGGCCTGCACATTGGTTTCACCCGGTAGCGGTTCTGCCGCAACCAGCACCAAGCGAATGCGCGCCAGCTCCGCGCGTAATGCGGTCGGTAGCTCCGCCTCATTAATATGTTGCAAGTGTTTCAAGTAACACGATATAAGTCGATGTTTTATATGATTATTCAAGACGAGCTCGCGAACGGCTGCTTGCATTGCATCGTGAATATTCATAGCGATTGGCTACCTGAAATGAGTGGTCGCTCGTAGCGCCTGAGTATAAGCACTCACTATAGTTGCTGCTACTAAAAAACAATGACCGCACAGGCGTTGGCGGAGAAAACGCTTTCCCGGTGCGCTCATCAGTGGCACAATCTCGCTAAATCACTTTATTAAATTTGTATAACTCACTGATATATCGTGTTTATAAACGCAAATCTGATTGGCCGATGCGAAGGCTTGCTTGCATGAGTCGTGCGTTTGTAAAAGAGTCGTCGGGCGAAGATGAGGGCGTGCCGGAACGCGCGATCAGTAGCCATCGGAATCTAGTCACGCCGCAGGGGCTTGCTCAGATCGACGCGCAACTGAAGCGCCTGGAATCGCAGCTAAGTTGGGCGCGCGAACGGGGCGATATCGCGCTCGTGAGCCAGTCGCAGCGTGACTTACGATACTGGGCCGCGCGGCGCACCACGGCAGAGGTGGTTCCGCTACTCGCGGCCACCGGCACCGTGCGTTTTGGTAGTACGGTTGAGCTCACGTTGACGGATGGTCGACTACAGCGCTGGTGCCTTGTCGGTGAAGATGAGGCGAATCCTGTAGACGGGCTGATTTCTTATGTATCGCCGTTAGGACAGCGACTACTCGGGGCACAAGTGGGTGATGAGATTAAGACCGGTCAAGGCAATGCGTCGATTGATCGGGTGTATTAAGTAGTAGCGAAGTCCTACTGGCTCAGTTCCGTGTGTCCTCCGCTTGGATGGCCAGCAGAATCCGGTTTCGTGTTTTTACTGACGGCAGCGATCTAATAATTAGCGACAGAGTGTGGTTTAAAAAAATCTAAGCGTACTTAAGTGGAGTCTATTTCTATGAATCCAAAAGAAACGGCGGTGGTCTTTGTAGGCTACCAAAATGATTACTTTGCTAAAGATGGCATTTTGCGAGGTGTGGTCGAAGAGCCGCATCGTGTCGATGAGGTGCTCAGCAATACGTTGGCGTTTATCACAGCGGTTGGCGCAACGCCAATCACGCTGATATCCACGCCGATCGTATTGGCACCTGACTACCGTGCAATGGCCGAACCGATCGGCATTTTGAATTCGATGAAGGAGTTTGGGGCTTTTAAGGAGGGCTCGGTCGGGGCGCAGACGATCCCAGAAATGAGTGCTTTTGGCTCCAGAATTCTATATGTGAGTGGCAAAGTGGGCTTTAACGCCTTTTCCCAAACTTCGCTGGAAGCGCTGCTTAAAGAGCGTGGCATCAAGAATGTCTTAGTCTGTGGCATGGTCACGTCACTTTGCATTGACTCCACCGGTCGAGCAGCCTACGAGCGTGGGCTTAATGTGACGATCATTTCTGATTGCACGTCCGGTCGAAGTGCGGCTGAGCATAAGTTCTACTGCGAGAATATCTTCCCCCTGTATGGTCGTGCGGCAGATAGCAAGCTTCTTCTTAAAGAACTCGGCGTGCAGTAACGCTGTTGACCCGCAAATAGACGCACCCAGATGCCAACGGATAACACAGTTGATCGCAGCGCACTGCAGAGAGATCTGCACGTCGAGGCGACTCAGCGCCTCAGTGAAGCGCTCATTGAGGCGGAAAATCGCACCCGCCGACGGGTGGAGATGCTCTCAGAAGCTGTGTTTGAGACGGACGAGCAGCATCGCCTCGTCTATCTCAATCCCGCATGGGATGTGATCATGGGGATATCCAGTGGCGCGTGCATAGGTCATCAACTCGCCGACTATGTGGGCGAACCCGGTGTTGAGGCTATGTACAAAGCAATGGAGGATACGCAACGCGTGCGTACCCGGCTTAGCCGCCGCCGGCCGGATGGTACGCTCAGTTGGATCGAGTTATCCGTCGCCCGAATCCCGCAAGGCGGCCTAGTGGGTGTCATCTTCGATATCACTGAGCAAAAGCTAGCCCAAGACGAGTTGGCTAAACTGTCAGTAGTCGCGAGCTCGACGGGTGATCAGGTGCTAATCACTGATCGTCGCGGCGCGGTCGAGTGGGTCAATCAGGCTTTTATCAATCAAACGGGTTACAGCTTAAGTGAAATGCAGGGGCGTCTGCCAGGGTCGGTCTTGCAGGGGCCTTTGACCAATTCTGACACTGTTCGCCGTATTGCGACGCAGATTGAAAAAAGGCAGCCCGTCCGTGAGGATTTGATTCATTACAGTAAGGCTGGGGTGCCCCACTGGGTAACGCTTGAAGTCACGCCGATCTTGGATGCCTTGGGCGAGGTCGAGCGCTTTATAGTCATTCAAAGTGACTGCACTGCATTTAAGAACAGTGAGGCCGAACTCCGCCAACAAAAAGAGGAGCTTGAATTACGGGTTCTAGAACGAACAGCTGAATTGGCGCGCGCTAAGGAGGACGCGGAGGCTGCCAATATTGCCAAGAGTGCGTTCGTCGCCAATATGAGCCATGAAATTCGAACACCACTGAATGCCATCATTGGCTTATCTCGCCTGTGTCTTAAGACGGGCTTGAGCGGCAAGCAGTTCGACTACGTATCAAAGACTGCCGTCGCTGCTGAAAGTCTCGTGCAAATCGTTAGCAACGTTCTCGACTTCTCGAAGATAGAAGCAGGCGCATTGACGCTCGAAATAAAACCATTTTCTCCGCGCGCAGTGCTAGATCGCATCGAGGCTATTTTTAGTGACATGGCGCTTGAGAAGGGCGTTGGGTTCTCGGTCTACGTCTCGCCATCCGTCCCTAGCTATTTAGAGGGTGATGTGCTCAGATTTGAACAGGTGCTGCTCAATCTAATCAGTAACGCCATTAAGTTCACTCGCGAGGGCAGTGTGTCTGTCACGCTGGATCTGGTTACCAAAGAGGCCAGTCAGTTCTTCGTTCAGACCACCATCTCCGATACGGGCATCGGTTTTTCAACGGGCCATATCGATCGCCTATTCCAAGCGTTTAACCAAGCCGACAGTTCCACTACGCGTGAATACGGTGGAACTGGACTTGGTCTCTCCATCAGTCGACGTCTAGTCGAGAAAATGGGTGGTGAGATACTGGTTGATAGCAAGCTGGGAATCGGCAGTCGCTTTACCTTCACGATACCCTTTGCCTCGGCGGATATTGAGCGCCTCGCGCAGCACACCACCGGTCGGCACGCTCGACTACAGGGTTTGGCTCGCCTTCCTACGCTAATGACAGGGCGTCACATCCTGATCGTCGAGGATAATTTGTTTAATCAGCAGGTCATGGCCGAGCTAGTGCAATCAGTGGGCGCTCAAGTGACGCTGGCCAACAGTGGCGTGCCCGCGTTAGAGCGATTAGGAGACTCTGGTCCCTTCGACGTCGTCCTCATGGATCTCCAGATGCCGGATATGGACGGATACGAATTGGCTCGTCGAATTCGGAGCCAGCCGGAACTGAAGGATTTGGTGTTGATTGCGACCACGGCCAACGCCACAACTGAGGCCCGTGACCGATGCTTGGCGGTCGGCATTAACGATTTTCAGTCAAAACCAATCAATCCAGAGGAGCTGTTTCTAACGCTGGCCCGCTGGCTGCCACCTGTGGCGAACGCTCAGATGCCGAGTGATTTTCAGGTACAGCCTGAGGATCGCCCGGCGTACAAAAATGAACCCCACTTAGACCTCACCCAACTATTTGATGCTGTGGCGCACGATCAGGATCGGGCCAAGGCGCTGATCGAAAAGTTTTTGATTCTTGCCGCTGATATTCACAGTGAGATAGATCAGGCGATGAAAGTGGGTGATGGCATCACTATGGGGCGCCTGGCGCATAAGCTAAAGTCTTCGGCCTCGCTACTGGGAGCGAACGACTTGGCGGCGCACTGTGAGGAGCTTGAGGCGGCTGCGCATGCTGTCAATCACTCAGTCGGTCAGATCGCCTGCCTGGAAGTCATTACATCTCTCGATATCGTACGGGCGTATCTGCACCGACGGTTTTCTATTCCAAATTAAGTTATCCCGATGAGCTCATCATGCCTACCCACACACCGCATACCTTGCTTCCAGCGACGCTCTATCCGTTAGAGGTGCTGCTGCTTGATGACGATGACTTCCTCCTGGAGGTCACGGCAGGACAACTTAAACAGTTAGGTCTAGTCCATGTGACGCAAGTCAATAATGGTTTCGCCGCCTTGCACCGTCTGCGAGACATGAGAGCGCAGGCACGCCAGATTGACGTCATGATCTGTGATATTGATATGCCGGAGATGGATGGGGTGGAGTACATCCGGCACCTTGTTAGTGAACAATATGGCGGCAGCATCATTGTGTTAACGGGTGCCGACGATCGGATGCGAACAGCGATCCGCACGCTATTGGTCGCTCATGGTCTGACCCCTCTGGCCATTCTTAAAAAGCCAACCACCATCGGAACTCTGCGTGCAGCACTCATGAGTTTGGCGACAGATTACGAGCAGCCGCGGCGTGGGCGCGCTGCTGGACAGGCAGTTCACCGAATATCGGTAGATGATCTCAAGGCGGGCTTGATGAATGGGTGTCTTGAATTGCACTATCAGCCAAAGGTGTCGCGCCACCCACAAGCGCGGACCTCGGCTGAAGCATTGCTGCGCTGGCGAGACCCGGTGCATGGGCTTCTGCCGCCTGTGTCGGTCATTTCGGTGGCGGAGGCTTCCGGCACAATCGATCTGTTAACGCGCTCTGTTTTTCGCGCCGCCGCACAGCAGTTGGGCGAGTGGACCCGTGCAGGTCATGAGGTGTCCTTATCGGTCAACCTGTCGATGGACGATCTGACGCAGTTGGATCTGCCTGAGGTACTCACCGACATCGCTGTGGCTGCCGGCACCCATCCGACACAATTTACGTTAGAGATTACTGAAAGCCGCTTCATGCAAAATGTGGTTGCGTGCTTGGACGTCGTTACGCGCTTGCGGCTCAAGGGCTTCGGCTTGTCGATTGATGACTTTGGCACTGGCTATGCAAGCCTAGAGAAGTTGCGGCAACTGCCTTTCACGGAACTGAAGGTCGATCGCATGTTTGTGCGCAACGCGCACGAAGACCCAATTGCGCATGCCATTTTGCAGTCCAGTGTTCAATTGGCCCACAGCTTAGGTATGCAAGTGGTCGCCGAGGGCGCGGAGACGGCTATGGACTGGCAGTGTGTGGTCGAGGCGGGCTGCGACACGATTCAAGGCTATGTGATCGCGCGCCCGATGAGTGCGGCTGCCTTCATTGAGTGGAAGAGCAATTGGGATCCCGCAAAATACGATTTGCAGCAGATCCTCGAATTCAATTAGCCCGACGAGGCGCGACCATGCCCCTAGTGCCGTATCTTAACGGCGGCGCTAACCTGGGTTAAACGTACCACTCAGCTCAAAGCGTGAGCCGGGATGATGGAGGAGGGTGTAGGTCGCGGGAATGCCACCGCTCCAGGTAGTGCGCTCGATCAGCAAGATGGGTTCATTCGCGACTAACGCAAGAGCTTGGCGAATGGAGTGTTCGCCGCGCTCAGCCCGCACTTTATGCTCAACACGTTCCAGAGGTGCGATGGCGACTAGATAGGCGTGTGGTGTGGTTTGGCAAAAATCCACACCGAGATAATCGGGTGCGATTCTAGGATTCACGTAGCGCAGTTCCAGTTGTATGGGCACTTTATTCTCGTAGTGCAGTATCTTCGAAACGTACACCTCTGGGGTGTCAGCAGCCAAAGCCAAGTGGGCGGCCGCGGCGGGTGGCGCGCGCATTTGTGTCAGCTGTAACACGCGCGCATGGTGCTGGTGGCCACGCTCGCGAATTTCCTCCGCGATGTTCCTCAGCGCGAGTGGGTGGCTGGCCGCTGTCAGGTCTGCGACAAAAGTACCTAAGCCGGGGACGCGCTTTAGTACGCCCATCGCTGCCAACTCGCGTAGCGCACGATTCGCTGTCATGCGCGCAACCCCTAAGGTACGCATGAGCTCATGCTCAGAGGGTACCGCCTGCGTTGGCGCCCACACACCTGAGCGGATGCGGGTAAGGATATAGTCCTTCACCGCCTGGTAGCGCGGAATATCGGTGTTCAATTCAGTGAGTGATGGCATCGGAGCGATCAAAAACCTAGCCCGGGCCGCCGTCTAAGGCGACCACGCCCAGTGCTGAACGAAACACGCCCGAAGTCACTAATGTCTTTGCGGCTTCAATGTCTGGCGCAAAGAAGCGATCCTTGTGATAGCGCTTAACTTGGTGACGCACTAATTGGATGGCCTCCTCGAGTACTGGAGAGCTGCGCGCAGGCCGATGAAACTCTATGCCCTGTACGGCCGCCAGTAACTCTATCGCCACGACCGCAGCGGCGTTCTCGGCCATCAGATGGAGGCGTCTGGCGGCATAGGTTGCCATGGATACGTGATCCTCTTGATTGGCTGAGGTCGGAATGCTGTCGACGCTCGCTGGGTGCGCCAGCGATTTGTTTTCAGACACCAGTGCGGCCGCGGTTACCTGCGCCATCATGAAGCCTGAATTCAATCCGCTGTTGTCCACTAAGAAGGCGGGAAGAGCGCTCATCTTTGGATCGACTAGAAGCGCGGTTCGGCGTTCAGAAATGGAGCCCACCTCAGCAATCACCAATGCCAATTGATCGGCGGCCAGCGCCACCGGCTCCGCATGAAAATTACCACCAGAGCACACGCTGCCGTCATCTGGAAACACCAGCGGGTTATCTGTCACCGCGTTCGCTTCACGCACCAAAGTGCCTGCAGCAAAGCGCATCACATCGAGGCACGCGCCCATGACCTGCGGTTGGCACCGGAGGGAGTAGGGGTCTTGTACTCGATCACAGTCCGTATGACTGGCGCGTATGTCGCTGTGTTTGAGTAACTTGCGATAAATGCTCGCGATCTGCTGTTGGCCGGGTTGTCGGCGTACATGGTGAATGCGAGGATCAAACGGTACGTCGGAACCTTTAAGCGCGTCGACCGACAAGGAGCCTGCCACCACTGCAGCCGCAAACACATTTTCAATCTGCATGAGTGCGCCGATCGCGAGTGCTGCAGACACTTGCGTGCCATTTAACAAGGCGAGTCCTTCCTTAGGACCGAGCTTCACCGGTTTAATACCGGCCTTGGCCAACGCTTTCGCTGCTGGTTGAATCCGTCCATTCACCCGCACATTGCCGACACCGATTAAGGTAGCTGCAATGTGCGCTAACGGTGCGAGATCACCTGAGGCGCCAACCGAGCCTTGTGAGGGAACGCACGGATAAATGTCATGCTCAAGCAGTGCTGCGAGTGCGCGCACCGTGCTCACGCGGATACCAGAATAGCCCTGCGCAAGACTCGCGATTTTGAGCACTAAAGTGAGCCTGACGACGTCGTCAGACAGCAAGGCACCGGTGCCCACTGCGTGCGATAACACCAAGTTCTCTTGTAATACCGAGAGTTCATGGCGTGCGATGCGCGTGTGCGCGAGTAAGCCAAAGCCCGTATTGATGCCGTAGGCGGTGTGCTCGCGCGCCACCAGATCGGCAACCACGCGAGCGCTGCGCTCGAGCGCTTGCACGGCGAGCCTGCCTAAGGTCACGGTCACGGGCGCTTCCCAGACACGCCGTAAGTCAGCCAAGGTCAAATCGTCGCCGCTTAAACGTAACGTCACGCGGCGCTGTGTCTGGGCCGATCGGCGGATAGCCATTGTGTGTCCTTTGGTGACCTGGAATCGCCACGTGCGTGGCAGAGCCAGTGTAACGAGCGATTATGGGTTGTATAGACAGCAGGATCAGCCGAGCGGCGCTTGCGGTCAAGGGTTACGTTCAGTGCTCAGTCACCCTTACTATCACTTCGCATAATGTATATTATGTCAAATAAAGGATGCATGGCCGTAAGAATACAGAGAATCCAGGCTGTTGCGCGATCCCCCGGTCTGCTGATCTATCCCAAGCAACACCTGACCGCGTGATTGCGCCGCCTGTCATGGCGACGTCTGTGGGCTTTAAGAAACCAATGACGAGGCCTGATGAATGCGCTTATTCTAGCCCCCGCATGAAGCCGCTGACTGCGCGTGGGTTAGGCCGGCGGGAGATTATTTGTCGAACAGATTGGTAGGGAGTTCTCATGACTTGTCTTCAGTACGCCGTTTCGGGCCGTATCGCCCTACTGACCATGGCGCAACCGCCGGTGAACAGTCTGGGCTATGACCTGCGCGTGGCCTTGGTGGCAGCACTCGATCGTGCCAACGCCGATCCCGCGGTATCAGCGCTCGTGTTAACAGGCTCAGAACGCGCCTTCTCGGGTGGTGCGGATATCCGTGAGTTCGATACACCAAAATTCATGCAGGAGCCGCACCTGCGCACCGTGGTTGATCTGTTTGAGCAATCAGCTAAACCAGTGATCGCAGCGATCGGCGGCGTGTGCATGGGCGGCGGTCTTGAGCTTGCACTCAGCACGCACTTTCGTGTCGCGAGTCCGCAAGCCACCATCGCGCTGCCGGAGGTTAAGCTGGGCTTACTGCCGGGTGCGGGTGGTACACAGCGACTGCCGCGTTTGTTGGGTCTTGAAGCGGCGCTCAGCTTTATTTTAGGTGGCAATCCGCTGCCTGCCAGCAAGTTCAAGGGAACACCGCTATTCAATGAGATCATCGAAGGTGATCTGATTGCTGGCGCGCTGGCTTTTGCTGAGCGTGTCGTTGCTGACAAGCTCCCCATCAAGCGCGTGTGTGACCTTAAAGTCAGCTATCCAAGTCATGAGGCTTTCTTGCAGTTCGCACGCAACATGGTGAAGGGTGTTGCTGGTCCCTACCCGGCTCCGCTTAAGATCGTTGATGCGATCGCAGCGACCTTAAAGCCGAGCTTTGCTGAAGGCGATGCCATTGAGCAACGACTGTTCACTGAGTTAATGCTGACACCAGAAAGTCGTGCCCTGCGTCACTTGTTTCAAGCAGAGCGCGCGGCATCAAAAATTCCCGATGTGCCAGACGGCACACCGACACGCACCATTGCCAAGGTGGGTGTGATTGGTGCGGGTACCATGGGTGGCGGCATCGCCATGAATTTTTTAAACGCAGGATTGCCCGTTACTCTGATTGAGACCAAACAAGAGGCCTTGGATCGGGGCATCGCCACCATCACTAAGAACTATCAAGGAAGTCTGCAGAAGGGCAAGTTAACGGAAGCTGATTTGGCTAAGCGCCTGGCACTACTGACGGGCTCCCTGCAGTTTTCTGATCTAAGTGATTGTGATCTGGTGATCGAGGCGGTGTTTGAGGATATTGCCGTTAAGGAAAAAGTGTTCACGGCGCTTGATCTGGTGGCGAAACCAGGCGCGATCCTTGCGAGCAACACCTCGACCCTGGATGTGAATCGCATTGCTGGTTTCACTCAGCGACCTGCCGATGTGGTGGGCTTGCACTTTTTTAGTCCCGCTAATGTGATGAAGCTGCTCGAGGTCGTTCGGGGTCAAGCGACCGCTAAGGATGTGCTTGCGACCGTGATGGGACTGGCCAAGAAGATTAAGAAGATCGCGGTGGTGGCGGGTGTGTGCGACGGGTTTATCGGCAATCGCATGCTCATGCCTTACTGGGCAGCCGCAGAGGATCTGATTGCGCGTGGCGCAACGCCTTGGCAAGTGGATCAGGCGATGGAAGCTTTCGGTATGGTGATGGGCCCCTTTCGTGTGTCGGATTTGGCCGGCAATGACATTGGTTGGGCGATCCGCAAGAGTCGTGCGGCACTGAATCCGCAGCGTCCCGTCAAGCCAAATGTGGCAGATGCCTTGTGTGAGTTGGGCCGTTTTGGGCAAAAGACCGGTAAGGGCTGGTATCGATACGAGGCCGGTAACCGCGCGCCGATTCCAGATCCCGAGGTGATGGCGCTGTTAGAGAGCCACCGACAAAAGCTCGGCATCACCGCCCAGACCTTCTCGGATGAGGAAATCGTCACTCGCTGTGTGTATGCCCTCATCAATGAGGGCGCTAAGTTGCTCGGTGAAGGGATTGCGGCACGCGCATCGGACATCGATATGGTGTATCTCACAGGCTATGGCTTCCCCGCCTATCGCGGTGGGCCAATGCACTATGCCAATGAAATCGGCCTGTTTAAGGTCGCCAGAACGCTCACGGAATTAGGCAAAGACGGTGACCCCTCATGGGCCCCCGCTCCTTTGATCGTGGAGTGTTTATCGGCTAATCGCGCGCTGACTTAAGCGACCTTTGCGTATTCGGAGAGATGTATGACTGATGCCGTGATTGTATCCACTGCCCGCACCCCCCTTGCCAAGTCATGGAAGGGCGCTTTTAACCTCACCTAT
>CAIYVA010000183.1 GCA_903929455.1 uncultured Pseudomonadota bacterium | reverse complement strand
GGACCTAGTCGAGGATGGAGCGTCAGACGCCGCCATCATGCGTGATGCCGGCTGGAAGACCCCTAGGATGGTAGGGATGTACTCGCGCGGGGCGAAAGCCAAGCAAGGTGCTATGGCGACCCGTCTTCGGCGGTTAGCCGGGGACGATAGTAAACAAAACGAATAGCCGACAACCCGGAAACGCCGGAATCGTCTTCCCAGTCCTATCCTCGGTCGCCTGTACCGCCACTTGCGCGACAGGCGAAACGTAGAGGCCGGCTTACCGGTCTCTCCTCTACCCTGAGTTTGCGAGCTCGAGCTGACCCACTTTCTGCCAATCAGCTTGGGGCGTCATGACAGCCGGAATATATTAGCCAATTCGACCCTAAAACCTATAGATGCAGCCTGTTTTATCAACCCGAGGGCGCATCCGAAATGGGTTTAATTGGGTGTTTAATTGGATGTCTTAACACCACACATGAGTTGAAACAGCAGAAATGAAGCAGGGGGTATCAAATGCAGGCAGGCTCGCCACGGTAGCCCTTGTTCTACCTGGCTAGGCTCCATCGTGGTGTTTTAGGCGACGCCCTGTCTTGAGTGTTGGCCGTTAGCTAGCGCGGCTTATGCGCATTCCTTGGTTTTGGCGATCGCAGCGAGGCTGAAGTTCGGCGGGCATTCTTACTGATAAAAAAGGTCACGGTTCAGCGTAAAGGAACTCCAATAGAGCCTAGGAAAATCAGCAGTCCGATGATCAATACGGACTCTATAGCCCACACGACTGTCGACCTCGACCGTGGGATAAACGATGGATTTGGTGTAGGTATCAGTGAACTGCGATGCACCCTCTTGAGCTTCCTCGGCTTGCGTCTGGATACTGCTCGCAGGCACCACCACACGCGTGCCATCCGGCTTGATTAACCACGCCTGCAACCATCCTATGACATCAACCGCTTTTCGAAACTCCACATGCTGCGCGCCTTAAGACACCACGCCCTCATCGGTCTCCACCATCACTACCATCCCGCCGCACGTCGTGGGTCTCAATAAAACGCTCGACGGCAGCACCGTGCGCGTATGCACGCTCCTCCTCCGCCGTGACACAAATCAACAATAGAACCACCACCATGAGCGCCCGGGACGGCAAGATAAAGCCCTTACTGACAGTCATGACGACTCGGCTGCACGTCCGGTGTCTGTAGTGACCAAAACCAGTGGTTAAAATTGAGACACATGCGATCCTCAGAGAACTCCGCTGGTATGTCATCACGGCGTTCTGTTACGTACTTGTGCTTGTTTAACGAGTATTTTGCAATTAGCCGTTGATACGATTTCGCATTCGTCAAATACATCACCAAATCGTTTGGCTCGCCACCCGGCGGATTAAACACAAAACCACCCCTGAAGAACGCCAGTACTCGCCACTTTTTGTCCCGATACAGCATCAAAACATGAGCAAAGCCGGCCTCGTTGAACGCAGGCTCTTGTACTAGGATGACCAAACCATCTTCGCCAACCAAAGGAATAGCGGCAAAGCGAACGGCCTCAGTCACGTCCTGCTCTTTCTGGGATTGTTGAAAGCCGGCATTGTCAGCGAGCCCTTTAGGAAGGGGCCCGGTCAACCATTCAATGTTGCCACCCGTGATTGGCTGCAGCGGTTCATCGTCGTGCAAATGCGGAAAGGCGGTCTGCACCACTTTCAACAACAATTTTTCAGATACCTCTGCTTTTTCACTCTCACTCCATCCCTGAAAAGCAACTGCCGACACCTTATGCAATCGCGCGCCGAAGGTATCCGCTGCAAAGTAAGGCACGCCTGCACGAGTGGCGGCTGGAAATTTCCCGGTGAAGGACTGGCGCTCGTCACTATCAAGATAAAAGGCAACCATGTCATATAGTGCGCAGTAACGCAGTGCATCTAACTTATGCAGGGACTCTTTGTTCGCTTGCCCGTAACAACGGATAATGTCATCGGCCACCCCTTGCGCGCCAGATTGCGTGTAGACCACCTGAATTCGTTCGGCCACCTGTGGCACAGTGCTCGGATTCATCACGTGCGGTTGCGCTCCTTTGGCGGTCGTAACCCCCAGCGGTACCTGATGCGAATAGTAAAATAGTGCAGCGCCTGCGATCAGCAGTAGCACTACAGTCGACGCCAGCATTCCACCGTTAGTCCGCGGCATCCAAGCGGGCTCAGGTTGGTTGAATACCGTGGTTTGCGGCGCAAAAAGACCTCCATCGGAGGGCGCCGGCCGGGTACGCAGAGCGCTTGCGGGTGACGATATCTCGCTGGAGGTCGACGACGTTGGCTCTGTTGATGTTTCCATACGATTTTTATGACGTCGTAATGACCGGGAAACACGCGTCACCCCAGAGAGCCTCTGGGTGATCGAGCATCACCTCAATAGTCAGTGGGGTTAACTTGCCAAGCAAATTGACGCAATCGCGTATCTGATCGCGATTCACAGAACTGTTCCAGGTCGCTCCCCCGTGCATCAGTTGGTTCCTGAGTGTGTAAATACGACTGAGGACCACACTCAAGACTGTTTCGGTGTCTCGTCGGCTGAGTGCTTTTTTGACCGCTGCATTCGCGACAGAAAACCGCCTCTTCCATTCATCCCCAGTGATCTCTCCTTTCTGATGGCTCCAAAAGTCATAAAACACGTAGGGATTCTCTAGCAGCAAGCGAATACTTCCAGAAAACTCGGTCCACACCAGCTGCTCAAAGCGGCTCTTGCCATCGAGCTCGATCAACTTTTTAAGAAAACTCCTAAAAGTGTCTTGCTCCGACAGCCGATAACGCTCATCAATCTCTGATGCATAGGCAGCGTTAAAAGATATCCATAAAAAAATGAAGCGCCCATCTGAGTCATCCGTTAGGCGCTCTGCTCGATCAAGCCAACTGAGAGCACGATGCACACGTAAAGACAAGTTTAGGTGATGCGTATCGCGCTCGGCTCGATGCCGCGCTTTAAGAGTTTGATAATTCATCCTGAGATTCTACCTATCGCAACCAATGCAGATCCAACCTTTGGAAACACGGTCAGCCTTTTTAAACGCCCGCCCGCATATCCAAGGCCGAAAATACATCCAGTCTCTCCAAATCGAGCACGCTAGACGGAGTGCCATCGAGCAACGTCCGGCTTCGCACCAAAATCGACAAGCACTTGGCGCGACTCAGGGCCACATTGAGCCGCTCTGTGCTAAATAAGAACGCACTGCCCCGTGGCGCATCATCGCCATGCGAGGTGGTCATCGACACAATGGAGACGATCGCTTGTTGCCCCTGGAACTTATCCACGGTACCGATCTCAGTACCGGGTGGCAGCACCTTCTGTAGCAGCTGCACCTGCGCATTAAACGGTGCCACCACAATGATCTCAGCGAGCGTCAGCGGCTTAGTCACCCCATGCTCATCCACAAACTGTTGGTTCAGCAATTCAGCGATCAACTGCTCGATGGCCCGCGCCTCAGGAAGGCTCGTCTGGGCACAGCCTGAGTGATCCACTAACAGAACCGATAGCCCGGTGGCTTTTAGGGCGGGACTGACCGCGCCCTGCAGTATCAGGTGCCGGCGTTTAGCCTGTGCGTGAGACTGCAGGCGTCCATCGTAAATAAAATCCGATATAAAGCCGCACACATCCGGATGCATGCGCCACGACACATCCAACAGAACGCCCCGCTCTGGTGGCACCGTCGCATGGCCCTCCATCAAAAAATCCAAGCATGAAAAGCCAGACGGCTCTGGATGAATCCCCTGCGTGGGTTGCGGCAACTGCCGCTGATCACCAACCAAAACTAAATTACGAGCACAGGCGGCCATCGCCACCACGTTAGCCAAGGCCACCTGCCCCGCTTCATCAATGATTAGGTAGTCATAGCAGCCCACCTGCTCTGTCCTCGATAGGACGAAGGCGGTCGCCCCCACGAGCCGATGCTGAGCAGTGAGAGACCGCTCTTGAGTGACATTTTCAATGAGTCCGCCCTGGCACCCCGTAGGCTTCTGGCCGTACTTGGCACCTTTGAATACTTGCCCTGCGGCAAGCGCCATGCGCTCGACCTCATTTAGCACATGATCAATCACGCGGTGTGAATTAGAGGACACAGCGACGCGCTTGCCCGCCTTCAGCAGGGCCAGGATCGCGCAGGCTGTTGTATGGGTCTTCCCCGTCCCTGGTGGCCCCTGGATGGGCAAATAACTCTCATCGAGGTCAAGCACCGCCTGCACGGTCGCATCGGTCAGAGGCGCCCCCAGCGGAATCACAGGCTGCCCGGCCAATCGACCCTTAAATCGCGGCAATCGCTTCTCGAGCAAGTCTAGGGTAGCTCGGTCAGAGGACAGGTCACCGTTCGCCACCCGCTCAACCAGCGCGCGCACGGCAGCAATTTGTTTCTTAGGCACAAAAATTTCACTGGGAACGATCGACGCGGTGCCAGGGAACGCGCCCTTATTAATCGCCCGCTTCAAGGTCAGTACGCCACAGTCCTTATCGAGACTCTGGATGGTTCCGGCAGACTCAAGCGTGTCAGAAAATAGAACCTGCTCGCCTACTTTTCGCTTTGTCTCCTGCGCAGCGAATCGATAGGTGGCAATGTGTGACTGTTTCTCAATCACAAGCGCCACACTCGTATCAAGGGTCATGCCCCCTATGCAATCAAAGCTATCGATTAACTCCTCCTCCGTGTGCATGGGCCACGAAAAGTACTGCCACCACTCGGGTTTCAATGCACGTTCATGAAACCACAGCAACTCACTGAGTAAATTAGCGGCCTGCACACTTAAAGCGCCGTTGGTTTTGAGCTTAGCGGCTAAGGCCTCACGCGCAGCCTGTTCTTCTGCACCTGCCGCGGCACGCGCAAGTTTATCTGCCTCTTTTTCTGCTAGTTCTCTCGTGAGCTGATAGCCCGCTGAGGCGGGTCGTTGAGCGACTAGCCATTGCCTTAATTCCTGCGTCGAAACACAGTCTTCCTTATTGTAAATCGCTATGTCATCCAGGATCTTTTGGTTGCTCGGGTCGCGAAGCCAGGCTTCAAACTGAACGACACTGTCCCCGGCATTGGACACATCCCCTGTGCGATGCGGCCAGTATATTTTTTCTAATGCCTTTAACGAATACTGCTCGGTTGAGACACACAGCGCTTGCCGCACGATTGGATACAGATCAACGAAACGCTGTTCGCGTAGCATTTGATCAAGCTCCGGCATGAACAGCTTATTGAGATTGCTGATGCGCTTCAGAGCCGATACTTCGTAGCTGTTGTAATGATAAATATGCGCTGCCGGATACTTGGCCAAGTGCGCCATGAAAAACCGCATGACGCTGGTAAATGCAGCTAATTCTTTCGCCCGATCAAGACCCCAAAATGCCCGATACTCGTTCGCTCCCTGAAGACCCACTTGACCCCATAGACCAAACAGATACTCAAGACCTGGTTTACACAGCGGCCCATCTGGCCTCTGCAGCCCTGCTGGGTAATGCGGATCGCCTTCCATATCGAAAAAGAGATCGCCCGCATCCACCGGCGGCAAAACAGTAAATCCACGCCCACGGATCGCCGGGAGTACCTCGACCTGCTCTGCACGACCACCGTGAGCATCCGGCGGTGCCCGCCGCGCACTCGCTTGTAAACGGGCCTGACGCTGAATACGGACCATGGTCTCGCGACCAATCCCATCGATCGGCACATTCGGATCAGATGCCGCTAGTAATTCCAGTGTGGTGATCTGTACATTGGCTAAGGCATCGACTTGATTGGCGGTGATGTTGGCTACAAAGATCGGGCTATCGGCTGCCCGCCACTCCCCTTCACAGCGCTCCCGGTACGGGCAGTGCTTACAGGCCGCAACGCGTCGTGGCTGCGTGTGCCGCGTTGGCAGATCAACGAATGCCTCTAAGCGACGCATGAGGCGCGTCGTCACATGCGTGGTTTTTCTCAGGTCAAAGGTCTCAGGCTCGCCTGAGCCCATATAAATCGTGCCGTGGGTTGCATGCACAGCGGCGGTTGCGTCTAATAACTGCGCATAGACATTGAGCTGGAGTACATGCGAGGCGGTGGTTGAGAATTTGAGCTTGGCGTCCTCAGGAGCGTACTGCCACGAGCCATCCGCGTTTTGTTCTTTGCGGACTAAAAAGTCTGGAAAGCCTACCCAGCGATCAGAGTGCAGTGCGCCCTGATAGATTAAAGGCGCGCCCGCACGAATCGCTGTTACGGTCGCATTGACGCGCGCCTGAAAGGCCACCGCATGCCCCTCTATGCGCACGGCCGTCCCATGCAGCGATTCCAATCGAGTCAGCACTCGCTCTTCGTGCTCAATACCCTTCTTTTGGATGAGCTCTGTAGAGGCGTCTACCTGGTCGGGCGGTTTGATATCAGCGAGCCACAGCGCCGTGTAATGCTGGCAGCCTAGAAAATTATTTAACTGCGATGCTGATAGTGACGGGCTCATGCAATCTCAGTTGGAATGACAGACCAAAGTGGCATCGTGACGATAGCGCACTTCGCAACGGCAAGGCGACTCACGGCAACCCGCCAACTAGACAGGGTTCACTGCGGATGCCGCCCGCGTATAAACCGGTTACGGATTAGGTGTTTTATTACGCACGTTGCGGTTCAAATTGGCAACGATTGACTGGGCCCATGGTTGAGGCGTGAAGGGTTTGCGGGCTGCAGGCGCCGTCTCAACTGGCACCTCCACTTTAGGGGCTGGTGGGGTTTTTTGCTTCATCGGTCACTCCTGACACTTTACTGACAACCTTCATCCTGCGACTCAATAGCATCAAAAAGTGACCCTTCATTTAGGTCAGTAAGTGGCGACGTCAGGGCGCACTCATCGGTCGAATTACGCACTTCTCTTGCAAACGCTGACGCTCAAGCGTGTGGATCCCGTGATGAGCCATAAGGAAGATGTAACACACTGATTTAACTGATATAAATTACTATCAAATGTAAGGCTAGCAAGCAATCATGAAATCCCACTGACGTGATCGACTCCACGGACGCTTCACCGCAGACAGGGTAACGTTCTCCCTTGATCTAAGCTCTGCATACCCATCGTATCGCCATCGCCAAACGACGCTGCCATTTTGATGCTAGCGATCGAGACCCTTCTCCTCGAATTTCCTGATACAGACGGCTGATTAATCGCGATCCACCTGCCCTTGGCACACAGAGATCATTATTTGACCCACAGTAGTCTGATCATGTCGCGCCTAAATTCGATTGATCGCGGCGCGACCAGCTGCGCGTATTTTCCTGAGCAACCAATCTAAAACCCCAAGGAAAGAGCGTCTATGGCCCGTTACGAACGCGTCTCCGAGATCTACGAACTGCTCAGCGCCTCCCAAGAGCCCGTTTCTCTAAACCAACTCTGTAGTTCACTCGATGCATCAACGGCCACCATCAAACGGCTGGTGCGCTTTCTACGCGATGAATTACATGCCCCTGTGATTTTTGATCGCGAGGGCGGCGGCTATCGCTTAGAGCATGACAAGCACCACTCCAAAAGTATTGTCGGCCCCACGTATGATTCTAAAGAGCTCTCCGCACTGCTCTCCGCCCATGAAATCCTCGATCAAATCCCGCCTGGCATCTTCAGGCGCGAAACCGCTTCCTTACGAACCCGTCTTGAGAAATTGCTCTATAAACGCCCGACCGGACACACTGGTCTTCGCGATCGGGTGGCGCTACAACTTCCACAAAAAAGAGACACGAATGAGGAGCATTTCGAGACGGTCGTGACCGCCTTAGCGACCCAAATGCGTTTAAGCATCGCGTACAAAAGTCGTAGCCGTGAGGTGGATACCGACCGCACCGTCTCACCGCAGCGTCTGACCTTTTATCGCAGCAACTGGTATCTAGCGGCTTGGTGTCATCGCACACTCGATCTTCGCGTCTTTGCACTGGATCGTATCTCACAGGCGGCGATGACCCCAATTCCAAGCCACCCCGTCTCTGCTAAAACACTGTCTAGCCGACTCTCTACCGCCTATGGCATCTTCGAGGGTGAAGCGACAACGACCGCACGCCTACGCTTTACAGCGAATGCCGCGCGCTGGGTCGCTGATGAAGAATGGCATCCCAAACAACGCCTGATCCGCTTTGATGATGGCACGGTCGAACTGCATGTGCCGTATTTCAGGAGCCAAGAACTGAAAATGGACATTCTGCGTTTTGGAGCAGACGTGGAAGTCCTGTCGCCTAAGGCACTGCGCCAAGAAGTCGCGGACGCCCTAAAGGCCGCCCATCAGCTGTACTGAGATCACGAACAATCACACATCCGTCTCTCTCTATTGAACAAGGCGGGTCTTGCAGAAGGTCATGCAACTGACCTAGAAAACAGGACGATGGATATCCTTGCTGGCTCCAACCACGATGAAGCATTGGAAGCCGCGCACAAAATGGACAAAGTCTTGGGCGGCAAGTACAGTTTGCATACCTATCCCACCAACATATCTTTTCCAAGCCACGGTGAAAATTATGCCCGTATTCAGCCACCCAAATCCGAACGACCCGACGCATCCGCACCGAATACCGACAATCCTCTTCAGGCCGAAGCAGCAGAAAGGCTCAAAAGCCTCCTTGCAGAAGCGCACCTCCAAGGCGGCGGACACGAAAACCCCGT
This sequence comes from uncultured Pseudomonadota bacterium, assembly GCA_903929455.1. Taxonomy (GTDB): domain Bacteria; phylum Pseudomonadota; class Gammaproteobacteria; order Steroidobacterales; family Steroidobacteraceae; genus CAIKZZ01. The sequence continues at coordinate 12,389 of CAIYVA010000183.1, read as the reverse complement.
AGACTTTTCGAGCCTTGACTCGATCAGCCGTATTTATGGCGGGAAAATCAAAGTTCCCAGCCCATGTTCTTGCAAGCGAGTCGTTTAATAGCTGACCCACGATCCCGCGGCTATGAGGTGGTCGGCGATCAAACACCTGCGTGACTATCCCCGCGCCAGGCTTCGCCTATAGGCGTCGTTGATCACATCGCTGTCTTTAGCGTGTGTCGTACAGAGCCTACGTGGGTCAGGCCGGATACCGACTCGGCCGAGATCTAACCGATCAGCGTCCCAACAGGTCTGCACGGTGATATCCGCCTCTATTAATCCATCGCTGTGGAACTCGCAGGCATACACCAACATGTCGAGTCCGGCTCGATCGAGAAAAAGATAGTCATCGTTCATGCGGCGCACGTAGTCGGCTGCCCGCGCACCGTGGCGGCTATCCGTACCCTCGTGTAGTCGCTGGCTATCATGCAGCAGCGCAAAACATTCAATCACATCCACGCGGGCACCGTTCTCGCGGGCCAAATGCAATCCAGTCAGGCGAACACGCGCCCAGTGCGGGGCACCGTGAATTCCTTGCCAGTCGAGCTGAAAACGCTCGCGTAACACTTTAATCAAGCTGGACCTAGACACCGATCGGTTGCTTCCACTGGTGGGCTGAGAAGTGGTCCCTCAGCGAAGTTAAAAACTAAAAACGTAGGCTCTGAAAACTAGCCCACCAATTAAAGGATAGCCTGCAGACCCTTGTCGGCGATGACGTTCAGTAGCTTAAGCGCCGGACCGGTCGGGTGGGTCTCGCCTTGCTCCCATTTGCGTACGGTCGACGCGGTGGTGTGTAGATGCAGCGCGAAAACCGGCTGACTGAACTTCAGGGCTTCACGCAAGCGCTTGATATCCGCCGCTGCAAACTGCCGAACCGATGGGGGGCAGATCACATCGAACTCACGCATGGTCACCTTACTGATGGCACCAGTCGCCAAAAGTCGCGCCATGTCACTACGCAGTGATTTAATGATTTTGCTCACAACGAACCTCTAATAATACGCCCGATCGCAATGCGACCGAGAAGGCATCCCCAGACAATTCTAAGAAAACCTTACCCACAAATTGCAGCACTTTCTTCTCATCGCGGGTGATATTTCCCTTAACGCTCTTAGGAAATCCATGCAAGAAGATATATCGATCGCCCATCCGTGCTGATAGCAACGTCCGATAGCCACCACTTTTGCCACCGCCCGGACGGGCAATCCGTTTTTTGTATAGGCATCCGCCTAAGTCCGCATCAATTAAGCCGCTTTGCATCTCCTTGACTGCCTTGCATAGGGCAGCATCGGATAGCGATTCACCTACCTGCCAACGCGCAAATTCCTTTCGTTTCAGAACGATCACTTACGAACCTCTAACTGTACCCGAAACGGGTATGATTTACCACGGTGCTGGTGGGTCGGAATGTTGAAGTCCGGGCCCACGGCTTAAGGGGCACTTCGTCGTCGCGTCTTTGTGAGTTATCTTTGGTTTCACCAAGCCTAATCATGCTGGCCGCCTACCACTACTCGATAATTTGCCGCTTTCGTGTACTTAGGCACGGATGTCCATGCCACCTGCCCCGCGATGCCGCTAAATAGTTATTGACGCACTTTCGCTGACCTCATGTAACAACGCAGAATTTCTATGCCGCTAACAAAATTTTTACCGCATCTCGAAATGAGTCGCCTGCCATCCATGGCGGCGCCTTGGACGGGAGAAACGCCTGGCGAAGGCTGGGAGTGGGGCGATTTTTATGTGGCTTTAGAGGAGCGGCCAACGGTGGTCGCCACCTGACTGCTTCGCATCATGGGGCAAGCGCCTAGACCATCGACTGTGATTTATCACTATGCAGCCAGTGTTTTTTATCGACCAGAACGTGGTCCGCAGCCCCCATCCATCCGCCCCGTGCTCTCAGCAGGTATCGAACAGCTCAATCCAGCCGGCATCAGTGCGGAGCTTAGGGAGATGGCGGGAGATACTGACCTATCAGTGTTTCCCCTCATGATGGGCATCTTCACATCAGGTATTCACGCGAATCATGGGAATTTCGAAGGCCCACTGAGCCTGGATACCGGCCGCGCCGCGCTCTTCGAATTATTAAGCGAATACCTTAAAGATCCAGCAACCCCAACACGAATCGGCACTGCGCTAGATGTTCGCGCCATCATCCGTCCAGATCTAGGCTCTGCCCGCACGCCTGAGGGCCGATGGTGGCTTTTTGTATTAGGCACCATCGCGCTTCTCGGACTGATCGCCCTAGTACGTCATTTTTTTTGAATCTTTTTGCATCTTGAGGGATGCACGAGTGACCTAGGACGACGAAAGTGAGGTCAATTTTTGATCCACTGACAGGCGATCATTGAGTGAGGACTTTATGACAAAAACATCAGCACTCATTCAGCCTTTAGCCCAAGGCCCACTCGATATCATTGGTGACATTCACGGCGAGATTGACGCGCTCTCAGCGCTGCTCGAACGCCTAGGCTACCGAACTGACGGCACTCATCCCGAAAACCGTCACTTGGTCTTTGTAGGTGACCTGTGTGACCGCGGACCGGATAGCCCAGCTGTCATCTTCAAGGTGCGCGACCTTGTCGAGTCTGGACGCGCCCAGTGCGTACTGGGTAACCACGAACTGAATATCTTACGTAGTGAGAAAAAAGAAGGTAGTCATTGGTTCGCCGCAAAAGAAGAGATCACATACCAAGCCGAAGTCGCAAAATTCGGCCCAAGCGCTCGGCTTAAGCCCCATCACGAAGCAGAGATCTTAGAGTTTTTTGCGTCCTTGCCCGTAGCACTCGAACGCCCAGATCTGCGAGTGGTACACGCCGCGTGGGACACCGCATCGATTGCAGCCATCCGCGGTACCTCTGGAAGCGTGCTGGATATCTATAGGGAATTTGATCATAAAATCGATGCTTCCCCTCAAGGGCAGATCTTAAAACCACTTGCGCATCAACAGAAGAAGCAATACGAGCACTTGTTAAAAGACCACAACCTTTCGGCTTTCACTCCGTTTCTGACTGACCACGCCGAGTGGGATGAATTTTATCAGTGTGCAAATCCAATCCGGGTACTTACCTCTGGCCTCGAGAAAGTGACCAAAACGCCATTCTTTACCGGTGGGCAGTGGCGCTTCGTTGAGCGCGTCAACTGGTGGGCTAGCTACACGGATGCGCCAGCCGTAGTGTTTGGTCATTATTGGCGTGTATGGAATGCGGCAGCGCGTGCCAACGTAAGTAAAGCCGGCCCCCAACTGTTTGACGATCAAAATCCTGAAGGCTGGCACAAAAACGACCTCGGTCGTGAGGTGGCTTTCTGCGTGGACTACAGCGTTGGTGCGCGCCACCGAGAGCGCAAGAATGGGGTATCGCTCCCTTTCCATGGTCGCTTAGCGGCGTTACGCTGGCCAGAAGGCACTCCACTGTTTGATCATCCGTAGGGGTCACGGCGAGGTACTTGACTACGCATGCACCCTCGCTGCATCAGCTAATCAACATTCGCTTTCAACTCATACATATGAGGAGCTGATATTGCAGCCGAACCCAGATTTGCACCCGTATCTAGGTGTGGCGCAGGCATTGCAGATACAGGAGCATCAAACTCGTGAGGATGCTGTTCTTAAGTGATTGTTTCCCAATACTCTAGAGAGTCTTCGGTAAGTTGTGGGTAAGCCGCTTTTACGTCCGACCACCTCCCTGACGTCTCTGACTGCCCTCCCAATTTTACGGTTCCGCCCGTACTTAACTGATTTTTTTGGCGTAATTGTTGTATTTCCGGTGGCAGGTTGGCCTCCAGTTCCGCTGTCATCTCCGGTGGGTTCCCCATGTACGCCAGATCGAGGTAATTTTCTCTCGTCGCTGGAATCCCATACTTCTTCATCGCTTGAAGCACGTCGTCTTGCCCATGCTGGTTCACGCATTCCCCCTTCTGATCCGTTTTCGGAGAAAATTAGCGGCTCTCCGTAAGGTCGGAGCTTCGGCCTACGACAACGCGCGCAGCTGCTCGCGCAATTCTTCGAAAGCGCACACCCTATTCGCTTCAGCATCCGCGACACCGCGCGTGATGAAAGCATCTAAGTCAGTAAGACGAGGGTCTCGGCCTAACCAGGTGCGCAGCGCCTCTCGAATCACTTCACTATGTGCGCCATAGAGATAGCACCGGACCATCGCACGAATCAACAACGTCTACGAATAGGCCTATGCCGCTCTAAGACAGTTAGTCGGCTAGTGCCTGAGAGATGACATAGCTCCCTCTCCACGCACGACAATGCTTCGCGTCGATGATGATTCGGCGCCGTGTTCCTCTGAGTCATCTTCCTCAGAGACATCCTCCTCGTCGGTAACATGGCTTCGCGATTCCAATTCTTGCATCCGATGAGATGAAGGCTTGAGCGGCACCCAACGATCGGCAAGCCCGCGACCAACGGCTAAGTCACTGGGACTCGCGCGTCTCTCGAGATTTTTCTGCGCATGCTTCATCTCATTTAAGGTGGTCCCACGCGGCAAATATCTCACTGCCAGCAGTATCCACTTATAGAGCTCGGCATCGTCTGCTGGAAAGCCATTGCCGTCCTCGCGTAGTTGAGCTAGGGTGGCATACGCAAAGGCTTCACCCTGATCAGCAGAGCGTGAGGCCCAGTAGATTGCCTCTGAAATGCTCTGCGCGACGCCCTTTCCATGTTGATACATGTCGGCTAAGTTATTTTGTGAGCCAGCAAAACCTGCCTGAGCGGCAATCCGATAGTGGTGGGCCGAAGCGACCAGATCGCACGAGATGCCATATAAGCCATTCGAGAGTACATGGCCGATCATATGGCGAGCGCTTAAATTACCGAGATCAGCGGCTGCCTCAAGCCACCGCATGCCCTCACTTGGGTTGCGCTCGTAGCCATCCAGGCCGATCAGCAGGCAATCACCGCGGCGATCGAGCACCTCCGCATCGATCGAAGCCGGATACCGTACCTCCGCATTCGTGTCAGGATCTAAATACACGTCCTCATCCTGCTCGCGACGCTTAAACACTAGGCGCGTTAATTCATGGCGCAGCATCATGATCGCTTCGCTCTCGCTATAGGATGTGCTGTAGGTCCAACCGAGTGGCGTCGCGATCGATTTATAGAAAAGATCATCCGCAGCCGGCGATTCAGCACTATCCAACCAACACACTTTGACCTCGGGGCCACCCTCTTCCAGCGGTAGCCTGCCGAGCGTTAGCCACGAACAGGGTGCCGAGAGACCCTCATACTGATGAAGGACTGCAATATCCTCACACTCACCTGCCACCTGCGATCGGAAGCCGTAGCCTTCTAGTGTGGCGATAAAACGCGCGACGTCATCCGGGAACACAAAGGAAGCACCTGCCAGTTGGCCGTCGCTACACAGCGAATAACCAGCAGCCAACAGGCTAAAACGCCCCCATCCACCCCAAATGTGTCGGTCGATGGAGTCGCGACGAATCACGACCGTGGTTTTTTCAATGAGAATAGCCATAGGAACCTCTTGTAACGGATATCAGTATCAGTGGGTGATCCCAACAGATGGGTGTAAGGGAAACAGGTTGGTCAGTCCTTCACCGGCACAGCAGCATCAGCCGGATCCTCAGGCGCCGGCACCGCGATCGGTCTCGCTGCAACCGCAAAGCGATGCCGGAAAAACCCAACTGCTTCCAGAAAGTCATCGTCTGATGCGAAGCGTTCGCGCTTGGGGGCGAACTTCAAAAACTCAGGGGGCAAGGTCCTACCGGTCATGGGATTCTCCTGATATTGCGATAATCTGTTGCAACCATTAAAACTGTCGTCGTGAGAGCGGTCGCTGCTGTGCGCGCAAGCACAGAGGTCGCAAAAAAACTCCTCACAGCTCTCCACCCATACACGCCAGAAAATCATCTGTCGGTGGCAAATTGATGGTCCGCAACGTGCGCGAAGTGCCGTATCGGGTGGCATCTTCCCCCACCCTAATCTGCGTATCGCTGGATGGAGCACGCAAGGCCTCGGGTAAATTAGCCTCTAACTCCGCAGTCATCTCCGGTGGATGACCTAGATAGGCGAGATCCAGGTAGTTCTCTCTAGTCACCGGAATGCCATACTTTTTTAATGCGTCGACGATGTCGTCTTCTGTCTCGTGAGTCATGGGGCGTTCTCTCCAGCCAACGACTGATAAGCAGCAGTTAACGGCAACGCCGTCTCCTGCGCGGTTGCAGGTTCTGGGTTAGCCGTCACCGCAGCTCCTGGCGGCTCACGATGCGCATGCTCGGGATAGTCAGCACCTCTTAGACCTAAAAATGCCATTACACTTTTCCTAACTGCGAGGGATCAAGCAGATGTTCATGCGAGCCTGTGGGCAATGCGTACATGACGATCATCTTGTATGCCCCCTCGATTTCCGCGTCCGTTACCTTGTCCGCTGACTGATGGCTGTCCACCAGATATTTCAGTTCCTTGTTCAGAAGCCCTACTTGTGGATCGGACATCCGGTCTATCGTCTGCGTACCCAACACCTGTACCGCACGCTGTGAGATCAGTTTGTACTGTGATTTATCTAACATGAGGGTCTCCACTTATTGCTGATTGTCTGGATCATTCGACGCAGGATCAGAATCAGTCAGCGCCGCTCCCCGTGGCTGGCCTAGTCGTTTCCGTACGCGACTGAAGAAGAAAATGGACGGGCCCTCTTGATAAATCGGGTGATCGGGTGGAGCCAGCTGAAAACCCAGCGACTCCACTCTTAGATGGGCCCTTGCGAGCGCTTCTTTCGAGACTGTTTTTGTCATCACTACATTCCTATGAAAATGGTGGTTGGATTGATTGATAAGAGAAAGAGACACTTAATCTCAAGCGCGCAAGCTTGCTTGCGCAGTTGGATGCGATGACATCTTCGGGACGATCGAGTGCGCACTGGGCCGGCATCCCGGTGCAGTGGAGAAATATAAAACGCACATAAAAGCCTCCCGTGTGTGGACTGGAAGCTGACAATCGATACGAGCGTTCCCGTTTAGTTGCCAGGACCGGCCGCATCCCCTTTCGGGCAACCACCTTGCCCGGGAGGGCAGGTTGGCAGGAGCGTCAGCTCCGTTCTTGATGCAGACCACAGCATGCGCTGCGGCAAGGCGCTTGTACAATACGATCGGGTTGGGAGTCGATGATTAAAAGTTATAACCACAGAAAAACGCGGTGCCAGCAATCACCTTGGCTACATGCAAGCCGTCTATGCTAAGCACCATTACCGTAGCAACGAATCCCCGTCCTTAATGCGTCGTCCGGTAACCCGCTTAAATTTAGCCTGATGGTGCGTGACCAACGTGAGATTGCGAGCCAATGCTTGCCCCGCAATCAATATAGCAGCATCCATTGCTTGGCCGTCTCGGCGAGAATGGATTGAGGCAACTCCTCACTTCCTATGGTCAGGGCGGTTATGTGGCGCTCTATAGCGACGAGCGAAGCCACGATGTCGTGTTGGTGTGAGCGATCCGACATCAACTAGAACTGGACCATTCACCCGAGAGCTGAACGCCCATGCTCCTGCTTGATTCATGACCTACGCACTGAGTTTTTTTGCCAACCACCGAGACGCACATGACTCCGTTGCACCACCGACCGTTTGCGAAAACCAAAGCCCATTCCACTCAGCGCAGACACCGCCAAACATGCGGCAGGCAAATGTCTGGTTCAGTTTTAAGTATCGCCAGGAGGCCTTGCAGTGAACGCATATGCGGGGATCAGTGGCTGAACGGCCGCGAGCAAACGGAGGCGGGACAAGTGCGATCGATCACTCTGCAGATTCGACTTGCCTCCCCAATCGCACCTAGAGCAATGCGTAAAATATATAACCTACTGATTTATATATATTATTTGTGTAACTTGTGGGGGCGACCTCGCGCGCCTGCACGCTTGTCGTCGCCTCACCATGACCTCTAAACGGCTTTTATCTGCCGCGACGCTATCAGCCCTCTAATGAGTGCTATAAAATGCCGAGCGCATCTAAAGCGTCCCCCTCCACCGGCTAACGCTTCGCATGCCGCACCTGAAGGCAATCTCATGATTACACTCGCTGAAGAATTGATCCTGTTGGCCATCGAGGATGATGGCGCGATCTCCTATACAGCCGGCGCACCAGGCTTTGCCCCGGCACTGATCAGTGCTTACTTGGTTGAGCTCAGCACCAACGGACGCATCGACGCGGATCTCTCGACCATCCGTGTGTTGTCATCTAAACCCACGGGCCTACCCGCTGAGGATAAGGTGCTAGAGGCGCTCGCCGCAGGCCCCGCTCAAAGCATTGAAGCGTGGTTGCAAGCACTGCAAGCCTCGTCACCCGCTTTACTGAAAATGTCGCTGGGCTTACTCGTGAGCCGCGGCATTCTCGCTGCTAAAGATTCGCGTTTCATGTGGGTGCTGCAGTCACGCCGCTATCCGGTCGTTGAAGGCCGCGAGCAGAAAGAAGCCAAACTTCGTGTGCTAGGTACCCTATTGGGCACCGATATACCCACGCCTCACGATTCAGCCCTGGTAGGGCTCGCGCGCGCCGCGCAATTGCTGGAAGGCTTCCTAACATCCGCAGAAATATCACGTTTAGAAGAGCGTATTTCTCTCGTAGGCGGCATCGATCTTTTCGTTAAAGCGGCGGAAGCAGCCATCCGGGCTGAATCAACGCTACGTGCCACCGCTTTCATGAGCCCCATGTTTTAAATTCTGAAGATTGGATTAAAGAGGACTTAAATCACTATGAATGCATCAATCGAAAATCTCCCCAACATGACCTGCATCCGCCCATCGGGACGCCTCGATTTTGAAGCGGCCGCAAGCTTTCAGACTCAGGTGGATCAAGCCATTGCTGAATCAGTCAAGCGCCAAGCGCCCGTCGTCATGGATTGCAATGGCCTTGAGTACGTATCGAGCGCCGGCCTTCGCGTGTTCTTAGTGGCCGCTCGTGCCGCCAAAGCAGGCTCGGTTGCGTTCATCGTCTGCAGCCTCACCCCCTCTGTCAAAGAAGTCTTTGATGTGAGCGGATTCGGTCGCATTATTGATGTGCAAGCTGACTTTGCGACGGCATCAGCCAAAATCACTGGCGCCTAATCGGGCGCCATGACGCATTCCACGATCGTTCCAGCCACGGCGCCAGAGCTTGAGACCTTAAGAGGCGCTCTGGGCGCCTTCTGGTTAGAGAATCACTTACCACCCGGTGATCTCATGACCTTTGAGTTGGTACTTGAGGAAGTCTTTATCAACGTGGTGTCCTATGGCGTCTCGCAGACACCCGGCACCTCCGTGGAAATGCGCCTCGCTCTGAACGACGGCGTGGTCTCGCTCGTTTGCATCGATCAAGGCATTGCGTTTAATCCACTCGAAAAAGAACTGCCGGATGTGAACGCAGCGCTTGAGGACAGGCCGATTGGTGGTCTGGGTATTTTCCTGGTTGAGGAACTGATGGACGCAGTGACTTACCAGCGGCGCGACGACAAAAACGAACTCCACATGAGTAAACGTTTGTCGACAGTACAATAATCAGCCCAAGGCTCCGCTGTCATCGAATAGTCATCAAGCCGTCACGAGCCAACGTTACTGTCTGATAATAATTAAAAGTTCGGGCTAAAAACCCAACTGACGGTACGAGGCGACCTTCGCGTCACGCTTTACGATGGATAATTGACCATGACTAAGACTGCTCATGCCCAGGCCACACGTCTGCGTCGCTCGCTTCTGCAAGTATCGAGCCTACTCCTCCTCAGCATCTTAGCAACCGGATTGCTCGGCCAGTTCTCGGCATGGTCATTAAACAACGCAGACGCCAACAATAATCACCTACTCGGTGAGTATATCGATATGGTGGACGCCGCCCGAGGCGCACAGGCCACCTTTAAAACCCAAGTACAAGAATGGAAGAACATTTTGATCCGCGGTGCGGATCAGGCTGAACGAGACAAATACCTCGCAGCATTTGTGAAAAGTGAAGTAGAGACCGACGCTAAGTTGAGTGCGCTCTCGCTAGCGGCCACACGTCTAGGCCTCAAAGATCGCATACCCGAGATTGAATCAGCGCAATCAGACCATCGCACGCTGGGTACTAAATACCGTGACGCACTGGCCAAGGATGGCACGACAACGTTCAGCGCCGCTGCCATGGATGCCGCTGTGCGCGGTATCGATCGCGGCCTAGATACGCGCCTGAGCTCCATTACGGTTTCCATCATCGGAGACGAAAGCACCCTCGTTGAGACTTTTGCGAGACTCGGCAATGAACGGTACCTGACCTTAAGCCGCACCCTGTGGATCCTGATGGGCATTTCGCTCGTTTTAATCGCTAACATCGTCATCAGAATGCTCCGAGAGCACAGCTGATGAACACGGGGTCAGCGGCTTGGGCTGGGCTCGGTCTCTTCTTAGTAGGCATCCGCCTGCTCACCAACCACCTGAAACAACTCACCAACGGCCCTATCCGGGCAGCGCTCACGCGCACCCTCACGCGGACCGGTGCCACTGAACTGATCGGCTTGCTCTCCGGTGCGCTGTCCCAGTCAACAAGCGCGGTCACGTTTTTAGCCACAGGCCTACTGTGCGGAGGCGCGCTGACGTTAGCGAAAGCCTTGCCGATGTTGGTATGGGCGAATGTTGGAACCTCCGCCCTGGTGCTGTTAGCCGCGGTCGATGTCCGCGGCATTGTGCTGCTCCTACTCGGTGCAGTGGGACTGGCCAGCCTAACGTCTAGCGACCAGGCAGAGCAGCAACGTCAGATCCTGTACGCGACCTTAGGTCTTGGCCTGCTGCTCTTCGGCTTGGCCATGGTCAAGGACAGCGTACTGGCGGCACAAGACAACCCGTGGCTGATCGAATTTTTTGAATTCTCAGCCTCAGCAGATGCGGTTACGTTTCTAGTCGGTTTCGTACTGGCCATTGCCGTGCAATCCTCGGCCGTCGTGACGGTACTGGTCTTACCCCTCGTAGCGAGTGGCCTGATTGCGTTTGACCAAGTGGTGATGCTCATCTACGGGGCAAGCGCTGGCTCAGGGACCGCGGTCCTCCTGCTCGCCTCCACCAGCGAAGGCAGCGCGCGCCAGTTAGCCCTCTGTCAAGCCATCGTCAGAATGGTCACGGCCGCGCTACTCGTAGCGCTTTTACTGACAGAGACTCATCTGCACGTCCCGCTGATTATCGCTCTCGTCAAGCAACTTGCTCATTCTCTGGCGATGCAAACCAGCTTGATCTACCTGTTATTTCAGGTGACCTTTGCAGCGGTCACGTTACTGTTTTTAAAGTTACTGATTAGGGTTATTCAGTATCTTTCACCACCGTCGCACGAAGAAGCCTTATCGAAGCCGATGTACCTATTTGACGGCGCAGCAGAAGATGCCAGCACCTCCGTCGCACTGGCAAAACTGGAATACCATCGTCTGCTGCATGGCTTACCCTATTACTTAGACGACTTACGCACTGAACGCGATCCGCGCGCCATTTACCTGCCGATCGATACGCGCCATGAGGCCAGTGTAAATCTAGCGGCACAGATCGATGAATTCTTAGATAAAACGCTGCACCAAAATTCCGGTATGGATGCGGAGCCTGTCTTCGTAGCACGCATGCAACTGGGCGCTCTCACCAATTTGCAAACCGCACTCTACGAACTGCATGCCGAGTTGGTTCAATTGCCCCATGGAGAGGAATCGGACTTTAAAAACCAACTCATAGAAGGCCTGCACGCCTTATTGAGTTTTGCGGGGGATGCGGTGGCTGAGGACTCCGCTGATGGCTATGACATGCTGCTGATGCTGGCATCTGACCGCTCAGATCTGATGGAACGGGTTCGCAACAAACTGCTGAGCGGCTCATCTACGCTGCAAGGACGCGACACGCTACTGTCCGCCATCTTGATCTTTGAGCGCATCGTTTGGTTACTGCGACGTCTTGCGCCGGCGGCGTCCTCCGCCCCTGCACTGACCGAAGCCACCGCGTAACCGATTCCACGAGCGGCAGCTGGCCAAGTCCAAGGCTGTCTGGTCAGTGGCCGTACGCTATCCCACTCAAACAGGTTTAGTCGACGCTAAAGCTACACTCCGTCAGTTTGACTAAGCGCGTTTTGTGCCACCATCTGTGGCCTACATACAGCACGATGAAGGTCGGAATCATTAAGTAGTTTGCAATGAAATCAAACCACGAGAATACCGGCTTCTGAAATACACTCGAATTAGCCCCTAATAAAACCACCACAAAGAGGCCAATGGCCAACCACGGCCCGTACGGAAAAAAGCGTGACCGATATTTAAGATCAGACAACGACCGACCCTGGGCAACCCACGCTTTCCTAAATCGCAAATGACACACCGCGATCCCAAGAGAAGGGCGTGCAACTGTCTATCGATGACGCGGCGCGCCGTTGGATTGCGCG
>CAIYVA010000182.1 GCA_903929455.1 uncultured Pseudomonadota bacterium | reverse complement strand
GACTTTTGCCATCGGTTGCGCGGAACGCTTTCAACCGGCCGACGAAGGCTGGGGACCGCGACCTGTCCCCGTCGTGGAGGGTCATCCCGAACTCGCTTGGCACATCGCGCAATCCGTCATTCAGCAGGATTTTGACTTAACGATCGTCAACAAGATGGACGTGGATCACGGGTTAACCGTGCCCTTAAGTTTGATGTGCGGGCAGCCCAAGGCGTGGCCTTTTAAAGTGATCCCCTTCCCAGTGAATGTGGTGACCTATCCGCCGCCCTCTGGCAACCGCTGCTATCAATTGGGCAAAGCGATCCGTCGCGCAGTGGACAGTTTCGACGGGGATCTGAATGTGCAGATCTGGGGAACAGGCGGCATGAGCCACCAGTTACAAGGTCCACGCGCCGGTCTTATCAACAAACCTTTCGACTATGCTTTCTTAGATGGCATCGTCAACGATCCAGAGACCATCGCCAAGATCCCACACATTGATTACGTGCGCCAAGCAGGCTCAGAGGGTATTGAACTGGTCATGTGGCTCATCATGCGTGGCGCTCTTGACGCCAAGGTTAACCAAATCCATCGCTTCCATCATGTCCCAACTTCCAATACGGCCCTTGGTCACCTGATCCTCGAGAATCCTCGTTGACCGAAAAACATTCAGAGCTCAACACATGAAAATCATCCTCGCAGGCGCAGGCGCATTCGGCCAAAAACATCTCGATGCCATTTATAAAATTGGCGGCATCGAGGTGGCCTCCATCGTCGGGCGTGAACTCCACGCGACTCGCGAAGTAGCAGCCAAATACGGTATCGCACACGCCACCACCGATCTGGCTGTGGCACTTGCCCAACCGGGTGTAGAGGCTGCGATTCTTTGTACGCCCACGCAACTGCATGCCGCCCAATCGCTGCAGTGCATGCAGGCCGGCAAACATGTGCAAGTCGAGATTCCTCTGGCAGATAGCTGGGCCGATGCGAAAGCGGTCGCTGACCTACAGAAGCAGACGGGGCTCATCTGCATGGTCGGGCATACCCGGCGCTTTAATCCATCGCACCAATGGGTGCATCAGAAAATCGACCGTGGCGAACTGAACCTTCACCAGATGGATGTACAGACCTTCTTTTTTAGACGCACCAACATAAACGCGTTAGGGCAGCCGCGATCATGGACTGATCATCTGCTGTGGCACCACGCCGCCCATACGGTAGATCTGTTCCGTTATCAAACTCAAGATGACATTGTCATGGCGCACTGCATGGAGGGACCCCATCATCCCACGCTAGGAATCGCTATGGACATGTCGATTCAACTGAAGACACGCCGGGGAGCGCTTTGCACTGTCTCCCTGTCGTTTAATAATGACGGTCCGTTAGGGACTTTCTTCCGATACATCGGGGATACAGGCACTTATATCGCACGCTACGATGATCTCGTGAATGGTAAGGAGGAGAAAATCGACGTGTCCGCTGTGGACGTCTCTCTGAATGGAATCGAGCTGCAAGACCGAGAATTCTTTTCCGCGATTAAGGCGCAGCGTGAACCCAATGCAAGTGTTGCTCAAGTGCTGCCAAGCTACCGCACGCTCCATGATCTTGAGCAACAACTGATCGCGGCGCGCTAGCGCCATGGCGACCGTATCGGGCTCGCGCACGCTAAATGGCACCGAGGTGTCGTCCATTGGTTTTGGTTGCATGAGCCTAAGCCACGCTTATGCCACCCCACCGGCCGCAGAGGCAGCCATAGCGGTGGTGCGCCGCGCGCTGGACTTAGGTGTGAACCATTTTGATACCGCCGCGCTTTATGGCTTTGGTCGAAACGAGAGCCTCATCGGCAGGGCCCTGCAGTCTGAGCGGCATCGCATTTTTCTTGCAAGCAAATGCGGCATCACAGGCATTGACGGCAAGCGAGTCATTGATGGACGCCCGCAGACACTAGAGCGCACATGTCACGAGTCGCTGGCTCGCTTGCGCACTGACGTCATCGATCTGTACTACCTACATCGCGTAGATCCCAACGTCCCTGTTGAGGACAGCGTCGGTGCGCTGGCAGAGTTGGTCAAAAAAGGCCACATCCGAGCAATCGGCTTGTCGGAAGTATCTACCAACACGCTTCGACGTGCGCACCGCGTGCATCCGATCGCGGCGGTGCAGAGCGAGTACTCCGTATGGACGCGAAACCCTGAGGTAGCAGTCCTCGACGAATGTCGGCGCATTGGCGCCACTTTGGTCGCGTTCTCTCCTCTAACGCGCGGTTTCTTAGTCAGCGACTTAACCGCGCCACCCACTCTCGAGGCGAGCGATATTAGACGATCCATGCCACGTTTTATGGAGCCGCAGTTAACAGCCAATCGATTGCTCATTAGGCCTTTCGCTGATTTGGCACAGGCGGCTGGCTGTAGTAGAGCCCAGTTGGCACTGGCATGGCTGTTACATAAATCCCCACACGTCATCCCTATTCCTGGCACCACATCAATCCAACATCTAGAGGATAACGTGAGAGCGTCACACATCGCTCTCTCGGACGACTTGATGGAAAAAATCGAATCGTTAGTCAATCCAAACCGCGTACAGGGCGCACGGTACAACGCCACCACGCAACTTGAAATCGATATGCAAGACTGGGCCGCACCGTGACAGCGGCGGTACGGCTGGCAAGGTAAGTGACGCTACGTGAGACACATTACGGCAAGGAGAGCAGAAAGATGGGCGTATTAGAAGATAAAGTGTGCGTCGTCACGGGCGCCGCAGGTAGCATCGGCTTAGCCAGTTGTCGGGAATTTTTGGCCCAGGGCGCCAAGGTCATGTTGGTCGACCAAACCGAGACGGGTCTGAAAGCGGCCATTCAGGATCTACCGCTGGATCGTGTTGCCTGGCAGGTCGGAGACGTTCGCAACGCAGCGTCGGTTAAAGCATTTATTGATGCGACGGTCGCACGATTTGGACCCATTGATGTCCTCTTTAGCAATGCAGGAAACTCCGGCGTGATCGCGCCACTTGAGGACTATCCGGAAGAAGTCTTCGACGACATCTATCAGGTGCACGTCAAAGG
>CAIYVA010000181.1 GCA_903929455.1 uncultured Pseudomonadota bacterium | reverse complement strand
GTTTGGGATCATGCGCTGGAAGGTTTGGTGGTGACGCGGTACGGGCATAGCCTGCCGACCAAGCAAATTGAAGTGGTAGAAGCTGGTCATCCAGTGCCGGATGAGGCTGGCCATCAAGCGGCCAGACGGATCGCTGCAATGACAGCTGACCTGAGTGAAGAGGATCTGGTGCTGTGCTTAATATCGGGTGGTGGCTCGGCACTGCTGGCCTTGCCCGTAGAGGGCGTCTCTCTGGCAGATCTGCAAGCGGTGAATCGCGCACTCTTGATATCTGGAGCCACCATCAGTGACATCAATTGTGTTCGCAAGCATTTATCACAGTTGCAAGGTGGTCAGTTAGCAGCGAACTGTTGGCCTGCCAAGGTGGTCACTCTGGCGATTTCAGATGTGCCAGGAGATGACATAGCGATCATTGCGTCTGGGCCGACTGTCGCTGATCCCACGACGGCGGCGGATGCGCTTTTGATATTAGAGCGTTACGATATTTCTTTGCCAGCAAGTGTGCGTGCTCACTTGCAGGCAGGTGTGCATGAGACGATCAAGCCTAACGATCGGCGTTTATTGGGCACTGACTATCGCTTGATTGCTTCACCGCGGGCTTCGCTAGAGGCTGCCGCTGCGGTCGCAAAAGCGCATGGAGTTACTCCAGTGATTCTGGGTGATCGTTTGGAAGGGGAGGCGCGCGAAGTCGGCTATGCGCAGGCCGACATCGCCCGACAAGTGCTTCTGCGCGGTCAGCCTGTTGCGCGCCCCTGCGTGTTGCTCTCTGGCGGCGAAACCACAGTGACGGTGCGTGGGTCGGGTCGCGGCGGCCGCAATGTTGAGTTCTTGTTGAGCGTGGTGCTCGCTCTGGATGGTCTGGATGGCGTGTATGCGCTGGCTGCTGATACCGATGGCATTGATGGTACAGAAGACAATGCAGGCGCTCTAGCGAGCCCGAGCACGCTAAGGCGTGCTCGCGATCTAGGCATCGATGCGCGCGCGTATTTAGATCGCAATGACGCCTATTCTTTTTTTGCGGCAGTAGAGGATCTGCTCATAACAGGTCCCACCCGAACTAACGTCAATGATTTTCGCGCACTGCTACTACCTTAAGTCGGCGTGATCGGTTTTTCTGCGCGTGGCAGGCTTTCGTGCTCAGCCGAGATCCTTGCTGGCCCTGTGTGACTGGCGATGCCGTTTAAGCTCGCAGGGCCCTGATTAAGTCGGTTCCATTCAGCCTATTGCAGCGAAGGTGCATGCGAATGGGTGCGGTCTGTTGCGTTGGCGCGCTACAACACGCCGTATAACTTCATATAAATCAATTATTTAATGTAATACACGGCGCGAGGGATTGTAGAGGCCTAACGGCCGCTCGAGTGCGCTTGATAGATGATGCTTGTTAGCGCGAATTTCACCGTGGCGTCATAGAATGAGCGTCAATGTGAGGAAAGATGTGATGTCTTAGAGCATCAGTGCGACCAAAGGAACAGAGTAATTATGAGTAAGGCGTTAGATGGCATCCAGATTTTAGACTTTACTCATGTGCAGTCAGGCCCTACCTGTACGCAGCTATTAGCGTGGCTCGGTGCAGATGTTATTAAAGTTGAAAAAGCGGGTGCAGGCGATATCACCCGAGAGCAGTTAAGGGACATTCCGGATGTCGATAGCCTTTACTTTACAATGCTCAATCACAATAAGCGTTCCATCACCTTAGACACCAAAAGCGCAAGTGGTCAGGCTGTACTTGAGAAGTTAATTAAGCGATGCGATGTGTTGGTCGAGAACTTTGCCCCAGGCGCTCTTGATCGTATGGGCTTTACGTGGGAGCGCATACAAGCATTGAATCCCACCATGATTGTCGCCTCTATTAAAGGTTTCGGTCCGGGCCCCTATGAGGACTGCAAGGTCTACGAGAATGTTGCCCAGTGCGTAGGTGGTTCTGCCTCAACCACTGGATTTGAGGGTGGGCTGCCCTTAGTGACTGCCGCACAGATAGGTGACAGTGGCACTGGGCTTAATCTCGCTCTGGGTATTGTAGCTGCGCTCTACCAACGCACGACAACAGGGCGTGGACAAAAAGTCATGGCTGCCATGCAGGATGGTGTGTTGAATTTATGCCGTACCAAGCTACGTGATCAGCAGCGGCTGGCTCGCGATGGTTTTATGAAAGAATATCCGCAGTACCCTGCCGGCCACTTTGGATCCGCAGTGCCGCGCGCTGGTAATGCATCAGGTGGTGGGCAGCCAGGCACGATTGTGAAGTGTAAGGGCTGGGAGACAGACCCTAATGCCTACCTATATTTTGTGGCGCAAGCACAGGTGTGGGGGGCAATCTGCCAAGTGATTGGCAAAGCAGAATGGCTCACTGATCCTAACTTTGCGACGCCTGCCACTCGCTTGCCGCGGCTCACCGAAATCTTCTCGGCAGTCGAGGAGTGGACTAAGCGCATGACAAAATTTGAGGCGATGAGACTGCTTAGCGCGCACGATATTCCGTGCGGTCCGATCTTGTCGATGGAAGAGCTCATGGCTGAGCCTTCGCTCCGAGCGACTGGTACGGTCGTGGAGGTGGATCATCCGACACGCGGCACGTATCTGACCGTTGGTAATCCGATAAAAATGTCTGATAGCAGCACCGAAGTCACCCGTTCCCCACTTCTGGGCGAGCACACCGCTGAGATTTTGGCAGAGCTAGGCTTTACGCCAAGCGAAGTGGCGGCGTTACGAGCGGAGAAGGCTGTCTAATGTTCTGTGGTTGGAGTCTTCCTAAAAGTCAGCCTGCTCGGTGCGTAGCGGTGCCGTCCTCTGGCGAAAAAAATGGCCCGATAGAGAAACAATCAGATCAGGTCGTTGGCAATTGATGCGTAGCCTTGATCTGCCCTATATTGTGTCGGTCTATGGTGTTTGTCCCCCACGGCGGCAACCTTTTAGCCGGTCGCAGAGTTCACGCGACTGAATGCAGGATAGGTCTGCCAGTGCGAGCGCCTCACAGTTGTTAAATGTTGCATATATATATGAGCCCGCAATTGTCGTATGGTGTCACAAGGCGAGCGAGCGGGTTCTCGGTAGGCGCCCGTTCGGTTACAAAGCATATTGATTAGGTAGTTAGTTATGAATATTCACGAGTATCAGGGCAAGGAAATCCTCCGTCAGTACGGTGTGCAGACGCCTCGAGGCTTCGCTTGCTTTTCCGTGGAAGAGGCCGTTAAGGCGGCGCACGATCTCGGTGGAAAAGTGTGGGTAGTCAAAGCCCAGATTCATGCAGGTGGTCGCGGTAAAGGCGGCGGCGTTAAAGTCGTTAAGTCGATCGACGATGTGCGCAAAGAGGCAGCCAACATTCTAGGGATGACGCTGATTACGCACCAGACGGGTCCTGAGGGGCGCCTAGTTAAGCGGCTGCTGGTTGAAGAAGGCGCTGACATCCGTAAAGAGCTGTATGTCGGCATGGTCGTCGACCGAGCCACGCAGCGGGTGACGCTGATGGCAAGCTCCGAGGGGGGCATGGAGATCGAGGAAGTCGCCTCGCATGCACCTGAGAAAATTTTTAAAGTAGCGATCGATCCGCGCACTGGCTTGACCGATGCGGATGCGGAGATGACGGCACGCAAAATCGGGGTTCCGGACGCCTCTCTGGCTGAGGCGCGTGCGTTTATGCAGGGCTTATATCGAGCCTTCACTGAATGTGACGCCTCGCTCGCCGAGATCAACCCGCTCATTCTCACAGGAGATGGTCGAGTTCTCGCGCTCGATGCCAAACTTAACTTCGATTCAAACGCCTTGTTCCGTCATCCAGACATTGTTGCAATGCGCGATCTGGATGAGGAGGATCCTGCGGAAATCGAGGCTTCCAAGTTTGACCTTTCCTACATTTCACTTGGCGGCAACATTGGCTGCCTAGTGAATGGCGCAGGTCTGGCCATGGCGACCATGGACACCATTAAGTTGTATGGTGCCGAGCCTGCCAACTTCTTAGATGTGGGTGGTGGCGCGACCGCGCAGAAAGTCACCGAAGCATTCAAGCTCATGCTTAAAAATCCTGCGGTTAAAGGCATCCTAGTCAATATTTTTGGCGGGATTATGCGCTGCGACACCATTGCTGAGGGCGTGATTGCTGCGGTTCGCGAAGTCAATTTGAAAGTCCCATTGGTCGTCCGCATGAAAGGAACCAATGAGGAGCTGGGTCGGGAATTACTGGCAAAGTCCGGTCTGCCTATTATTTCTGCTGACAACATGGCCGATGCCGCCCAGAAAATTGTCGCTGCCATCAGCGTCCAGAAGTAGAGAGTAGCCATGAGTATTTTAATTAATAAGCACACCAAGGTCCTCACGCAAGGGATCACCGGCAAGACGGGGCAATTCCATACCCGCATGTGTCGCGATTATGCGAACGGAAAAGAATGCTTTGTCGGCGGTGTGAACCCCAACAAGGCAGGCGAGAACTTTGAGGGCATTCCTATCTACGGGACCGTTAAAGAGGCCATGCAACAAACGGGTGCGACGGCCTCGGTCATTTATGTGCCACCACCGTTTGCCGCAGCCGCCATTGATGAAGCGGTAGATGCCGGCATCGAACTGGTGATCTGCATTACAGAAGGCGTGCCTGTGCGGGATATGATTAACACCCGCGATCGCATGCGAGGGAGATCGACTATCTTGGTCGGCCCTAACTGTCCAGGCGTGATCACCCCAGAAGAAATTAAGATCGGCATCATGCCTGGGCATATTCACAAAAAAGGCCGTATTGGCGTGGTATCCCGTTCGGGTACCTTAACGTATGAAGCCGTTGGGCAATTGATGGAGTTAGGACTCGGTCAGTCGACCTGTGTTGGTATTGGCGGTGATCCTGTCAACGGTCTTAAGCACCTCGACGTGATGAAGCTCTTCAATGCAGATGCTGAGACCGACGCGGTCATCATGGTCGGTGAAATTGGCGGTGATGATGAAGAGACCTGCGCTCGCTGGATTAAGAGCAACATGACCAAGCCGGTGGTGGGCTTTATTGCTGGCGTTACGGCACCGCCTGGCAAGCGCATGGGGCATGCGGGGGCGATCATCTCGGGTGGTAAGGGCACCGCTCAAGAGAAGTTGGCCGTGATGGAAGAGTGTGGGATTAAAGTGACTCGTAACCCGGCAGATATGGGGCGATTGCTTAAATCTGTCTTGTAATCGATAAATTAAGAACGGCCAGACGGGCGTGGGTTGCCATCAACCCGTCCGTTCGCGACGGCTTTGCTCGTAGGCTTTTCGACCGTCCTGTTATTCAATAATCACACCCGAAATGCGACGGGTGTTGTCGAGTGCGGCGCGCTACCGTTTGACGATCCTGCTGTCACGCCATCGGCGTAAAACAGAGAGGCTCGCCAACGGAGATGCGATGTTCTACAAAGCGCGCGCGGAGGGAGGTTTTACTCCCGTTTCAACCGACGAGATCGTTTTGGCTGCTAAGCAAGCCCTGTCAAGCCGACTGCGGCGCGGCACGTCGCTATCCAATCCTGCGTTAGTCCGAGACTTCCTCGCACTCAAGCTAGGCGCCCTTGAGTACGAGGTGTTTGTGGTGGTGCTGTTAGACACGCGGCATCGGCTCATCGAGCTCATTGAGCTATTCAGAGGCACGATCGACAGTGCGAGCGTACATCCACGCGAAGTGGTGAAGTTAGCTCTCGCTAGAAATGCAGCTGCTGTGATTTTGTGTCATCCGCATCCGTCCGGGGTTGCTGAGGCCAGTCGAGCGGATGAACACATCACGCGACGCCTCATTGCGGCGCTCGCGCTAGTTGATATTCGGGTTCTCGATCATTTAATTATCGCCGGTGGCGAGATCGTCTCTTTGGCAGAGCGAGGTCTTCTGTGAGCATGCGCATTTCTGTGTAAATAATCAGAAATTCATCGCGACCGCTCGCTCTCCGCGTGGCGTACTAACCCTCCTTAGTGAGCAGGTCGAGTGTCGTTGGTGCCTATGGTGTTAGGAGGAGGGGTGTTCGGTGGCTGCCTACTGTACGGGCTCTGTGTATTGGGTCTGTACGCTGGGTTTCGAGCGCGTGGGGCGCGTGCATCGTACCTTCCGAAAATTGTGCTCATGGCCGTGGTCATCTTGCCAGTCGGTCTGCTGGTTGGTGCAGCCCTTCGGTGGCTCATGACGCGGATCGGGGTTTTACCGATCCTATCGGCGCCGATGTCAGTGCTTGCGGTACCACTACTTGGGTTCTGGTTAGCCGGTAGAGACATGGCCGGTCGCAACCGATTGAGCGTGCAGCGTGGGACGCGTTTGGTTTCCCTAGGCCTGTCTCCATCTGTTCGATCCATAGGCCAGCAGTTAACGTTGGCCGGTCAAGCGGTTGCTTTTGAGAGCGAAACGAAGCATTTCAAAATCCTCGGCACGACCGGCACAGGTAAGAGTACAGCGATCCGTGAGTTGCTGGACGGGGCGCTGCATCGAGGCGATCGGGCGGTCTTTGCCGATCCGGATGGCGGCTATCTCAGAGATTTTTATAACGCAGATCGCGGTGATGTGATCTTAAATCCATTTGATCAGCGTTCATTATGCTGGGATCTGTATGCGGAGCTCTGCGCGCCTTACGACTATGATCAGATGGCGCGATCTCTTATCCCAGAGGCCGGTTCTGGTGATCAGCAGTGGAATCAATATGCCCGTGTATTTTTTAGCGCGCTACTCGCGCGCACGCACGAAGGCGGCCTACGTGATTTGCAGGAGCTCCTTCGTCTATGTCGTTCGGCGCCGATTGAGGAACTGACTGTGCTGTTAGAAGGCAGTATGGCGCAGCCTTTTTTGCAGTCTGGCAATGAGCGTATGTTTGCCTCAGTGCGCACGGTCCTGGTGAGCGTATTGGCGCCTTTGGCATATATTCATCAGCAGAACGCCCGTGGGTTTTCCATTCGTCGCTTTGTGCGAGATGGCCGTGGTGTCTTGTTCTTGCCCTATCAGGCAGATCAAATCGCTTCATTGCGTTCTCTGATCTCGACGTGGATGCGGTTGGCCATTTTTGAAGCGATGAGCGCAGGCGAAGCGGATCATCGGTTGTGGTTTGTGGTCGACGAGTTAGATGCCTTAGGGCCCATTGAGGGATTGAAGGACGCGCTCGCGCGCTTAAGGAAGTTTGGCGGTCGCTGTGTGCTCGGCTTTCAGTCAATTGCGCAGGTGTCTGCGACCTATGGCCATCATGCAGCACAAACCATTGTTGAGAACTGTGGAAATAGTCTGATTCTGCGCTGCTCAGCCAGTGAGCAAGGGGGTACCGCACGCTTTGCGGCCCGTCTGATCGGTGAGCGTGAAGTGATCCGCGAGCAGGTGTCTAAGAGTCGACCGATGGGCTGGCTGAAAGGAGCCCATCGGTCTGAGAGTCGCACCCTGCAGCGCTCAGTCGAGCCTGCCGTTTTGCCCTCAGAGCTTGAGCAGTTACCCGACTTGGTGGGGTATCTGAAACTGGCTTCAACGCCTGAATGGACCTTGGTCCGCTGTCAGACGCCGTCTACTCACCGTGCCTCGGTTCAAGATCCTCTCGCGTGACCGTTGGGCTTTCACGCCATGGCCTAATAGGGCGTCCCTGTCAGGTGGTACCACCGATCAGTCAGTCGTCGTCGGCGCTTTGAAGCATCGGGATGGGTACGCCTATGCCGCTGATGTATGTAAACTAGGGGTATTCGCCCTTCGCGCCGTTAGCCGGGTACCGGGGTACTGAGAAAACCACAGGGTTTTAAGGAGATCACATGGCTTTGGTTTCACTGCGGCAGTTGCTCGATCATGCGGCTGAGCATAATTATGGGGTTCCCGCTTTTAACGTCAATAACCTGGAACAAGTCAGGGCCATCATGGAGGCCGCCGAGGAGACCCGAAGCCCGGTGATTCTGCAAGCCTCAGCGGGTGCAAGAAAGTATGCGGGTGAGCCGTATCTGCGGCACCTGGTGTTGGCGGCGATCGAATCGCATCCTGATATCCCTCTTGTGATGCACCAAGATCATGGTGCGGCACCGAGTGTTTGTTTGGCATCCATCCGCTCCGGATTCTCGTCCGTCATGATGGATGGCTCTTTGAAAGAAGATGCCAAGACGCCAGCTGACTATGAATACAACGTGCGTGTGACCAAGTTGGTGTGTGATATGGCGCACTCAATCGGCGTGTCGGTTGAAGGCGAGTTGGGTTGCTTAGGTTCTTTAGAGACTGGACAGGCCGGGGAAGAAGATGGTGGTGGTGCGGAAGGAATTCTCACACACGACATGATGTTGACTGATCCAGCTGAGGCGAAAGATTTTGTAGCGAAGACCGGTGTTGATGCGTTAGCGATCGCCATTGGTACCAGTCACGGTGCTTATAAGTTCACGCGCAAGCCAACTGGTGACATTTTGGCGATGGATCGCATTGTGCAGATCCATGCGGCGATCCCTAACACCCATTTGGTGATGCATGGCTCATCTAGTGTGCCGCAAGAGTGGCTCAAGGTGATTCGTGACAATGGCGGCGATATCAAAGAAACCTATGGCGTGCCAGTCGAAGAGATCCAGCGTGGCATCAAAAGCGGCGTGCGAAAAATCAATATCGATACTGATATTCGCTTGTCTATGACGGGTGCGATTCGTCAGGCTTTTGCAAAAGATCCCAGTGAGTTTGATCCGAGAAAGTATTTGAGCCTTGCGACCAAAGCGGCGCGTGCCATCTGTAAAGATCGTTTTGAAGCGTTCGGTTGTGCGGGACACGCGGATCGTATTAAACCCATTCCGATGGAATCAATGGCTAAGCGATACGTCTAGCACGAGTGAGCTTAGCGACCGTGGGCGCAGATCTTTTGACGGGCTTTGCGCCTGTGGCGATTGCGGTTGCGCCCGATGTGGTTTTGCTAAGGCAATTTGTCGATACGCAGCCGTTGCGCGCTGCCATCGGTGACGTCGTGGTGTTAGCGCCTTTTCGGCATCTCACCACGCCTAACCGAGGGACGATGTCTGTCGCCATCAGCAATGTTGGTGAACAGGGTTGGCACTCGGACATAAAAGGCTATCGCTATGTTGGCGTGGACCCGATGACAGGCCGGACGTGGCCAACAATGCCGGCAAATTTTTCAGATCTGGCGCAAAGAGCGGCCGCGGCGGCTGGGTTTTTGGATTTTAACCCGAACTGTTGCTTAATTAACCGCTATGCGATCGGTGCGAAAATGGGCACCCATCGCGATCAGGATGAAGCAAACTTCAGTCACCCGATTGTGTCGGTTTCCATCGGCTTGCCTGCGGTATTTGTGTGGCACGGCGCTGTCCGTACCGGCACCTCCATCCCGGTGCCGGTAGAGGATGGCGACATATTGGTATGGGGGCGAAGCGCGCGACTGGGCTACCACGCGGTGCGCGCCTTAAAAGCGGACTCTCGAATGAGCGTCCCACCGTTTCGCTATAACCTCACGTTTAGACGCACAAACTAAAAATTCTTAGCGAGGGAATTCAATTGAGTCGCGGCTTCACAATCGACAGCGTAGTCTAAACGTATGGATCCTATTCGTGCACATTTGACGACGCAGCTGATGGCACATCCCACAGTGCCTAAAGCATCGTTGCCGGTCACGGTGAATGTTACGGTGACGTGCTTTTCAAATGGGGCTGTGGAGTGTCGTTACGATCTCACAGGCGCACTCGATCACTGTTTGCTCCCTCCTTATGCTCAGACTCATCAGGCCGATGAGTTGTGGCAACACACCTGTTTTGAGACCTTTGTTGCTGAAGCGGATCAGCCCGGCTACCGTGAATTTAACTGGGCACCGTCCGGCGGCTATGCGGCCTATCAATTTTCGGACTATCGGACGATCGCGCAGTCGACTGACACCGTCGTGCCGCTGATCACGAGCACGGTCTCCGAAGCGCAGGCGACCTTGATTGTGCGACTGCGCGCTGGTGCTTGGCCGGCGTCACCGTTGCAGATCGGTTTATCCGCCGTCATCGAGGGGGTCGATGGCGTTCTGCATTATTTTGCAGCGCATCATCCACTGAATCGCCCCGATTTTCATGATCGACGGGGATTTGTCCTGCGCATAGCGTAGGATCAATGCCCATGGATTTTGGGATTGATCAACTGCTGTCAGATCCGGTGCGACGCCGACGCCTATCAGGGTGTCGGGTGGCCCTGTTAGCCCATCCAGCCTCTGTGACCAAAGATCTGACGCATGCGATGGACGCATTGGCCTCTGCCGCTGATATCACCTTAACCGCCGCTTTCGGACCGCAGCACGGGCTTCGCGGCGACAAGCAGGACAATATGGTCGAATCCACGGACTACTTAGATCCGCGTTTAGGCATCCCCGTATTTAGTCTCTATGGCGAGGTGCGTAAGCCTACCGATGAGATGATGCGTAGCTTCGATGTGTTGTTGATTGACCTGCAAGATCTAGGTTGTCGTATTTATACCTTTCTAACCACGCTTCGTTACCTGTTGGAAGCCGCAGCAGAGCATGGCAAAACGGTGTGGGTGCTGGATCGTCCCAATCCAGCGGGGCGGATGGTAGAAGGCTTGGCCTTGCAGGCGGGACACGAGAGTTTTGTGGGTGCCGGACGGCTGCCGATGCGCCACGGCCTCACTTTAGGCGAAGCGGGTCATTGGTTTATTCGCGAGCTTGGTTTAAACGTCGATTATGACGTCGTTCCAATGCTCGGTTGGGCGCCTGATAGCGGCCCAGGCTTTGGCTGGCCACTGGGAGAGCGTGCGTGGGTTAATCCCAGTCCCAATGCAGCATCCCTGTCGATGGCGCGAGCTTACTCAGGTACCGTGTTATTGGAAGGAACGACTCTGTCGGAGGGACGTGGGACGACGCGTCCCTTAGAAATGTTCGGCGCCCCCGATGTGGATGCGCATGATTGGTTAGCACACATGCATTGCCTCGCGCCTGAGTGGCTAGCAGGCTGTCGCTTACGCACATGCTGGTTTGAGCCCACATTCCACAAGCATGTGGGGCAGTTGTGCAGTGGCATGCAGATTCATTTAGATGACGGCACTTATGACCATAACGCTTTTAAGCCTTGGCGGTTAATGGCCATTGCCTTTAAGGCGCTTCGCGCACTGCGACCGGATTATCCGTTGTGGCGTGATTTTCCGTATGAGTACGCGCAAGGACGATTGGCCATTGATGTCATCAATGGAGGCCCTTGGCTACGCGAGTGGGTCGATGATCCTACAGCCACCCCGCGCGATCTGGAGTGGATGGCCGCTAAGGACGAGCAAGCGTGGCGTGAGGAGTGGGCAGGGGCGTGGCTCTACTAAAGCCACGCCGAGTCTGACCAATCGGCTAATAAGCCCTGCTTCATTTCGGTGTGTTTGGATGCGTCTCTTTGACAGGAAAGCCGCGGTGCCGCATCAAAGCGCTCGTCCCTGGATCACGACCTCGAAATGCGCGATAGGCGTCAGCCGGATCCTCCGTGTTGCCAATCATAAATACGTGCTCGCGTAGTCGTTTGGCAACCGCTGGATCATACGCGCCGCCCGCTTCCATGAAGGCCTCCCATGCGTCCGTCGATAAGGTATCTGCCCACAAATAACTGTAGTAACCAGCCGAATAGCCATCACTCGAGAATATGTGACCAAACTGCGGGGTGCGATGCCGCATCACGATCTCTCTGGGCATGCCGAGCGCCGCGAGTGTCTCAGCCTCAAACGTATCCGGGTCAATGACGCGCTTACCGCTCAAGTGCAATTTCATATCAATTAAAGCACTCGATAAGTACTCGACCGTTTTAAAACCCTGGTTGAATGTAGCTGCGCTGTGGATTTTTTGCACCAGTGCCGCTGGCATAGGCTGGCCGGTGTCCACATGCAGTGCAAAGCGATTAAGCACCTCAGGTGTAGAGAGCCAGTGCTCTAAGAGCTGCGAGGGGAACTCGACGTAATCCCGTGCAACCGACGTACCCGCAAGCGTGGGATAAGTAACGTGGGAAGATAAGCCATGCAGGGCGTGACCAAATTCATGGAATAGGGTGGTCGCATCCTCCCAGCTAATCAGCACGGGCTCACCTGGCTTGCCCTTTACGAAATTGGAGTTGTTGGACACGATGGTGGTCACAGGTTTTAAAAAACGCTCCTGCGATCGGTATTCGTTCATCCATGCGCCTGATTCTTTATTCGGACGCGCATAAGGATCAAAATACCAAAGCCCAACATGTTCATGTGCTGCATTGGTCACCTCAAACACTCGGATGTCTGGATGAGCAACCGGCACTTGACCCGCGGGTACTTCCTTAAAGTAAAAGCCGAATAATTGGCCTGCGACCCAAAACATGCCCTCGCGCAGTTTCTCAAGCTGCAAGTAAGGCTTTACCTTATTCGAGTCTAGATCATACTTTTGTTCGCGTACGAGCTCGGCATAATAGCGGTAGTCCCACGCTTCGAGTCGGATGGCTGGTGTGCCCTCGCGTGCGCTGCGTTGGTCGGCCACTGCCTGCATATCAGCGACTTCCTCCCGCACGCGTGCGACCGCAGCAGGCCAAACGGATTCCATCAGTGCCATGGCATGTTCCGGCGTTTTGGCCATTGAGTCCTCGAGACGCCAATGGGCGTGGGTCTTGAAGCCTAATAACTGCGCACGCTCTGCACGCAGTGCCAGAATCTGAGTGATGATGTCCTTCGTATTGTTTTTATCCGCTTGATCACCGCGGCCAATGAAAGTACGCCACACCGTCTCTCTCAGATCCCGTCGCGTCGAATACTCCAAGAAAGGCTCTACACTGGATCGCGTGTTTAAGACCGCACCGAGCGCATCGATCCCGCGCGCCTCGGCGCCAGCGATCAAACCAGCGCGCACTGAGTCTGGAAGCCCCGCGAAATCGGCCTCGGATTTTAAGGCGAGCCAGTGCTCATTCTCATCATTGAGCAGTCGCTGACTGAATTGCGTATAGAGCGTAGCCAATTGTTGGTTCAATGCGGACAGCTTTTCTTTTGCGGGCGCATCGAGTTGTGCGCCAGAACGCACAAAGTTGGTATAGACCACCCACGTCAGGCGTTTTTGCTCGGCGCTTAACTGACTGTGTTCGCGCGTCGTATAGACAGCCTCCACTCGTTTGAAAAGCGCGGTGTTCTGCGTGATCAGATCCGCTTGCTGGGCGAGCTTAGGTGCCCACTCGCTCTCAATGGCTTGAACTTGGTCATCCTTTAAGGTTGATCCATAAATGCCAAAGAGCCTGTACACGCGATCTAAGGTCCGACCGGAGCGCTCGAGTGCCGCAATGGTGTTATCAAACGTAGCTGCTCGTTGAGTGTCCGTGATGCGCGCGATGTCCGCGAGCTGTTCCTGCATGCCAACCGTGAACGCCTGTGGAAACTCAGCCACTTTAATTTGATCAAAGGGTGGCACACCGCCATAGGGGCCGCTCCAAGGGCGCAGCAGGCTATTGGATGCCGATTCGGTGGGTAGGGCGGCTGTGCTGTGAGACATCGTCAGACTCAACAAAAGAATAAGAGGGGTAAGACCAACAGTCGTGAAGCGGACAAGAGTACGCACGTGCAAGATTCCTCTTTTGAGTAGCGAAGCATTATACCGTTTCTAGCCAGCCAGCCTCGACCCAGGTTTTGAGCCAAGTGGCCGCGGTGCTCGCGGTCGCCTCGTGATGTGTATCGGCCAAATGCTCGCACAGATGAGCAAAGCTCAGTCCGGACAGCAGGATGTCTAGGGCGGCGGACTCATCCGGGGGGATAGATCGAAAACGAACTTCACGGCCTATGCGACTGATCACCCAGTCAGTGGGAGAGTGCTCGCTCGCTTGTCGGACTGCCGATAGCGCGCCGGTCGTGGCGTGACTGTCGGTGTCAGTCTGGTGCAACTGCCGCCAGAGCGTGACTGCTGGGGTGGTGGCCCGATGGCGCAGAAGGCTAGGCACGCCCGTAAAGCGAAGGTCTGCCCACCGGCTGGGCTCGATGGTCGATAGTTGGGAGACGGTGACCGGTGAGCCTTCTAAGGCATCAAAAGCATGTGCGAGCTTCCACTCAAAGGAGGCCAGTTCCGCGACGGTCTCGGCCTGATCGCTGGGTAAGTCGCTGAGACAAGCCGCGGCGAGCCTGTCTCCATAGTCACGAAGGGATGTAGTCTCAGGGGTATGCCGTCCAATATAGACATCTGCGAGCTGATTAAAAGCCGCGAACCCCAAGTGCTTTGCTAGCATTGGATAGTGACTGTGTAGAGTATCGCGCAGTCGAGTGCGATAGGCCTGTTGATAAACGCCTATAGCCGATGCCGTGTCTAAGACCAGCACGTGCGATGCGTGCAGCGGCCCGACATCGTTATGGATGATGGCATTCTGGACAGCCGTTTGTAGTTGGCGCAGTGGCATGTTGGACTGTTTAATGCGCGTCACTTAAAAGCTGCCGCGCTTTATCAAGTTCACCCGTCAGTTCGCTGAGAGCGGGTATGCGATCGTCTCTCTCTAATAAAACGGGTTTTACGCCGAAGCGATTGATCGCGTGAGCGAGTAGATCAAAAACCGGCGGGCTGACTGACTGATCATGCGAGTCAATGAGGAGAGCATTCTGTGTGCTGTAGCCGGCAATGTGAAACTGCTCAACTGCGTTGATGGGGATGCCGTCTATAAAGTCGGTCGCCGAAAAAGAAAAATTATGAGCGTTCACATAGATGTTATTGATGTCGAGCAGCAGGCGGCAACCGGTTCTGCGAGTGAGTTCCGATAAAAAATGCCATTCGCTGAACGTAGAGTCTACGAAGCTGATGTATCGCGAGATATTTTCCAGCACCAGTGGGCGCTCTAAAATCTCTTGTACTTGGCGAATGCGGGGGATGAGGTGCTGAAGGGCTTCCTCGTGATAGGGCAGTGGGAGTAGGTCATGGGAATTGATGCCCCGTATTCCTGTCCAACACAAATGATCTGAGATCATCGACGCATGGCAGCGTGCTGCCAGTTCCTTTAGATCTTGGAGGTAGGCAAGATTGAGAGGATCCGTGGAGCCTATCGAGAGCGACACGCCGTGCAAGGCAACCGGGTAACGCTCGGCAATGGCGTCTAGATAATAGAGCGGCTGACCGCCGCCTACTAAGTAGTTCTCTGTGAGCGCTTCAAACCAATCAATGCGCGGTGCGCTCTGCAAAATGGCTTCATAGTGCGCGGGCCTGAGCCCCACGCCGACGCCGATCAGTGGCCTGCAGGCATGGGTAGCCGGTGGGCGAGAACTCATTCGGGCGGGTTAATTTTCGCTTTGGCAGCGTCACAGTCGGCTTGCGTGAGCAGCAGCCAGCCTTGGCCTTTGCAGGCGTTTTGACCAGCGCAGCTGTTGTTGGCGGTGCCACAAGCGGAGGTGCCCTTGCAGGCATTGACACCATCACATTGTAGTTTGGCCTCAGTAGCGTGTGCGACTGGGATCGCGATGGAGGTGAACAACAAAGCGGCGGCAGCTGCGATGGCGGAGCCACTTCGTAAAGCGCATCGGGTTGTATCGGTCATGGGTTCTCCCCAGTCAAAATAAGAGTGATTAATGAGTGTTGTCAGGCACGGCATTTCGGCAGTGTGCCGATCCCGCATCGAGGTGATTGTGGCCGATCGTCTCAAAGACCCAACGGTAGTGATCTGATTCCAAGTCCAATTTTAGGACACCATAACGGCGTGTGTAGACTCGATGGTTGGTGTGAAAGGACAGATCGGCTAGCCGTCCGCCACCGGTGCCCACGACAAATTCGCGGATGCCGACTGTCTGTGCATGCCCATTCGCGTCCAGCGGTTCAAATGATTCATAAAAATGCTCATGCCCAGAGAGCACCAGATCAGCGCCCGCAGCATCGAGCACCCGCCAGGCGGGCTTCATCAGCTCGCCATCGCCATGGTGCAATCCGGTGGAAAACAGAGCGTGATGCCAAAGAGCGACAATGCATTTGCCATCGCCCTTGATGGTGGCCAGTTCGCGCATGAGCCACGCGTGCTGTTGCGTGAGGGCGGGCTCCTTTAAGTTGCTGTCGAGCCCAATGACCCACCAAGACTCCCCTAAGGGAGCCCGAAACCATGTTTTGCCGGGATTTCGTGCGCCGAAGTAAGCCAAAAAATCGGTGGGCTCACCGTTGACGTAATCATGATTGCCGGGCACGACATAGCTTGATGCTTTAAAGCGACCCCACGTCGGTTCGTAACATCTGTTTAAGGTATTGGCATCTGCGTTGGGGTAGGTGGTGTCGCCTAACACCAACGCAATGCCGTCATCGGGAATTAATGCTGCCGTTCGTGCAGCAGCGCTTTTTTGTATCGATGCGTCACACTCAGCGATGTCGCCGGCCGCATAGACCTTCACGCCAGCATAGGCGGGATCGGTAAGCCCAAAGGCCAGCAGCAAGGGAATCAGTAGACGTCGGTGGCGGTGCATGGGATTCAATCTATAGAGAATGGCGTGACTGTAACAGCGGTATGTGAATATCGTCTTTCGATGGTGGGGGATTTTGCAGGGCGGTCGTGGCTGGCTTGCTGTCGGCGGTGAGCCTGTCTGACTAGCCGTCGAGCGGCACGGGTTCCACTATCTTGTGTGCCGGTCGCCAACGACCAAATTGGGCACGAATCGTTTGGCAAAGCGAACCTGAGTTTTTGCAGGTAAGCGAGCAAGCTTTTGAGAAGGGCCTCACCGCGCCCGAGTTGATCGGAGCAAGGCCTGAGGTGAGCGGAGGATCTGATCCGTGGCCGCTAGATCCACAGCATGGTCGGGTTTAATGACAAAGTGTTGCTATTTAGCAACAAAAAGAGTCGGCAATCACGTTTTTTAGGCTTTTTTAACACGGGTTCATTGCCACTACATTACAACTGCGCGTAATATGAAAGAATTAATAATAGCGATGAGTAGTGCATCTGCGGGCGCTGTTGGGAACAGATCGCACAGAATCGATTCTTACTTCGAATCAAACAATAGTATTTGGGAGCAGGCGAATGAAAAATTACAATTTGCACCGTGCCGTACATTACACATTGGCGGCCATGGCCATTGCGGCGTCTTCGGCGGCTTTTGCCCAGACAGCGCCAAAACCATCTGACGCAGGTCCTGTGCTTGAAGATGTCGTGATCACTGGATCGCGCCTTAGAACTTTAAACGACGTCTCTATCAGTCCAGTTCAAAGTATCTCCGCGAATGATATCGCCGCCGTCGGTCTGTCGCGCGTAGAAGACATCTTGAATCAGATGCCCTCGGTGTTTGCTGGTCAAAACGCCAACGTATCGAATGGGGCTGACGGTACCGCCTCCGTTGACCTCCGTGGCTTGGGCCCCTCGCGCACCTTGGTGCTGGTCAATGGTCGTCGCTTAGGACCTGGCTCCACCGATGGTCGTAATTACTCCGATATCGATCAGGTGCCGGCTGCACTTATTCAGCGCGTCGATGTGCTCACAGGTGGCGCATCCTCGGTCTACGGTGCTGACGCGGTGGCGGGCGTTGTTAACTTTGTGCTGAATAACCACTTCGAAGGGGTTCAATTCGATGCCAACTATGGCACGTTCATGCACAAGCAGAGTAACAACGGCATTGCTTCCATTGTCAAAGAAGCGGGTGATCCGCTGCCGTCTAGCAATGTGACCGCTGGTGGCCAGAAGGACTTGTCGTTCATAGCGGGCGCGAACTTTGCCGATGGTAAGGGCAATGCCACGGTGTACGCGACGTACAACACCGCGGCCGCCGTATTGCAAAGCAAATACGACTATAGCTCGTGTACCCTAAATGCCGCTTCGGGTGGAGCGAAGCCGTATTGTGGTGGTTCCATTACCAACAAAGGGGGAACGTTTTTAGGTTACTACGGCTCATCTTACTTTTTCAAGACAGTCGATCAACAATCGGGACTCGTCCGTGATTTCGGTGGTAACGATTATTACAACTATGGCCCCTTGAATTACCAACAAAGACCCAACCAGCGTTGGACGGCAGGCGCGTTCCTTAATTACGACATCAATTCACATGTGAACGTCTATTCAGAGTTCATGTACATGCGAAATTCCACCGTGGCGCAGGTTGCCCCGAGTGGCGCCTTTGGTCTTCCGGTGACATTGAACTGTGCCACCAATCCCTTCTTGCAGTCTGCGACGTGGCAGAACTCGATTTGCTCGTCTGATGTGCGCAATGGGCAAGCGGTGCCGGGCGACAACGTGGACTTGCTTCTGTTCCGCCGAAACGTGGAGGGTGGAAACCGCAACACTGACTTCCTTAACAATAGCGTTCGCTTCTTACTCGGCGCAAAAGGCAGTATTAATGATGCGTGGAACTATGACGTTTCTGCACAAGAGAGCTTGGTAGATACTCGTAATATTGACTCAAATTACCTTTCTAACACTCGTATGACCCTTGCTTTAGATGTGGTGGGCACTGTTGACTCACCTGTCTGCGCATCGGGAGCCGGCTGCGTGCCATGGAACGTGTTTGTGCCGGGCGGCGTAACTGCAGCAGCCCTGAAGTATCTATCGGTTCCGTTGCAGCAGAGCGGCAATGTCACTGAGCAGATTGTCTCGGCTTCGCTCACTGGCGATCTGTCGAAGTATGGTTGGCAGTTCCCTTTGGCTGCGCATGGCGTGCAAGCAAACTTCGGCGCCGAGTACCGAAATGAGCATATGAGCTACAGCCCAGATCTTGAGAGCCAAACCTTGGCGCCTGATGGTTCTGGGCCCGACGCTGCAGGTTATGGCGCACCCGCGGTGCCGTTAACCGGTGGCTTCCATGTTGCGGAAGTGTTCACGGAGTGGTCACTGCCCATTGCCGAGAATCAGCGCTTCGCTCAATCGCTGAGCGCGGAAGTGGGGTATCGATATTCGTCCTACACCACTGGGTTCAACACGAACACGTACAAGTTAGGTCTTGAGTGGTCGCCGATTAAAGACGTCCGGTGGCGCGCAGGATATCAGCGTGCTGTGCGAGCGCCCTCGATTGGCGACTTGTACACTTCACAGGTAATCGCGTTAGACGGATCGTCTGACCCCTGCGCAGTGGACACCCCACCTGCCACTTGTCCGCCTAATGTCCGTCCCAACCCGGCGGGTCAGTATCAAGGCCTAGTGGGCGGTAATCCCGATCTGAAGCCTGAAACGGCCGATACCTATACGGTGGGCTTGCAGTTCATGCCTCATCAAATTGAAAGCCTCAAGTTGGGCGTGGATTATTTCGATATTAAGATCAAGAAC
The DNA here is from genome assembly GCA_903929455.1 of uncultured Pseudomonadota bacterium. GTDB lineage: Bacteria > Pseudomonadota > Gammaproteobacteria > Steroidobacterales > Steroidobacteraceae > CAIKZZ01. The sequence continues at coordinate 28,780 of CAIYVA010000181.1, read as the reverse complement.
GTCATTGGAGCAATTGGCTCCAATGTGATCTTGAATCAGTGCTATGTGCAAGGAAATCAGGACTTCTGTAGCCTCGTTCATCGCTCGCCTACAGGGTCCTTGTGGACGGATCCGGCGGCCTATGTATCCGACCTAGCGGTGAATAGCGGAACATCCGCCACCGCCGGTGTGGATTTCACGGGTAGCTACCGTCTGAAGATGGATCGTTGGGGCACGTTGGGCTTCCAGGTTAATGCCACTCATCTGGCCAAGTTAGAAGGGCAGCCTTACACGGGCTCTGCCTCTTATAACTGTGCTGGGTATTTCGGCAACACCTGCGGCACATCAAACCCAAAATGGAGATCAGTGGTGAATACCACCTGGACAACACCTTGGCATGGTGTGGATGTCAATTTGCGCTGGCGCTTCTTTGGTTCAGCGGCTTATGACAATACGAGCAGCAATCCCTTAATGTCTGGGGATTACACGCCCGGTTACTACACGAATATCGGTAGCTACAGCTATTTGGACTTGTCCAGTGCTTTCAGCGTGGCGTCTGGCGTCACGATGCGTCTCGGCATGAATAATCTCACCGATAAGAATCCGCCGATTGTCCTGACGGGTAATGGCTGTACACCATCGTGTAATGGAAATACCTTTCCAGGTGCGTATGATTCGCTCGGTCGATATGTCTATGCACATATGACTGTGCAGTTCTAAGTTTGCGTTGAAAGCAGGCTGATAAAAAGCGGGCGAAAGCCCGCTTTTTTTTGGTGTCACGGTTGGAAAAGTCGCGCTATGCCGAGTGGTCTTCTAGCTCAGACGATGCACGCGATGTGTCCGTCCGCCCTCCAGCGTCATCAGAAAAGACCCAAGGGCTGCTCGACGGATCACGACGTGCGCGCTTATGTCTAGTCGGCTGTCGCCGCCATCGAGCAGCTCCCATGCTTGGCCATTACTTAATAAAACGATGATCTTATTATCGGCAGAACGACGCATTGCGGTCACGACGGCGTCTACTGTCTGGGGCGTAGGTGTCGCAATTTTTTCTGTCAGGCCAAAGGTATCGCGCGTTGCTACGCTTGGCGCGCTTCTTTTCTGTGCCTCCGAGGTGATCGTGCCTGACTGTGTCATGGGAGAAGATTCTTCGCGCCCAGCAAGATGGTCGTAGCACTTTAGTCTTTGCCCAGAATCAGCAATCGTGGCGCACGTATGCCAGTGAGCTTCACTGCCTGTTTCAGCCTCTGATATGAGTGATGTCGCATAGGCCGGTGCCCAACAGGCTGTGATTGCGACTGCGCTTGCGAGTGCTATTCGTGTTGTGTCCATCATTAAGACTTTACCTCTGGCGCACCATGATAAAAGTCCCCGTAGGCCTCGGTGGTCGCTCGCACGACTTCACGCTCCGCCTCGGTGAGCAGTGGATTCCAGATGTCAAAAATCAGAATAGCGCGTGGTGCATCAGACTCATTCCACGCCTCGTGCTCAATGGTGTCATCAAAAACCCACGCTTGGCCTGGAATCCACTCACGTATCTCGCTACCGACCCGAAAACCACATCCGGGTGGTACGATCAGTGGTAGATGCACCGTCAGACGCGTATTCGTGACTCCGGTGTGTGCGGGTATGCGTGTCTTGGCATCGAGAATAGAGAAATAAGCGGTGGGGGCTCTGTAATTCACTTCGCAGCGCGGCGTTTTCTCGAGTAACGCAGCTGTTTTCGGGCAGCGCGCAAGGTGTGAGTGTTGCGCCTCACCCTGATTCCATAAAAAATAGGCGCTCCAACGGCGCGACTGATTAAGTTCCGCCCACTGATCAAGGGGTACGCCCTGCGGATAGGCGACGTAAGGCTCAAGTCCCGCGCGATCGGCGCTAAGTACACTGAGTAGTTCAGATCGTACAGCTTCGGTTGCTGCCTCGATGGGCTCTAACCATGGGAACATATTTCGATCAAAGAACTCAATGGTCGGCAACTCCGGGAAATGCATGAAGGTAGGCTGGGAATCGTGCCGTTTTCTTCGACCAGTTAATAGATCAACGCATCGTTCGGCTCGTCTAAATTGGTCGCTACTGTAGCGTTGTCGTATAGGGGCAAGTCGCTCTTCCATCGCTAACTGTAGCGATTCTAGGTTTTCCGACACGACTTTCTTAGCACGCGTTACGGCGGCTTCCACCGATGGAGGGACGATCGCGTCAGGCGGTATCGTCGCCAGTGCATTGCGATACGCAGTCGCTGCGTTCCTTGGTTGGCCGATCGCCTCTAATAGGGCGCCTTTTTGCAGTAGAGAGGACAAGTGGCGTGGCTCCAATACCAGCGCCTTCTCAATAGCGTCGCTCTCTTCATCGTACAAACCAAGTGTATGGAGCGCGCTGGCGAGATTGGACCATAAGGCCGGTTGGCTCGCATCAGCCGCCACTGCCTTGGAGAAGAAAGCGCGTGCTTCCTCTGGTTTCTGGTGAAGGGCTGCACGCACCCCGCACTCGTTGTTAACAAATGGGTGGTTGGGCGCGAGTTCTGCGGCTCGCTGTAGTAGCCGCCCGGCCTCGTCGTCTCGGCCTGCATTGCTCGCCGCTCGCGCAGCGTGCACCATCCCAACAATGGCCTCCTCGGGAACTGGTGTAGACGTGCGATTATTCACCCGACTCTCCTTGGGACCGCCGATGGCCCCGTTACCTTAAGCGTATCCGAATATTACAGCGGTGCCATCGATTTTCAGATGAGCGCACTGTATATAATGGTCAATAGTAGCAATGCCATCTTACGAGAGGGAATGTCATCGAACACTCTGACGGGGCCTTAGACATTGCGTTACTGAGTGCCGCCAGTCTGGTCGACAGCGACCCTGCCGCTGCCAGTCGCCGCGCCATGGAGATTCTTAGGCAAGCACCTAACCATGTGGCTGCCTCCCTTTTGCTGGCAAGTGCCCGACGCGCCTTGGGGGATCACGCCGGCCAAATAGAGGTCCTCGAGGCCCTAGTAGCGAGCCAGCCGCAACGGGCAGATCTTCAGTTCGAGCTCTCTCGTGCCTATGGTGCCGCGAGGCCGGATGAGGCCATTGTTGCTGCACGTTGTGCGCTTGAGTTGCAGCCGGGGCTCGCCGATGCATGGCGCGAATTGGCCCAGTATCTAAGCCTCATAGGTGACCTCACAGCGGCTGATCAGGCCTATCTGCGATATACGCAGTTGGCGCCTGCGGATAAGCATCTGTGGGAAGTGGATAAAGCCATTGCGGAGAAGCGTTTAACCATCGCCGAGAGTCTTGTGCGCGCACAACTAACGCGTGCACCGACCGACACGGTAGCGCTCCGGCTACTAGCCGAAATTCAAATGCGCCAAGAGACATATCGGCAGGCTGAGCAAACGCTACGCCACTGCTTGGCAATCGAACCTGCTTTTCTTCGAGCCCGCTTCGACTTGGCGCAAGCACTGGTATGGCAACAGCAAGGCGCCGCCGCTTTACCTGAGTTAGAGAGACTGCTGGCGGTTTCCCCTGATGATCGATCGTATCGCCATCTCTTTGCATCTGCACTTTCATTGGTTGGCCAGCAAGCGCGTGCTATCGAGGTTTTGGCTGAGCTCATTAAAGATCATCCTAAGCATCTCGAGTCTTGGATGAGTTACGGCCATGTCCTTCGTGGTGCTGGAGAGCATAACAGGAGTGTCTCAGCCTATCGTGCCGCCATTGAGCTCATGCCCGACAATGGTGAGGCCTATTGGAGCTTGGCAAATTTAAAAACCTATCGTTTCGATGATGCAGACCTTGAGGCGATGACTGTCCAATTGCAGCGGCCTGATCTGTCAGTTGATCGACGGTTGCATTTCGAATTCGCTGTTGGTAAGGCGCTCGAGGATCGCCGTGAGCATCTGCTCTCGTTCGATCACTATCAACGTGGGAATACGCTACGTCGTCTGGTGGATCCATACGATCCATCTGAAATTACACAGGGTGTATCTCGAGCGAAAGAGGTGTTTACTCCGGCATTCTTCGCGGCACGCGCTGGTTGGGGTTGCACGGATGCGGATCCGATCTTTATCGTTGGGCTGCCGCGCGCTGGTTCCACGCTGCTGGAACAAATACTGGCTAGCCATAGTCAGGTTGAGGGGACGGCGGAGCTCCCGAATATTGCAGTTTTGGCGGCTGAGGTGGGTGGGGGAGCTTCTAGAATCAAGGATTCTACTTATCCGGAGCGCTTGCTGGAGTTGGGGAGAGATCAGGTGCGTGAGCTTGGAGAGCGCTACCTACAGCAGACGAGAGCCAACCGTCTGTCAGATCGACCGTGCTTTATTGATAAAAATCCTAACAATTTCGCCCATGCTGGGTTTATCCAGCTGATTCTTCCCAACGCAAAGATCATTGATGCCCGTCGGCATCCGATGAGCTGCGGCTTTTCTTGTTTCAAGCAATTATTTGCCCGCGGACAGTCGTTTAGCTATGACTTGTCTGATATTGGTGATTACTACCAAAAGTATATGGCGCTGATGGCGCACTTCGATCTTGTGTCTCCAGGCAAAGTGCATCGTGTGATTTATGAGCGTGTGGTTGCTGACTTGGAGACGGAAGTGAGGCGACTTCTTGCGTACTGCAGTCTTGATTTTGAGCCGGCTTGCTTGGCATTTCACACGAATGAGAGAGTCGTGCGAACGGTCAGTTCTGAGCAAGTACGGCGTCCTATTTATAGCGATTCCCTTAACGACTGGCGCCATGTTGAGTCATGTCTTGCGCCGCTTGCCGGCGCACTGGGGCGGCCATACGAGGACTATCTGGGTGACGATCCAGCTTAGGTGGCGGCGTGCTTTTATTGCGCTTGGCTTTGGTAGGGCTAGACGATTGTTCTCACATATTAAAATGCACTACATCTTTGCAGTGTCCTGACGGTCTTTAGACGCAGCGAGGTGCGTGATGGCTAAACATCTGCCGGTTAGTTTCGCGAGTTACGTTGCCAGCAACCTTCCTATTGATGATGCAAAATTGCTTGCTGGTAATCCGCAGCCGACCATTGATCATCGCTATTCTGACGATACGGAGCAGTTTCACTGTGGCATGTGGGGAAGCGCACCGGGTCGGTGGCGCATTCACTACACTGAGCATGAGTTCTGCTATCTATTATTTGGTCGAGTGCAATTGGTGTCGGATAACGGTGAGGTGTTCGAGTATCAGGGCGGTGATGCCTTTGTGATACCGGCGGGCTTTTCCGGTACGTGGGAGACCATAGAGTCTTGCCGCAAGCATTACGCCCTCTTTGAGCCAAAGCCTTAGGCGTCAGTAAGCCTTAATGTAGATTCGCGGGGGCGCGGGTATCTGTCGGTGAGGTTTCTGCCGTCGTCACAATAGAGCGCCAGTTGATGAGCGTGTTCCACAGTAAGCGCTGATCGCCGCGATTCATATCGCGATGCAGCGGATTAAAATTAAAAGTCACCACATGGCCCTTGCCCACGGGTATGTCCATAATCGCTGGCCTACCCGCAAGGCCCGCCTCTCCCCACACTTGGCCACTGACCAGCATAGAGCTGCCATCACTGGTCCCCCATTGCATGACCACACCTCTTGTATCGATTGGGCCATCAAGGCAGGTGTTGCAATAGGCCATGGTCAGCCAACGGCGTGGCACGCTGTACAGCGGGAAGTTTTGCCGAAACACATAGCTGTCGGTCGAATAACCATAGGCAATCGGATGCGTGGGGCGCACAAAATTGACCTTAAGATGCGCGCCTGGTGTGCGCGTGACCGCTTGGCTTGAAGCGGCCGCCGCATCGCCGCCAGCACCTTGGCTATTGCGCGGTACCCCGCCCAAGTCGCGCCGCACGCCGCGTACAAGACCGGATTCCAGTGCGAGCATCGTGCCGTTGCCTAAGGTTACGAACAAACCGCCTTGCTCTACGAAGTCACTGATGTGTTGAAGGCCCGTGCCACCGATGCCACCGGTGATGTCATCTGAGGATGCGGGTGTGCCAAAGCTCTGGGTGGTAGCCGTCTTTTTAAATGGCATGGGGCCCCAGGCCTTAGGGATCCCTTGGATTTGTTCGGCCAATTCCAAATCCACGTGGCCATACAGCAGCACATCCACGCGTTGCTTTAGATGTCCCGCGCGGATGTCTTCATCACGTAGATAGGTATAGGGGATGTGCCGCTGATCCAAAGAATAGCGCACCCAACCAATCGAATCCGTATCCGCCCACGGGACCCACACACCGACTCGTGGCAGTGGCGCACGATGGGATGGGACCACTGGCATCGTGGCACTGCTGCCAAAAGAGAGGCCCAAGGTGTCGGCTAGCTTGCGCATCGCCGTCTTGGCACCCGGTTGATCGGTGATGATCCAAGAGCCCGCTGGATAGTGTTCACCGTCAACAGTAAACGTCTGCTCGGCGATGTTGACTGGGAGAGCGCCTAATACGAATCGTGCCTCGAGTAGGCTTTCTTGTCCGGTGTCTTTTAACAGGTAGACAGGACCGTTACCCGACACGGCGCCTTGAATGACAGGTGCTGTGGTCACAGGATCTAAGGCAAGCGTTCGCACGCGCGTATCGGCACTGGCAATGGCACTTAGGTGGTAGTGTGTCGTGAGCGCCCAAGAGATATCGTCATAAGGCTCGCTACCGTCCTTGGGGTAGTGTTGCGGCATGAGCAAATCAACGGCGTAGTTGCGGTAGGGCTGATCGAGACGCACCACGTAAGTACCTTTGGGGTAGTTGCCTTCATTCAGGCTAAAAGCCTCGGTCGCCCGACTCACCTCAATGTGTTGTCCTAGCAAGCGCCCGACTAAAGTGGCCACGCGGGCGGGATCCCCTTGATCCGCAGGAATAATGAAAGCGTAGGGAGCCTCATGACGGCCTTTTTGCCATGAGTGGGCGCTCTTGCGATAAAAGTTAGCGAGCAGTTCCTTGGCGTGCGCTGCGGTGAAATCGAGTGCCGCCAAAGCACCGGTCTCGTTGTAATTGACATTGTCTCGCGCAGACCACGAGAACGTCTCGGCCGGTGGTGGCAATAGTCGATACCACTCGGTACTCGTATCTTGCGGACCCAGCTGCCATTGCAGTGTCTCGGCGGTGCCATTGCCAAAGGTCTCATATCCTCGACCAATCGCATTGTGATTCATGGCGATGGATTCGAGAAACAAATGCGAGAAGCCCTCACCAAAGTTCCACGTCGATACGCCCGGCATCCCCAGACTGGTCAGTGCTTGCACTTCGTGAAAGCTCATCTCTTGGAATTCACTGTAGGTGATGGGATCAATGTTGGGGTTGTAAGGGCCCGTTCCATTCCATGTCATTAAGAGCGCCACGGACTCATGCAGGTCATGCACGATGGTCGGGTGCCAATCAAAGAACATGCGATGCACGGCTTTGGTTGTCTCGTGCGTTTGTTGGTGAGCGTCGCGATTGATATCAACGAAAGCGTATTTTGACCAATAGGGCGGTGCCTGACGCGGCAGAGTGGCGCGATCGGTTTTTCCTTTTAGATAGGCATAAAACCAATCGACCTGTTTGTCGCGCCCATCTGGACTTGAGACAGGGTTAATCAGCACCACGAGCTCAGAACGGATGCGGCTGATCATGGGGGTATCCGACACTGCCAGCCGATACGCCAGCTCCATCACCGATTCGGTCGATCCGGTTTCATCTGAATGCAGGCCCGCATTGAAGTAATAAATAGGTCGGGCGGTATCGATGAGTTGCTTTGCTTTTGCTTCATCCGTGATGCGAGGGTCTGCTAGCGCTGCGGTGGCCGCTTTGAGGGCATCTAATTGACCAATACCCGCTTCATCAGCGATAGCCAACAGCATGATGTCGCGGCCTTCTTCAGAGCGGCCGATGGTAAATAACTTGACGCGTGGTGATGCCTGGGCGAGCGCTTTGAAATACGCATAGGTGGTTTCGGAGTTGGCCAACTCACCGGCAGCACCCGGTATGCGGTGTAGGAACGCACGCGGTGAGGGAACCGTGGCAGAGGCGGGGATAGTGTCTACCCAAGGCGATAAGAAGCGCGGTTCCGTGGTGGCGCGTGCAATGTCTTCGAGGGAGCCAGGCTCTGCGACATCGGCCTGGACGGTGGTGGGACTGGCCATCGCCAACCACGTCGCGGCAATACTTTGGATGAAACGGCGCATGATGAGCCTTGTCGGTGATGTGGAGCCACGCAACGGTTGTTAGAGACCGTGCTTGCCGAGTGAAAATTGACCGCGCTCATCAAAGGGCACGACCGTCATGAAGGCGAGACCCGTCTTGATGGTGCCGGTCGCGCGGTAACTGATCGACTGCGAGTGATCTTTGAGGCGCGGTAACAGGGTCAGCAGAGAGAATGCGAGATGAGTGGTGACCGTCATATCAAAATCGGTCTCACCGGAGGCTGGCACGACGAACGCGTCGGTGGCGGCACCGGTGCCAAAATCATCCCCTTCCAGTTGCAACGTGTAGTTGATACTTTTAATGGGCAACGCCAATGTATTGGGATTTTGCACATGCATGCGCACTTTGAAGCGCTGTTCGTCCCGATGAATGTCCAAAATGGAGACACCGACAATAGATAGGTGCGGTGCGCTGAAGTGAGGCGTCAGCGTGGCGCAGCCTGTTAAGGCGGCGATGCTTAGGCTTAGCAGGCCACCCACTAAAGCAGCCCAGCCCAGAGTCAGCCGCAAGGCTCGGTTGCGACGAGGGATGTGTGGGTGGTCTTTGCTCATGGCCGTTGCTTGTAAACAAGAGAGCCCTGACCGTAGCAGAGGCGTCCATCCGCGCATAGGGCGCGGCTGTATTTGCATTTGTATTAATAGATTATTACTAGTGATATTGTAATACTATTAATAATTAAGCTATAAAGGAGCCTATGGCGCATCGGATTTCATCAGGCGAACTGGATTTGGCAGCCGATCTTGGGGCGGCGGCTGACCTATCCCGAAAATTTCAGAAAGAACTGAATGCCGGTTTGATCTCGCTGGTGCTGTTGGCGCTGTGCGAGGCCGCCAATGAAGACCTCTATGGCTACCAAATCGCCAAGCGGCTAGAGGCGCTCACCCCGGAAGGTCGACCGATGACAGCGGGCGGGCTCTATCCGGTGCTTCGCTCGCTCTCCGCGCGTCAGTTATTGAGTAGCCGAGTGGTGCCTTCCTATGCAGGTCCGGCACGTCGCTACTACCGCATTACCCCAACCGGTCAGGCGGCGTTACGGCAATGGCAGCTGATGTGGGGTCAGATGCGTGTTTTTGTGGATGCTGCTTTAGCGACAACGGATGAGCCCGCATCATGAGTTGCGTGGATGTACCCACGGCTTATGTGGATGCACGTCTGCAGGGCGCATTAGATGCCGCTGTTCACTGGGTGGCGGAGGATCTGGCGTGTGATGGTATGAATCGACCCGACCGCCGAGGTCTTCGGGTCACTTTCAAAGGCTCTGTCGGCGAGGAGCACTTAACACTTCTCTTTGGTATCCCCGCGTTGGCCGAGGGGGCATCCGCGCGTCATGTGCCTGTCAATGTGACCTTGATTCGTGAGGGGGTTGGTTTTTACGGCACGCAAGGCGATGACAAATGCACTCTGGACGAGGTAAGCCAAACCAGCCTGCCTACGCCTGAGGGCGAGCGCCCGCCGCATCGTTGGCAGATAGAGGCCCATGGCTTTTGTATGGAGCCTATCCGTGCGCTCGGCGCAGGCCAAGATGCCATACTCATCACCCGTTTTGATTTTCGTGGACAGCTTTTATGGGAACCAGAGCCTTTACCGAGTGGTCCGCCGCTGGTGATCGGATGAGCCGCCGATGGGTAGGTGTATTGTTAGCTGGCTGCTTATTCGCCGTGATGGCGGCGCCATCCGTGGCGCACGATCCTATTCAAGAGCCGTTGTCCCATTTTCCAAAGACTGATATCCAAGTGGATGTCGGTGGACGATCGTATGTGTTTACCGTGTGGGTGGCCTCTACACCTGCGCGTCATGAGCAGGGTTTGATGTATGTGAAGTCATTGCCTGCCCACAAGGGCATGCTGTTCTTATTCGATACCCCGCAGATCGCCTCTTTTTGGATGAAGAACACGCTCATTTCACTCGACTTGCTATTTATAGCGCCTGACGGACGAGTGATTCGCATTGCCGAAAAAGCGACCCCCTTGTCGCTCGAGCCAATTGGTTCGATGGGCGTGACACTGGGTGTCTTAGAGTTGGCGGGAGGCACCAGCGACGCCTTGGGTATTAAGCCTGGGGCTCGCGTCCACCACCCGGCCTTCGCGACGCACTAGTCGCGTTTTGCTGATGGCGGTCTTAGGCTTTGGTTGTTTAAGTCTGGGTACGGTTGACTGCCGCGTCTCGACTGCCGTCATTTGAGTGGTCTTGTCGGGTAATTCCGAGCAAAAAGCGAGCGATTATTGTGCCCTTAAACCAATGGGAGTGTGGTCAACTAAACGGGCGTTGAGGCGACCGACCGCTGGCTCGCCCCGTAGGTGATCTTACCCACCTTTTCTGACAACGAGTTTTAAACGACCCATGAATACTTTTCTTTTATACGAGCAGCGCGGACACGTTGTGACGTTGACGATGAATCAGCCAGAACGGCGTAATCCATTAACGGGTAATACCGCGGTTGATGAGTTCTTGGTGGCGATCGAGCGAATCCAGCGTGACTCAAGTGTACGCGTTGTGATTTTAACCGGTAACGGGCCCTCCTTCAGTGCAGGCGGCGACATCAATGAAATGATCCGCCAAGCCGCGCCGGATGTTGAAGGCTTGGCCATTAGAGATGAATATCGTCGTGGCATTCAGCGCTTACCGCTGGCGTTATTTAATTTGGATGTGCCGGTCATTGCCGCGGTCAATGGTCACGCCATGGGCGCAGGTCTTGATCTGACGTGCATGTGTGACATCCGTATTGCGTCTGAAAAAGCAAAATTTGCAGAAAGCTTTGTCAAGTTGGGAATTGTTGCGGGAGATGGCGGAGCTTGGTTACTGCCACGCGTGATTGGCCTAGCGCGAGCGGCTGAGATGTCGTTCACCGCTGACGTGATTGATGCGCAGACAGCGTTAGCTTGGAATTTGGTGTCGAGAGTGGTGCCGCACGATGAGTTGCTGACGGCCGCTAACGAATTGGCGGATCGTATCGCTGCGAATGCCCCTCAGGCGGTTCGCATGACCAAGCGACTGATGCGCGAGGGATTGCATACTCGTCTTGATACCTTGTTGGAGTTATCTGCTGGCTTTCAGGCGTTGGCACACAAAACAGCGGAGCATCGTGAGGCGGTCAGTGCCTTTAAGGAAAAGCGACCACCGAGGTTTGCTGACTGATGGCTGATTTACTAGACCAATTCCGTTTGGCCGCTCTGCCGCCAGCGGCAGAAGCCTTTCGCTCTGAGGTGAAGGTCTTTTTGCAATCCCAGTTTTCGCAGGCACCAGCCGATATCCGTTCACGCTCGTGGGCAGGATTTGATAGCGAATTTAGTCAGAGGCTTGCCGCGCGGGGTTGGGTTGGAGTGACCTTGCCTAAGCGTTATGGCGGCGCTGAGCTTGATGCCTTTTCGCGCTTTGTGTTGGTGGAAGAGTTATTGGCAGTGGGTGCGCCTGTGGCTGCTCACTGGATTGCCGATCGTCAGAGCGGCCCCCTCATTTTAAAGTATGGGACGGAGCAGCAAAAAGCCTTCTACTTGCCGCGCATCTGTCGGGGAGAGGCTTTTTTTTGTATCGGTATGAGCGAGCCTAATGCCGGCTCTGATCTCGCGAGTGTGGGCAGTCGAGCGACGCCGGTAGAGGGCGGTTGGCGGTTAAATGGTCGCAAGGTTTGGACCACGCATGGTCACCGCTGCCACTACAGCATTGCCTTGGTGCGCACCTCAGGCACGCCCGCCGATCGTAGCCAAGGCTTGTCGCAATTCATTATTGATTTGTCTTTACCTGGCGTGACCATCCGTCCCATTGAGGATCTGTCGGGGGATCAGCATTTTTGCGAGACGTTTTTTGATGATGTGTTTTTGCCTGAGGACGCGTTGATTGGCATGCCCGGTCAAGGTTGGGAGCAGGTGACGGCGGAGCTTGCCTTTGAGCGCAGCGGTCCAGAGCGGCTGTATTCAAGCATCGTGCTGCTTGATTGTTGGATCGCGGCGCTTAAAGCGGGGACTGCGAGCGATGAGCAGGTGGTAGCGATTGGCCGTTTAACCGCACATCTGGTCACGCTACGGCACATGTCAATCACGACGACCAGTAAGTTGGCGCGTGGTGAGAGTCCGGTGGTGGAGGCGGCGTTGGTGAAGGATTTGGGGACCAGCTTTGAGCAGTCGATACCTGATCTGATAGAGGCCTCTCTTGGCAGTCAGCCTGGTGCCGCGATTGATCCGGAGCTCTATCGTGCGCTTGCTTATGTCAGTCAGGCAGCGCCAGCGTTTTCATTGCGGGGTGGTACGCGCGAAATCTTGCGCGGCATGATCGCGCGCGGCCTTGGGCTGCGTTGAACAAGGACAGTTATGTTTTTGGAAGCCATTGACGCGATATTGAGTGCACATGCGGTGGAGGCGGTGCGCTCGGCCGAAGCCGGTCACGGCGCCCATGCACTCTATGCAGCGTTAGAGGAAGGCGGCTTTTTTGATTTGCTGGCCGCTGAAGAGGAGGGCGGTGCTGGCCTTCAGATGAGCGAGTTTTATCCGATCGTGATGTTGTTTGGTGCGACCGCGCTGCCGTTACCTATCGCATCGACGATGGTGGCGCGTTTATTGCTGGCGCCTCTGGATCGTCCTTCTGGCACGATCACATTCGCCCCGGCACTGACCAACAGCCATCAGGGTGATATCACTGCTTCTCTCGTTCCCTTTGCGATGACCGCGGACTATGTCTTAGGCGCTCATCAGGATGCGTTTTTGTTGCTCCCGGTGGCGCAGGCTGTTCGTGTTCCTACCGGTGTGCGCGGCAGTATGACTGCCTCGCTCAGTTGGACTGTGGGGCAGGCGCGAGCCGTGCGGCCCTTGGTGAGTGTGGATATGCAGGCACTTGGCGCGGTCTTGCATGCGGGGCTCATCGCGGGGGCGTCTAAGCGCGTCTTTGATCTGACGCTGCAGTACGGCAATGATCGGTCGCAGTTTGGTAAGTCGATTGGTAAATTTCAGGCCATCCAGCATCAGTTGAGTGTGATGGCGGAGCACGTGGCGGCGACCCTGGTTGCTGCGGAATCCGCTTTTCAATGTGGGCGACGCGTTCCTTCTTTGTTGGCCAGTGCGGTAGCGAAGTCCCGCACCAGCGAGGCGGCGCAACTCACTGCTGCCACGGCACATGCCATCCACGGCGCCATTGGCATCACGGCTGAGTATGAGTTGCAGCGCTATACCCGCCGCTTGCACGAGTGGCGTCTGGCGCATGGCTCCGAGTCCTATTGGAATTCGGTGTTAGGCCAGCAGGTGTTGGCGAGTCCGCAGATCCTGCTGACCGATTTTGTACGGACTGTCTTGGCGTAGGGGGCGTCGATCGCGGGCCACGGTCAATGGCCAGGATAGGGGGGGTGATTTGATCGCCACCACCGGCATTCCATACCGGAAATAAAATTATTTATAACAAAAACAATTAGTTAAGTCGATATGGGCGTGCCTTTAGGGCTCCTCGCTGATATACTGCGCTTCGCTGGTGCTTAACACTGGTGACCTGACAGCCGCCTGTGTGCGGCCACTGACTCCCTCTCAGGTCACCTTCGCCAGCTTTGAAGGAACCATGGCCGCTTCGCCTTATCAGCAGCTCGAGGAAGAATTTCGCCGTCTCCACGCGTTTCGGGGCGCGCTCGCGCTGCTTCGCTGGGATGCTGCTGTGATGATGTCGCGTGGCAGCGCTGATGTCCGCGGCGACCAATTGGCTGCCATCGAGATGGAGTGTCACGCGCTCCTGACCGCGCCTAAGGTATCTCGGCTGCTCGATCGCGCCCAGGCCAACGGTCAGATGCTAGAAGATTGGCAGATCGCCAATCTCCGCGAGATGCGCCGCCAACGCGACCATGCGATCGCCACGCCCAATAATTTGATCTCGCGTCTCGCCAAGGCGAGTGCGCGCGCTGAAATCCATTGGTTGGAGGCCAGACGCAGTGGGCAGTTTGCAGACGTGGCGCCGCATTTGGCTGAGGTCGTCAGTCTCACGCGTGATCGGGCAGCGCTGTTAGGCAGTCATCTAGGGCTCTCCCCTTATGATGCGTTGATCGACGAGTTTAGCCCGGGGGTGACCACCGCCGAGATCGACGGCTTGTTTAAAGCAGTGGGCCATCGTTTGCCAGCCATGGTGCGTGATGCGCTCGCAGAGCAAGCATCCAGACCCGTCGCTCCCTTGGTGGGTAAGTTTCCAGCGTCTAAACAGCGCGCACTGTGCGTTGAGGTCATGAAGTCCTTAGGGTTCCCCTTTGATCGCGGCAGGCTCGATGAGAGTGAGCATCCCTTCACAGAGGGTATGGCAGGGGATATTCGCATCACCACGCGATTTAACCCGACGGATCCCTTCCAGGGCTTGCTTGGTGCATTGCATGAGACTGGTCACGCGCTGTATGACTTAGGTCTGCCCACTGAGTGGCGTAGCCAGCCGGTAGGTCGCAACCGCGGCATGGCCTTAGAAGAAAGCCAGTCGCTGATTTTTGAAAAAATGGTGGTTCGCAGTCGACCATTTTTAAGTTACTTAAAGCCGTTGCTTGAAAAACACTATGGCGTGAGTGGTCCCGAGTGGGAGGTTGAGAATCTCTACCGTCATCTGACACGGGTTCATCATGGTTTGAGTCGTGCGGATGCGGATGAACTCACTTATCCTGCACACATCATGATGCGCTATGAGCTGGAAAAACAACTGCTCTCTGGTGAGTTGTCGGTGGCTCAGCTACCAGAGGCATGGAATGAGGCGTCGCTCTCGAGGTTGGGTATACAGCCAAGCAACGACGTGGATGGCTGTCTTCAGGATATCCATTGGTACGTTGGCCAGTTTGGTTATTTCCCGGCGTATGCCCTAGGTGGTTTGATCGCCATGCAGTTATGGGAGCGCCTGCGGTCGGATCGCGAGGAACTTGATGTTGAGTTGGCGCGAGGTGATTTTTCGGGTCTGTCCAGTTGGTTGCGCACGCATGTATATGAAGTCGGTGCCCGCATGACGGTACAGGATCTTGTGAAAGAGGCCACTGATAGGCCACTATCGTCCGCTCCTGCGCTTCGCTACTTGGAAGCGAAGTACTTCGAATCAATTCCCTAAAGGATGGCGTGGATACCGGTACGCACTTAGTCCCTTTCCCCAGTACGCGGGCCGCTCCCTCGAGCGCTGAAAGGGCTTCCAAAAATTTTAAGCGCTTGCAGGCTGAGCTGCGCGGCTTAGTCGGCAAGGCGATTGATGACTATGCCATGATCGCCGAGGGCGACAAGGTAATGGTCTGTCTATCTGGCGGCAAAGACTCGTACACGCTGCTGGATTTGCTGCTGTCACTACAGCGCAGTTCGCCCGTTCGTTTTGAGCTGCTGGCCGTCAATTTAGATCAGAAGCAGCCTGGTTTTCCTGCGCACATTCTTCCAGAGTATCTGACCCAGCTGGGTGTGCCTTGGGATGTGATTGAGCAGGATACCTACTCGGTCGTGAAGCGAGTCATACCGGAGGGTAAGACCATGTGTGGTTTGTGCTCGCGTCTGCGGCGCGGCGCGCTTTATCACTATGCCAGCGAGCATGGTTGCACCAAGATTGCTCTGGGACATCATCGCGACGACATCTTAGAAACGCTTTTTTTGAATCTTTTCCATGGTGGCAAGCTGAAAGCGATGCCGCCTAAGCTGCTGTCTGATGATCAGCGTCATATAGTCATTCGGCCACTCGCCTATGTGCCTGAGCGGTCTATCGCGCGGTACGCGAAAGCGCGTCAGTTCCCGATCATTCCCTGCACCCTGTGTGGCTCGCAGACGACGCTACAGCGTCAGGTGATTGGTCAGATGCTGAAAGATTGGGAGCGCGAACAGCCGGGCCGGGTGGAGTCTATTTTCTCGGCACTACGAGATGTGGCGCCCTCGCAGTTGGCTGATGCTGCCTTGTTTGACTTTGCTGCGCTTGAAGCCACGCGCATTAGGGCGGCGGAGGACGCGTGTCCGGAGTAAAGGCCAAGCCGCTGGATGCGCCGAAACAGACGTATTGGGTAGAGCCGGGGCGCATTCTGGCGGGCCGTTATCCGGGTGCGCGTACCGAGGCTCGCACCTTTGATCGACTCGACGATTTGATGGCGGTGGGTGTCAGTTGGTGGATCGATCTGACGTGCCATGGTGAGTTAGAACCCTACGATGCGCTGTTGCCGCCGACGGCTCTCGTAGATGCTCATCGTCCGGTCGTGTACTCCCGGCATCCGATACTAGATCATGGGTTGCCGACGGATGCTTTGCAGATGAATCGCATCTTAGATGAGATTGATCGAGCGCTCGCAGATGGACATTGTGTCTATGTGCACTGTCACGCCGGCATAGGCCGCACCGGTCTGGTCATTGGCTGTTACCTCGCGCGGCGCCTAGCGGATGGTGAGCAGGCGCTGGCCGCGCTAACCCAACTGTGGCGCGATAGTTCGCGCCACCGAGAGTTTCCGCGCACGCCAGAAACCGAAGAGCAGGCTGACTATATTCGCCAATGGTGCGAGGTATCGGCGGTGCTGACGCATGAGGCGGTGTCATTTCCCTTTGAGGATATCACCGCGCATATGCGCGACCGCTATCAAGGTCTGTTGTACGGGCTTGCACTCGGTGATGCCTTGGCAGCCCCTGCACAGGCGCGGACCGCCGGCACGTTTATGCCGATCCGTGACTTGCTCGGTGGTGGTCCTTTCGATTTGCCGCGCGGCGCGTGGACCGATGACACCGCGATGCCACTGATGTTGGCGGATAGTCTTTTGGAGCATCCAGGCTTTGACGCCGAAGACTATCGGCGGCGGTTACGCGACTGGCAGCGTCTAGGGACAGACTCAGCAACGGGCCAGTGTGTTGGGATCACCGCGCCTACGGTGTCTTTCCTCAATCAGGAATCTGCCGTCGATGGGTCATCCAGTGTTGAGCGACTGCGGCTTAATCGCGAGCCTTTGCTCGGAATGGGTGTTGTCGCCGCTTCCCATCTGGTCGATCCCGAAGCGGCGTTATTGCTTGCGGAGCGCTTGGCCCGATTAACCCACGATGCGCCGATGGTGGTGGATGCCAGTCGTTATATCGCCGCACTCGTGCTGGGGGCATTGCAGGGTGCGAGTGCCGCTGAGCTATTGTCCCCTGAGTTTTGTCCGCTACCAGAGCTTTGGGTGCGGCATCCGCTGACGCCTGCGTTTTTGGCCGTGCTGGCGGAGGATCCGCAGCAGGCACGCACAGCCTCTGAATGGTCTGCCTTGGCTGGGGGCACGATTGTCGACACTGTGCGTGTGCTTCGTTGGTGCTTGAGTCAGGGCAGGAACTTCCGCGACACCGTACTGTGTGCCGTCAATCTCGGCCACGACGCTGACATCAATAGTGCGTTAGTGGGACAGTTAGCGGGCGCGATCTATGGCTTCTCATCCATTCCCCCGCATTGGTCTGTCGCCCTGATGCAGCGCGATCGTATCTCCTCAGTGGCCGATCGGTTGTTGCTCGCTGCTTTAACCGATGTCTCCGCTGCGCCCATCGTTCCGATGGCTGCAGACAGACCCGTTGCGTCTTTCTGAAATGAAAAAATTACGTGTTCTGGTGCTCGTGCATGGCAGCTTGGTTCCGCCCGACACGCTGAAAGGGCAGCCACAATCTGCGATTGATGAGTGGCAGACCGAGTTTGATGTGGTGTCTCACCTACGCCGACTGGGGCATGAGGTGCAATGCATTGGGCTCTACGATAGTTTGATTGTGCTTCGTGACACCATACAAGCGTGGTGTCCAGACGTCGTCTTTAATTTGTTGGAAGAGTTTGATGGTATTACCTTATACGACCAGAATGTGGTCGCGTACTTAGAGTTATTAAGGCAACCTTACACAGGCTGCAATCCGCGTGGCCTGATGTTGTCGCGCGACAAAGTATTGTCGAAACAGTTGTTAAGCTACCACCGAATCCCCACACCGCAATTTGCTGTATTTGAGCGAGGCAAGCGCATTCGATTTCCCTCCAAGTTACGTTACCCGCTTTTTGTCAAATCAGCGACTGATGACGCGTCTTTGGGTATCGCGCAGGCTTCCGTTTGTTTTGATGCCAAAAGCTTGCAAGAGCGCATCGAGTTTGTTCATGCGCAGACCAACAGCGATGCGTTGGTTGAGGAGTACATTGAAGGACGGGAAATCTATGTCGGCGTGTTCGGTAATGATCGACTAACGACGTTGCCGCCGTGGGAGCTCCATTTCGGGTCGCTGTCCGCTGGTCAAGCGTCAATTGCCACTCGCAAGGTCAAGTGGGATCGCCGCTATCAGGTTGCCCATGGAATCCGCACCGACTGTGCATCCGATCTCCCCGATGGATTGGCAAACACCTTGGCTCGGATGGCACGACGAATTTATAGAACGCTGCATTTGACCGGTTATGCGCGCATGGATTTTCGAGTGCGAGCGGATGGCGGTGTGTATGTGCTCGAGGCAAATGCAAATCCGAATCTAGCCGAGCAGGAGGACTTTGCCTGCTCTGCTCATGCGGCCGGCCTAGATTATGATGGGTTACTGACGCGTCTATTGTCTTTGGGGCGAGGTTATCAGGCAGCGTGGCGCGCGAATGAGGAAGGCTAATAATGAAGCTTGATAACTACATTCGCGCAGTGCCTGACTTTCCCGTACGAGGCGTCTTATTTCGAGATTTGACACCGATGATGGCCGATCACGCCGCGCTACAGGAGGCGGTGCGTCAATTGGTAGCGCCGTTTTTATCTGAGCGCATTGATATGGTGGCGGGTGTTGAGGCGCGCGGTTTTATTTTTGGTGTGTTAGCGGCCGCTCAGTTGGGTACGGGCTTTATGCCACTTCGAAAACTGGGCAAGTTGCCGGGTCCCGTGGAGTCAGTCAATTACCAGTTGGAGTATGGCGACGCCTGTCTGCAAGCGCAGCGCAATACGCTGGCACCCGGAAGTCGTGTGTTGATTGTAGATGATGTGTTGGCAACCGGAGGTACGCTGGTCGCGGCCAGTGAGCTTGTCACCCGCTTAGGCGTGGAGGTGGTCGGTCTGGCGGTCATTATGGAACTCGTGGCGTTGCGAGGACGGCCGCGCTTGAGCGCGCATCGCTTACACAGTGTAATGACAGCTTGAGCTTTTCTCACTCCGTTGGCGCCTGAGGGGACGATGACGCCTCGCGTGGCTGGACTTTTTATCTATCCGCTGAAAGGCGCTCGGGCGGTGCCTCTGACGATGGCGCGCTTAGGGCCTTATGGATTAAAAGACGATCGAACATGGATGCTCACTGATGAACGGGGCCGTTTCTTGTCGCAGCGAACGCATCCTTCTTTGGCCTGTCTGCAGGCTTTAGTCACTGAGTCCGGCCTTAGCCTGTCGTATCCCGGCTCTGTAGCGATCAATATCCATGCGTTTGTTGGCGGCTCGGAGTGTCGCGTGCAGGTGTGGGACGATGTGCTTGTTGCGTGGGATGCTGGAGATCACGTCGCCACTTGGCTGTATGACGCGCTCCAGATCAAAGCGCGCTTGGTTCGCGTATCGCCTCGCAGCGAGCGCTATGCCGACCCAAGCTACGTGGGGGACTCGGCTTCTGCAATCGCCTTCAGCGATGGGTATCCGGTTTTGGTCTGTAGTAGCAGCTCTCTGAGTGATCTCAACCGCAGCTTGCCCGAGCCCGTACCAATGGACCGCTTTCGTCCAAATATTGTGATTGAGGGGCTGGCGCCTTTTTTTGAAGATCACATCTCGATACTCGCCATCGGTACGATACGCATTCGACTGGTCAAGCCTTGCACGCGCTGTCAGGTGCCGTCGATTGATCAGGATACCGGCGTACCTGCCTCTGATCCTATGCCTGCCCTTAAGCGCTTTCGTTTTGATCCTCGTCTTCGCGGCGTCACCTTTGGAATGAATGGTGTACTGGCAGGTGCCCCGGTGGGTGAGGTGCGAATCGGCGCGCCCGTCATGGGGTGGTCTGAGGACTGAGCGCTCGGACTGGCTAAACGTTGACTTTGTTTTGGCCTTGATGTAAACAAAAATGTAACAAATGTTTCGCGACACAATTATAAGGATGCACTGTCATGGGAACCCGTCTAACACGCTCTCGTGTCTTAGGGCTTTTGCTTAGCGCGTGGGTGAGCGTGGCCTTAGCCCAGCAAAAGCCGGTCGCTAAGGAGGCGCTGGAAGAAGTGGTCGTGACCGGATCGCTGATTCCACAAATCAAAATGGAAACGGCGACGCCTGTGACTGTGATCACCGCAGAGGACCTACAAGCCCGTGGCTTTACCAGTGTCGCAGATGCCTTGCAGCAAAGCAGCTTCTCAACAGGCACGGTGCAGGGAGCGCAATTCTCAGGCGGTTTCACGCAAGGTGCTAAAACGCTCAGCATGTTTGGCCTGTCTCCTAGTTACGTTAAATATCTGATTGATGGACTGCCGTTATCTGACTATCCAGCGCTCTATAACGGCACGGATACCTTCACCAGCATTGGCGGCATTCCAATGGCATTGGTCGATCACATTGACATTCTGCCTGGTGGGCAGTCGTCACTGTATGGCTCGGATGCCATTGCCGGTGTGGTCAATGTCGTCTTAAAGAAGCAAGTCGATTCGCTTGAGGCAGATGCTCGCTATGGTTTTACGTCTAAGGGCGGCGGTGTTGAAAAAACGTTCTCACTTGCTGATGGTTTCCGAATCGGGAATTTGTATGTGCTGGCGGGTGCGCAATACGATGACACCACGCCGATCTGGGGTTATCAGCGCGGCCTCACGTCCAATTACTTTGCTAATGGCACAACGCCGCAAACGGCAGAGCGTGATTATCTCGTGTACGGTTACTTCGGTCCGAACGGCGATGGTAGTGACGCTTACTACTTCTTAGATCCTAATAAGTGCTCCGGCGTCACCTCCCAGTTTGGTGGGTCCGTGGCTCTTCGCACGCGAGTATCGCGTGGACAGTACTGTGGCACCACGAAAGCCGGTTACTACACGCTCAGTAACGGCGATAAAAGCATGCAGGGCTATGTGCATGCCACGTTAGATATGAATCAGCATGTTGAGCTGTACTCAGATCTATTGCTGAGCAATGACAAGACGTACTTTTCCAACGGCGCGAGTACGTTCAATTCAACTTACGACAGTAGCAGCCCATACTCCTACTTCTACGACCCTAATATTGGCGACTACATGGTGATGCAGCATATTTTCTCGCCTGAGGAAGTGGGCAATTTAGATAAGACGTATAGCAGCAGCATTACCAATATGTGGCGTGGCACTATCGGTGCGCGTGGGACCATTGTGAATAACTGGCGCTACGATCTGAGCGCGGTGTACAACCAGCAAAAGCTGACCGAAAAAAGTTTTCAGCTATTAACCACCCCACTGGAGGCGTTCTTCGCGCCGATCTTTGGCGAGAACTATGGGTCGCCTGAGATTGGGGGTGTGTACACACCTGACTATGCGGCGTTTTATCATCCTGTGACACCGGCGCAGTACGCCGGATTTACTGGGTTTTCGGTCAATCATTCGCTGACAGAGAACACACTGTTTCGTGCGCAACTGACTAATCCCACTTTGTTTGCGCTACCAGGTGGTGACGCGGGCATCGCGATTGTTCTCGAGGGGGGTCGTCAGAGTTGGGAGTACTTGCCAGACAGCGGTTTTGCCAATAACGCATTCTTTGGCTACACCTCTGGTGGCGCCTCGTTTGGTAGTCGGACGCGATCGGCGCTGACGACGGAGCTTCGCTTACCGGTCGTCGACCAGCTAACGGTGAACGCCTCGGGTCGCTATGACGGCTATCACATCGAGGGTGGTAGTTTGCATAAGGCCACCTATACGCTGGGGCTCGAGTATCGGCCCACCAACACGGTGCTTGCCCGCGCGCGCTACGGGACAGCGTTTAAAGCACCGACCTTGTCGGATCAATTTCAGGGCCTCAGTGGTTTCTACACGGGTGCGACCGATTACTGGCAGTGCGCCGTGAATGGCTATACCGGTGCCAACTTGGCCAACTGTCCATATGGTGCATCTATCTTTGGAGAAACCGGTGGAAATACCAAGCTTCAGCCGATCACGGCTAAGGTGTGGAATGCCGGGATCGTGTGGACGCCGATTGCTCACGCAACACTGGATATCGATTATTTGCACTGGAAGATCAGCAATGAGGTGGCGGGTCAAAGCAGTGACTTGCTTCTTAAAACAGAGGCGTCCTGCCGACTCGGGCAGCTTGATATTAATTCACCGACCTGCGTGCAGGCCTTGTCTCAAGTAACGCGCGATCAGAACGATGTGCTATTGGCTGTTTACTTACCTAAGCAGAACGTCGCTGAAGAGTCACTGGATGCGCTCACGCTGACCGGCAACTATCAGTGGCATGCAGGCGCGGTCGGTGATTTTAAGGCAGAACTTGCTTACACAGATATGTTGAAGCATACCTACCAGCAGTTTTCCGGCGATACGGTGATTGACTTGCTGCGTAACCCCTACTGGAGTTACGACTTCAAGACGAAATTAAATGGCTCCATTACGTGGGATCGAGAAGACTTAAGCGGCACGCTCTACTTCACGCGCAGTGGGCGATCGCCTAACAATTTGGCGACTTTGTATGCTGAGGGGTATAGCACGCCGGGTGCAGGTACTTTGCCGCCTTGGACCGTATTTAATTTAAGCGTGCGGTACCAGGTGTCTAAGCGCTTTCAAGTGTCTGGTACGGCCATCAATCTGTTCAACGCCATGCCGCCGACAGACAACACATACAATGGTCTCACCAGCCAGCCGTACGATATTTTTGACTACAATCCGTACGGGCGTAGCTTTCGCCTCGAGGTGAAGTACACGATGGGTCGGTAGTATTTAAGGCCGACTGAACAGGGGTTCAGTCGGCCTTACCGTCGAGTCGTTTATTAGCCGATGGCCTCGTAAGCTTCGATCTTTTCCGCTTCCGCATGTGCTGCGGAAATCCATGGCGTGATGGCCGGATCAGACAAGGCGGTCTCCATATAGGCAGTAGCCACGGGACTTAGCGCAGTGGCGCCATAGGTGTTAAAACGAAAGACCATGGGTAAGTACATGGCATCTGCAGCGCTGTACTCGCCGAATAGCCAAGGTCCTGGGGCGGCCTGTCGGGCGCGACAGTCTTGCCAAATTGCATCGATGCGGCTGACAGCTGATGTCATGGCATCCGTCACGACGGTCGTCTTGTGGCGCGCTCGGATGTTCATTGGCCAAGCACTTCGCAGCGCGCTAAAGCCCGCGTGCATTTCAGCGCTGACTGCTCGTGCGTGAGCGCGCGCCTTAGCGTCCGTGGGCCAGCCACGACCACCGGCTAATTCACTGACGTACTCTAGGATAGCGATCGACTCCCAAATGACGTCTGCGCCATGCTGCAGTACGGGTACGCACGCGGTCGGAGACACCTGCGCTACTTCGCTGGCGAAGGTGGGCGTATCGAGCGCAATTCGTTTGGTGGTAAAGCTTAATCCCAAGTGTGCCATCAAGGCCCACGGTCGTAGTGACCACGAACTGTAGTTGTAGTTGCCAATCACGAGAGTCAGTTCGTTCATGGGTATAGCGTTTTTAGATAGGACAGCGTCACATCCGTGAAATCAGTGAATAAGCCGTCAATGCCGGCCTGTTCAAAAAGGGCTTGATGCACGGCTACACTGTTGGGAGCGTGGGTCGGTAAATCATCCACTCGGAAAGTGTAGGGGTGCACCGCCAAGCCTTCAGCGTGCGCATCGTGTACGAGGCTGGAGAATACGGGGGTCGCGCCCACGGATGGCCAGGTGACGATCTGAGGGATCCAAGGGCCAATCCCTTGCGCGTAGCGACTGACCTCTTTGAGGCCCGCACGCGTGCGAATAGCGTCGTAGTCGGTGGTCGATTCGTTCCAATCGTTTGCACCAATCAACTGAATCAGTTTGAGTTTGCAGCCCAACTCGAATCGAATGCGGACGTTCTCGGCGGCATCAAAGCACTGTAGCCAGACGGCGTCCTCTGGGTCTCGATAGCCGAATTCTGCCAGCACCTTGAGGACGACAACGGAGAGATCCTTGCCGTGGGCATGGTGCCAAGCGGGGCTTTTGACCTCGGTGTACACCGCGGCTGGCCGCCGGGTTGATCGATTCAATGATTGAATGAACTCGAGTTCATCGGCGAGCGACTGAATCTTAAAACCCAGTTTTCCTTGAAAACGCTCTGGGTAGACCGGTTTGCCATCGGCGGGCGTAATCCGTTCGTGCACTTCCAGTTGGCGCAGTTCAGCATAGTCAAAATCGATGACATACCAGTGGCCATCGGCGCGCATACGTTTAGGGTAAAGAGCCGCCACATTAGTGACTTCCTCCAGTACCAGATCATGAAACACGACGGGCACATCATCGCGGGTCAGCACCACGTCTTGTTCTAGGCAGTCAGCGCCAAGTGCGTGAGCGTAGGCTTTAGCGACCCACGTGTGTTCTGGCAAATAACCAGAGGCGCCGCGGTGCGCGATCACCAGTGGGCGTGTGGCGGGGGGCTTTTTTGACGGTGACGGGCACATAGGTTCCGATAGATAATACCGCTATGAAGACACTTGTGCGCGCGGTATCGCTCGATCTGGATAATACCTTGTGGGACACCCCGCCCGTTTTGGTACAGGCCGAGGCTACCTTGCGGGCTTGGCTATCAGACCATGCGCCGCGCGTGGCGGCCCAATGGGATGATCAGGCGTTGGCACAGCTACGCCAGACGGTGGTGCGTGAGGTCCCCAGTCAATCGCATGATATGACCTTTATTCGGCTGGAGTCGTTGCGCCGGGTAATGGCCAAGACTGGGTATCCCGAGGCAATCGCTCAGAAGGCGTTTGATGTGTTTTTACAGGCACGCAATCAGGTGACCTTGTATCCGGAGGTGGATCAGGCGTTGGCAGCATTGGCGGCGCGCGTGCCGCTGTATGCTGTGACGAATGGCAATGCCTGTGTACGGCGCGTGGGTGTGGGGCATTATTTCGCAGCCTCCATTGATGCCGCAAGCGTCGGGGCTGCCAAGCCGGATGGGCGGGTCTATGCGCAGCTGTTGGCCTGTGCGCAGTTGCCCGCTGCTGCGGTGTTGCATGTCGGTGATGATGCCTGGGCGGATGTGCATGGCGCGCGTGCCGCCGGTATTCGTTCGGTGTGGATGAACAGAGGCGGTGGCCTGTGGCCTACCGAGTTGGCGCCTGCCGATCACGAGGTCGCCACACTCACTGCGGTGGTTGAGCTGATTGATCGATTGGGTAGCGAGTAAGGCCGGCTCGATTAAGCGAAGTGCGATCGTTCAGTGATCGGTGCCGGCTAGGCGATGGGATAGGGGTCGGAATAGGCGCCGCGGTCGGCACCTCTACTGAAGCCAAATCAGCGTGCGGCGAGTTTGTTGCGTTGCTCAATCCAGCGGGAGAGTTCGCGCAGATCGCGACGGGGTGCGCGCGCTTCTTTTTGAACTAGACCGCTTTGATACGGGTTGAAGCCTGCGTAGTTAGACGAGCGCTCGAGCGTCGATCGGTTCTCGTTGGCATCGGCGACCACCGCCAAGTCTACTGGGTTGACCGCATACTCGGTTTGACTGTCCCACGACCAAACCGCATTGCCGCGATCATCGTGCGTCACATGTCCAGAGCCAGTGTCTAGCATTTGCTTCAGCATGGGCGCTCTGTAGTACACGTGTGTGGTAGGTGAGGGTCGATCGTATGGCGACCGAGGGCTTCGCGCACTGGACAATACTACGTTAGAACGTGATCCCGACACAATGTGCGGCGCGACACAGCGCGATGACCGATTTTGCGTCACGCAACTCGCCCGTAAGTGCCTGACGCAGCGCCTCTTTCAGAGAAATCCAAGCGATTTCATATACTTCTGATGGTTCTGGGTTTGGTGGAACCGGCGTTAGGTTTTGCGCCAAGTATAAATGCACCACTTCCTTGAACACCCCGGGGGAGCTCACCACCGTACCGAGAGACCGCCAATCACGCGCAGTTAAGCCTGCTTCCTCGGCGAGTTCTGCTCGGGCGGTCTGTTCGGGTGGCTTGCCATCGAGTTTGCCGGCCGGCACTTCCCACAGCCAGCCTTCCGCGGCTTGGCGATACTGGTACAGCAAGCAGACTTCTTGACGTTCATTTAAAGCGACCACCGCAGCGCCGCCGGGATGACTGATGAGCTCTAAAGATGTCCGGTGGCCGTTGGGCAAGTCCACATCGACAAGATCTAAATCAATCACTCGACCGCTGTATATGCGTTGCTGCTGGTGGATGACGGCTGCAGGCCTAGCGGGCGGTTTGTGTGTTGGCATGGTGGGTCAGTGGGCTCGGTGGTGGCGTGTCGGTAATCAATTGTCTACTGGATCAGCAGAGACCGCCCATTCATCAGTTGAGCAGTTAGCGCGCTGAGGGCTTACGGAATTTCAGGGTAAATCGATCGCTCTCGCCGATCTCAGTGTATTTGCTGCGGTCCTTGTCGCCCATGCGGTAGGTAGGGGGTAACGCCCAAACGCCTTGATCATAGTCGCGAGCGTCTTTTGGATTCGAATTAACATCCGACGCCTCTAAAAACTCAAAGCCAACGCTTTTGATCAGGTCAATCGCATAAGCCTCATTGACGTAACCTAATTTGGCATGCGCATCAGTGGGGCTGAGGGGATCAGCGCGGTTGTCAACGAGTCCCAATAGACCACCAGGCTTTAAGGCTGTATACAGCGCACCTAACATCGCCGGTGCAGTGTCATGTAGTAGCCACAGATGTAGCGCTTGGATGCTGACGACCAGATCGACGGTCCGTGGTTTAACAGGGTGTAGCGAGTGGGGGGACTGTAATGCCACCACGCTCACTTTGCTGTAGAGGTCGGGTCTGGCAGCCAGCTTTGCCTTGAAAGTCTGTAAAGCCGCGCGCTCATAGGGGCTATCTGACTTCGCATCCCAGAGGGCGGCCACATACTGGCCTTGATCACGTAATAAAGGGGCTAATAGCTCGGTATACCAACCGTTACTGTCAGGTGATGCGTCGAGGACAGTCATGTTTTTCTTGATACCGAAAAACGTCAGTGTCTCTATCGGGTGGCGATCATGATCGTGAGCGCGCTGCATCGGTGTGCGATGTGGTGATGCCGCAAGATGCATGAGCGCATCATAGGTAGCCGAGTCTTGGCCGCCGATTGTGCTGTTGTCTTTTGTCCCGGGCGCGGCTTCCAGCATCACAGGACACAGCGTCAGTGCTGACCCAAGCGCGGCCAGCATCCATCGAACCATCATGAGGCGCTTTCCTTTAAATCACCGCCTAACCGATCAGGCGGTCGCGGGCTCGCAGTGTACCGAGTTAGCGGTTCCTCTGTCTGCGTCGTAATGTAGGGCACAAAAAAACCCCGCCGGAGGCGGGGTTTAGGTCGATCCCTACTTGCGTCTTGTCTGTGATCTTAACGACCGCCGTAGCCGCCGCCACCGTCACGACCACCGCCGTAGCCGCCGCCACCACCGCGGGGTCCGCGAGCAGGTCGCTCTTGTGCTTCATTCACACGGAGCGGTCGGCCGCCCATGTTGAAGCCATTCATTTCAGCAATCGCCTTGGGGGCATCGCCGCCGGCCATTTCCACGAAGCAGAAGCCGCGTGGGCGGCCGGTCTCGCGGTCATTGATCAGCTTCACCGACTCAACTGTGCCGTGACCTTCAAACAGTGCTCGGATTTCGTCTTCCGTAGCGGAGAAGGGCAGGTTTCCAACATAAATGGTCGTCATCGAATCACTCTCTCTCTCAATCGGGCGACCTCACAGCGACAAAAATGCTGCGGGCATCGCGAGCTTCAAAACACAGACTGAAGTGTTATCGAGTGGTGTTGCCACATCGACGGTCACCGCCGTCCGAACCTTAGGTCGTGCGCCGATCAACTTGCGCGGGAGAGCGTGAGACCATGTCGATGCGAGATAGACATGAATTCACCAAATGCCGCCCGTAAAAGCAGAGCTTGCGAATACAACCGTGATCGATCCTACGCGCTCCCTTGGGGGGACGCAATTTTAGGGGCTCTGGGGGCCCTTATTTTGGGTGCGCTGCACCATTAAGGGCTCGAAAAGCACGTAGGGTCGGGCTGCGATGTCGCCGGGCGCGGTTTGCGCACCCCGACAGCTGCCCTTAGCTTTCTAAGCCAGGCTCCAGATACGCATAGCCTTGGAGCTCCGTCTCATAAAATCGCTTCAGCTTTTGGCTTTCAGCGACCGTTAGGCGCTGTTCGCGCACAGCCCGTTCGCAGTCCCTAGCGAGCCTGGGGTATAGCTCATCGGTGTCATATTCCATGTAGCTCAATACCTGTAAAGCGGTATCGCCTTTGACCGTTTCTTCGATCCACCAGCCACCTTCTTCCAGTAAGCGGATGTGAACGACATGGGTGTCGCCAAATAAGTTGTGTAAGTCCCCTAAGGTTTCTTGGTAGGCGCCAACCAAGAAAGCCGCCAAATAATAATCATCACCCTGCTTGAGTTCATGTAGTTCTAGGGTGCGTTTGGTGTCCCGCCGCGAGGCGAAGTGGTCGATCTTGCCGTCTGAATCGCAGGTGATGTCAGCAAGTACCGCATTGCGAGTGGGTCGCTCATCGAGCCGATGGATGGGCATGATCGGAAACACTTGGCCGATTGCCCACGAGTCTGGCAGTGATTGAAAAACAGAGAAGTTACAAAAGTAAATGTCAGAGAGAATGGTCTCTAGGTCTTCCAGCTCTTCAGGCACGTTATCTAAGCGGCGCACCAGATCGCGGATCCGAGCGCACGTGG
>CAIYVA010000180.1 GCA_903929455.1 uncultured Pseudomonadota bacterium | reverse complement strand
TTGCATCGTGCCTGGGTGGATGTCAGTGGGCAACTCAATGCGCTGAAGGCGCGCCAAGCAGATGGTGCGGCACGCACCGAGCAGTTGAAGGCTCAGGTAACCACTTTGGCTGCGGAAATTCAATCGGCTGAAGAGGAGACGCGTCAAGCGCGTGGTCGCCTTGAGGAAGCCATTGCTGCGATGCAAGGGGTTGAGGATCGACGTCCTGACTTTGAAGCTAACCGTGAGACGCGGCGCGAAGCCTTGACGGCAGCCCGTCTGCAAGCAGATGAAGCGCGTCGTGTGGCGCAAGAATCCGCCATTGCCGTCGGTAGCCGTCGCTCCACCTTGCAGTCACTGAACACCAGTTTAGAGCGCGTGTGTGCACAGTTGGAGCAACTCACGCTACGGCGCAGTGAGTTGCAGCAGGAATTGGCGGCGGGTGAGGCGCCGCTGGCGGCCAGTCAGCGCGATCTAGAAACGGCCCTTGGACACAAACTCGAGGCAGAGCGTGAACTGTCGGTGGCACGCGTCGCCGTAGAGACGGCGGAGTCACAGTTTAAGGCGGTCGATGCTGAGCGCCTAGGTGCGGAAGCGGCGGTGGAGGCTGAGCGCTATGCGGCCAATAGCGCCGTGTTATCGGCGCAAGAGACGCGTGTACGGCGCGAGTCCCTATTGGAGCAGTTTGCGCTGACTCGGTTGGAGCTGTCCGCAGTCATCGCGGGCTTGCCGCCTGAGGCAGTGGTGGCGAGCTGGGATGAGCAGGTCGTCGAGGTGGAAGGCAAGATTGAGCGCTTAGGCCAAGTGAACTTAGCGGCGATTGATGAATTTAAAGAACAGTCGGAGCGCAAGGATTACATCGACCAGCAGTTCAACGATCTGACGGAGGCGTTGAATACGCTTGAGCAGGCGATCCGTAAGATCGACCGCGAGACCAAAGAGCGCTTCCAGGATACGTTTGATAAGGTCAATGCCGGTCTTAAAGAGAAGTTTCCACGACTCTTTGGTGGCGGCAACGCGTACTTGGAGCTCACCAGTGATGATGTGCTTGAGGCAGGTGTTGCGATCATGGCGCGCCCACCGGGTAAGCGTAATTCGACCATTAGCCAGCTCTCTGGTGGTGAGAAGGCGCTGACTGCTGTCGCGCTCGTGTTCTCTATCTTTGAGCTTAATCCCGCGCCGTTCTGTCTGCTCGATGAGGTGGATGCGCCCCTCGATGAGAACAACGTGGGCCGTTTCTGCGACATCGTTAAAGACATGTCAGAGCGCGTGCAGTTCTTGTTTGTCACCCACAACAAGAACACCATGGAGTTGGCGCGTCAGTTGCTCGGTGTGACAATGAATGAGCCTGGCGTGTCTCGGCTCGTGTCGGTGGACGTGGACGAGGCGCTTCGGATGGCAGCAGCAGGTTAACGATCATGGGCAATGAGCTCCGCTTCATCCTCTTGGGTCTTGGGTTGTTGCTCATTGCCGGCCTGTGGTGGTGGGAGCAAAGGCGGCCTAGCAGGCCCTCGGATGCGTCGCTTGCGCGCGCGCCGGAGCGCTTTGATGTGCCGCTAGAGGCAGAAGGCAGCTGGAATGGGTCTTCCCGTGAGGGTCGTCGCGAGCCGGTATTGGAGCAAGAGTCGGTGCGTGTACCACCCATGCGTTGGTCTGAGGAGCGACCGGTCCCCTCCAATGATCCACCGATTTTGACCATTGATGACTTACCTGAAGACACCGATCACGTGTTCCTCAGTGCGGATCGGGCGGATGCCAGACCCGGTCGTTCGGTGGATCGTGATCCACCCGCTTTTGAGCATGCTGATCCTGATCTGCAGGTGATCTCAGCGCAGGGCTTGTTTGATGCCTTGCCGGAATCCGAAACCCAGAGCCATGATGAGGCTGCCGAGACGGCACCGACGTGGCAGCTAGAGGAGTCTGAAAAGCCTTTAAGCGACGATGCGGTGAGCCCCGATGAGTGGCGAAGCGAAGATGAGGTAGATGAGCAGTCAACGGCGCCTCTGCAAGAGACCGTGGAGACGGCGCCACTGCAAGCGTCTGCACCTAAGCAGCGCATCGTTGCCATTAGGCTCATCACGCCACCAGAACGACTCATTGGTGGGCTAGAGCTTCGTTTGGCCTTTGATGAGGAAGGTCTCGAGTTTGGTCGCTACTCTATTTTTCATCGACTGCAAGGCGCGAAGCCGGTGTTCAGCGTGGCAAGTCTCATTGAGCCTGGCACCTTTGATCCGAATAACTTAGGTGAGATTCAGGTGCCGGGGATTTCGTTCTTCGCCATATTCCCCGGTCCTATGAGCGCGCCTGAGGCCTTTGATGACTTGTTGTCTACTGCGCGGCGTTTGGCCGATCGTTGGGATGCGGTCTTGCAAGATGAGCATGGGGTCAGTCTGACGGGTCCTCGGGTGCTCAGCCTCCGAGAGGAATTGGTGCGCTTCGAGCACATGCTGTCACTTACCCGGCCGCGTTCTGGCGCTTGAGGCAGCCATGACGGATGAGGCTGCTCGGGTGATGGCCTTGCGTGACACACTCGCGCGCTACGACTACCGCTACTACGTGCTAGATGATCCAGAGGTGCCAGACGCCGAGTACGATCGGGTGCTGGGTGAGCTTAAGCGCTTAGAGGCCGCTCACCCTCAGTTAGTGACAACGGATTCACCTACCCAACGGGTCAGTGGGTCACCCCTCAAAGTATTTGGTGAGGTCGCGCATCGCGTGCCGATGTTGTCGTTAGATAACGCGTTCTCCGACGATGATGTGCGGGCTTTTGACCGCCGGGTGCGTGAGCGGCTCGAACGTGATGATGAGGTGATCTATCACTGTGAGCCAAAGCTCGATGGGCTGGCAGTCACTTTGATCTATGAGAAGGGTGAGCTCACCGTCGGCGCCACCCGCGGTGACGGCGCGACGGGTGAAGACATCACCCAGAATCTGCGCACCTTGCCAGGTGTTCCGTTACGGCTGTGCGGTGAGGGGTACCCTACGGTGCTAGAGGTTCGAGGCGAGGTGTTCATGACCCAACGGGGTTTTGAACGTCTCAATGCAGACGCGCTTTCGCGCGGTGAAAAGGCATTTGTTAATCCAAGAAACGCAGCCGCTGGCAGTCTTCGACAACTGGATCCGCGGGTCACCGCGAAGCGACCGCTCGATATTTTCTTTTATGGCCTCGGTCAGGTCGATGGCGGCTCATTGCCAATGCATCACGGCGATGTGTTGGCGGCACTGCGCTCCTTTGGACTGCGAACATGTCCTGAGATCCGACTGGTCACCGGTGTAGAGGGGCTACTGGCTTATTACGCTGAGATTGGGCAAAAACGCAGCGCCTTGGCATACCAAATCGATGGTGTGGTTTATAAAGTAGATTCCCTTGTCAGCCAACGACAGTTGGGTTTTGTGGCGCGCGCGCCGCGGTGGGCGGTTGCCCACAAATACCCCGCTGAGGAAGAGATGACCACAGTACGAGAAATCGAGTGGCAGGTCGGTCGCACCGGCGCACTCACCCCTGTGGCGCGACTAGAGCCCGTGTTTGTGGGGGGCGTCACTGTCAGTAATGCGACGCTGCATAATGTAGATGAATTAACGCGCAAGGACGTCCGCGTGGGCGACACGGTGATTCTGCGGCGCGCAGGCGATGTGATTCCTGAGGTTGTCCGAGTCATTCCAGAGCGTCGACCGAGTGGCACGCAGCGCCTTTTGTTGCCGAGTACCTGTCCTGTCTGCGGCTCTACGGTGGTCCGCTTGGACGGTGAGGCGGTGGCTCGTTGCACCGGTGGTTGGTTGTGTCAAGCGCAGCGCAAGGAGGCGATCAAGCA
>CAIYVA010000179.1 GCA_903929455.1 uncultured Pseudomonadota bacterium | reverse complement strand
CTCTATTGCTAGATGAGTTAGTTGACCAGCGGCTATTCGATGAATTGCCAAGTCGCGCCCAGTTCGAGGAAGAAATCAATGCGCGTGTTGCCAGCGGCGCGGATGACCCTGAACGGCTAGTGGAAGTGTTGCGTGAGTTTCAGCGAGCGGCGGTCTTTCGCGTGGCGCTATTAGAGTTAACGAGCCGTATGCCACTGATGCAGGTGTCTGATCGGCTGACTGACATTGCTGAGCTCATTATAGAGCGCGTCATGAGCGCTGCTTGGCAGGATATGGTGAAGCTCTATGGTGTGCCGATGGCGGGAGCCGCCAATGCGCTGCACGCGTGCAGCGTTGCAGCGGTGGGCTACGGCAAGTTAGGCGGTCGAGAGTTGGGTTATGGCTCTGACCTTGATCTCGTTTTTTTGCATGACTCGGCTGGGGAGGTGCAAGAAACGCAGGGCCCTAAGATCGTTGAGAACGGCATATTTTTCTTGCGATTGGGACAAAAAATCGTTCATTACTTGACGGTACACACAGCCGCTGGACGCCTGTACGAGGTGGATATGCGGCTACGACCCAGTGGTAAGGGCGGATTGCTGATGACCTATATTGGCGCTTTTGTCGATTATCAACAGGCAGAGGCGTGGACCTGGGAGCACCAGGCGTTGCTTCATTCGCGTGCGGTGGCGGGGGCGCCTGCCCTTCGTGCCCAGTTTGAGCGCGACCGGGTCGCGCTGCTGCAAAACGCGGTGCGCCGGACGACCTTGCGTGATGATGTGCGCGCCATGCGTGAGCGCATGCGGCGCGAACTGTCGCGTTCGGGTGAGGGGGAATTTGACATCAAGCAAGATGCCGGAGGGGTCGCCGATATTGAGTTTTTGGCGCAATACTTCGTCCTCTCCTGCGCGGATCGGTATCCGCCACTGCTGACCTACTCGGACACCATCCGGCAGTTAGAGTCGGTAGGTTCAGCGGCCTTGGTAGATCATGCAACGATCGATCGATTAATTGATGCCTATCGGGACTACCGTGCCCTAACTCATCGGCTCTCCCTAGAGGGCGCCAAGCCGGTGGTCGCAGCACTGCCCTATGATTCGCTGCGCGCCAGTGTCGCGGCTGTGTGGGCATCGGTCATGGGGGAGGCTAAGTAATTTGCTTGCTCGCGGTGTGATGCGAGGGCGGCTATAATGGCCCCTCTAGAGAGTGAGAGGTTCTCCTGTGGCGACACCCTTAGTAAATGATGCGCGCTTTACACAAGCCAATGCTGAGCACAGCTATCAAGTGACTCGAGCGGACTTGCCGTTGGCCTGTCCAATGCCGTCCATGACTTTGTGGAACTCACATCCGCGCGTGTATTTGTCGATAGAGGCGACCGGTGCCGCCAAGTGCCCATATTGCGGCGCTGATTATCACCTAGTTGATTGATAGTTTAGCGATAGCTCGCGTAACTTTTTTCCTCAACAATGGTTGAGCCTAACGCCGTATTGATGCGCTTCTTAATGGCGGCACGCTCATCGTTTTCGATGTAGACCGCGCGGGCGAGTTCAATGAACTTGTTTTCGAAGCGCTTGGCTCGCTCCTCATCGCGTATACGGTCTTCGATATCCCATAAGCGCTCGTTAACCGCTTGTAGCGCCGCCTCATCTTGAGAGACGTCGTGTTTTGCATACGGCGATTCCTGCCAAGTGCGCTCCAGCATCATCAGTTCTAGACGAACGTTACTGATTTTGCTCGCATCGGTCATGCGCTGCGACTTGATTCGCAAAATAGTGATCTTGTCGAGCACTTCGCCGGGGGACACAGGAACCAATATCTCGGACACGGGGATCTCCTCATCAAGGTTCGTATCAACCACCAAAGTGCCTGACTCGAAGCATGTTCGTTGGTCTAAGGGTGCGACGCCTGTTGCGAGGCGGCTTCACTTGGGCTTTGACCTAACGTAAGCCTAGCAGAAAATACCTTCTTCGCTGACTAGGCGGTGCGTCGCGTGCGCTTGCGGTACACTTAATTTAAAGCCACTGTAAGGGTTGATATGCAGTTCACACGCGTTCCTACTGCAACCGGTGCCATTTTGTATGACCCCGCTCGCATCAGTCTACCGAGTGATGCGGATTTTGACCCGCGTTGGCTGGATCAGCAGGCCCGTATTCGTGGCCTAGCCAAAGGTCGCGGCAATGCGTGGTTTTTAGCGCCACGTCAGCCGGATGAGCCAGCCTTGGTGCTACGTCATTTCCGACGGGGTGGATTGATTGCTCGGTGGGTCGATGATCAGTACCTATGGACCGGTGAATCAGCCACGCGATCATTCAGTGAGTTTAAGCTGCTGGCCTTGATGAGCGATTGGGCATTGCCGGCGGCTCGACCGGTCGCGGCGCGGTATGTTCGTGAGGGCCTCACCTATCGTGCAGATCTATTGACTGTCTGGATTGAGGGTACGCGTTCGTTGGCGGCGTGTTTGGCATCGGATGTCTCGCGACTGCAGTGGTGGCAAATCGGCCACACCTTGCGTGCATTTCATGACGCGGGTATCGATCACGCTGACTTAAATGCACATAACATTCTGCTGGATATGGATGGACACGTGCATCTAATCGATTTTGATCGGGGGCGTCGTCGCTCGTTGGGTCGTTGGCGAGCGGGTAATCTGCAACGACTGAAACGATCGCTTGAGAAGCTAGGTATGGCGCAGGATCCAGCTCTATTCCATGCGGGATGGGAAGCTTTGCAAACCGGCTACGCGCTGCCTCGTAAGGCGCCTTTGCGGTAAGGATCGGGTTGCCCGGCACCCGGTCTAAACCGCTTGTAACTCCATAAATACTGCTCAGGTGCTTGTGCGGTGGCCGCCTCAATCAGCGCGTGGTATCGGGTCAGATCACGCAGGCCATCGCCACTGGGAAAGTCATCCATGGCTGCACCGATGCTCATGATGTAGCCTTTGCCATCGGCGAGTCGTCTTGGAAAGTAGGGAAGCACTGTGCAGCCAGTGGCACGTGCAATAAAGGTGGTGCCTGGATTAGAGAGGGCCGGCACACCAAATAAAGGAACGGTCAAATGGCCGTCACCGGCAAAGCGTTGGTCGGGCGCATACAGCGCGATACCGCCGCGCTTCATCACCCGTAGTAATTCCACAAAACGATCGCTCGGAATCATGCGGCCGCCCCGGCGGATGCGTCCGCGTAGCGCCAGCTGGTTAATTAACGCGTTATCAGAGGGCTTGTACATGATGTTTAGCGCGTGTCCCGCACTGACCAGCGTGGTGGCGGCGATTTCATTGGTGGTGAAATGCG
The DNA here is from genome assembly GCA_903929455.1 of uncultured Pseudomonadota bacterium. Lineage (GTDB taxonomy): Bacteria > Pseudomonadota > Gammaproteobacteria > Steroidobacterales > Steroidobacteraceae > CAIKZZ01. The sequence goes on along the minus strand of CAIYVA010000179.1, from coordinate 114 downwards.
CGCCAACCAACAAGACCCCTTTACCGCGGGCCAGTGCGCGCTCTAGGTGCTCGGTGCCATCGAGGTGGGTGAGGGCTTCTAGGCGGCCACGGCGGTCAAACCAAACCAGTCCGG